>CAZRYL010000010.1:33628-54574 GCA_964604285.1 uncultured Methanotrichaceae archaeon
TGCTCCAATGATGGGGCTTGCAAACGACAAATGTGCCCCCAGGTCCATGATGGACTGCAGTATGACCTGCCAGAAGGCAATTGGCGAGCAGAATCAGAACCGCCAGTGCCAGGGACAATAATTTAATTTATGCATCCTCTAATTGATTAGATAGAATCTGTAGGTCAGGGTTCGTATATCCTGACCAATTATATTTAAGACTAAAACATTAATAATAATCTGAATATAAATACGGAACTCGAACGGTTCCGCCCCGAGGAATTATATGAACAATTCTGTTAGACTATTGGTGGTTCTGATGGTGATTTGGGCGATGATTGTAGTGCTCTTTAACTTTTTAGGTCAGGCTTTCGCCGCACCATATTATGATGATTCATCTATCGCATCAAAGCCAGACTTTAGGGGCCCAAATCAGAATGGTCATGTGCCGATGGATATGCCTGGATTCAGGGAGCGAGATCATGCACTCAATGAGAGCGATCCTAATGGGCCTCTCGTCGATCTTGTCTACACAGGACAGGGCTTCGCAATCAAAGAAAACGAGTCTCATGCCCTTTTTGTAAGTGTCCAGAAGGTCAGACATGTGGAACCCATGATCATAAGGAACCTAATGAATGCCAACAAGAGCATCGAAGAGCTGAAAGATGCGATCAGCGAGCAGAAGGCTGATATAACATATGCTGGTGACATAAAAATAAGTAAATATTTATATAAACTAGAAAACATAAATATAAATCAATCTGGGACTGGAATCTGCATTGATGCAGATCTGGCAGATGCTCGCGCCAACGAAGACAGCACATCTGTGGTGGGGTACCTTGTGCTAATTGTATTGTATGAGGGGCTCTTGGAGACCTGTGAGGGAGAGCTGACCATAAATGCAAACGGCTTTTCCGGCGTCTATAAGATTCTGCTTAGCAAGCCAGAATATAATAATCCTGCATAATGGCAACTGCGCATCGATGAATCGATTACATAAGGTTGAAAACACAAATAGAACTATCTTCGGGCTTTATAATCCAAACAGAACTGTTTTAATGTATTTTTCAGATCGTTCATGCTCATAAAAAATCTCGTTCGTTCGGTTCAGTTTTTATATATCGTTCCATGCACTGCACGCCCTATCTGGTTTTGCCCAGAGACATTAGGTTTTATGGGGTCAGACCATGAAAGCAATCCAAGAATACATGAAGCATAAACCATGTTTGAGGGGCCAGATTCTCGATCGCGGAGAACTGAAGCGCGTTGCTCAAGCCTGCGGGCTGAGCCCCCAGGAAGCCAGATCAGAGTTGAAAAGGCTGGGATTCGCCCTGACAAAGAACCATCACGGATTGAGGGTCTGGAAGAAACGAGAAGAAGATGCAGTGATCTCAACGTCGGAATCCTGAGGCTGTGAAAAGATGTCCATTACCGAAATTGACTCAAAATGGCAAAGTTCTGCTTCCACTGCTATTAAGATACAAGCTGGATCTAAATGAAGGAGACATGTTAGCTGTAGATCAGCCTGGGGATGGGACCATAATTCTCAAAAAGCCAGCAAATAAAATCAGCACGAAAAGAAGGTGAGCGTGCATTACAAATGTGATAGAATTAAGGGATATCCAGAAGGCCTACTGCATTGGTGAGATTGAATATCCCGTTCTTAAGGGCATAAACCTGGAGATAGAGGCAGGCGAGTTTATAGCACTCATGGGCCCGTCGGGAAGCGGCAAGTCCACGCTCATGAACATAGTGGGATGCCTGGACCGACCTACCAGCGGCCAGTTCCTGCTACTGGACCAGGACATAAGCCAGACTACAGATGACGAACTGGCTCGCATAAGGCGCGAGGAGCTGGGGTTCATATTTCAGACATTCAACCTCATCGGCCGCATATCGGTCCAAAGGAATGTGGAGGTGCCCATGATGCTATCGGATGTTCCTCACGAGGTGCGCAATGCTCGTGCCATAAAGCTCCTTGAATCGGTAAATGTTGCTCACCGCATGAATTTCAGTCCTCTGAACATCTCGGGAGGAGAGCGCCAGAGGGTGGCAATCGCAAGGGCTCTGGCCAACGATCCCAAGATCATAATCGCTGATGAGCCCACAGGCAACCTGGATTTAAAGAACAGCAAAGAGGTCATGAATATTTTGACCCGCCTGAATAAAGACGGCAGGACCATCATCATGGTCACCCACAATCCTGAGATAACCGAGAACTGCAGTCGCGTCATAAGGCTCAGAGATGGACGAATTCTGGAGAACGCATAAATGATCAAATATTTGCAACTTTTCTTATTGCTCCTGCTGATAACGGGCTCGGCAGTCGCTTACGAGTATCACATGCCCGTGAATATCCAATGTACGACCACGCCCGCAGTGCTGATGCCCGGCGATGAGGCCTTACTGGCCATCGAGATGCAAAACGGAGCTGCATCCTATGGCGCTGGCAAGGATTCGGGCTCGGGAAGCACAGCTCAAAGCTCCCTGCTGTCCACGCCCATCAATAAGACGGTGCTAAAAGGCACACAGTACTTGAAAGTGCTAACATCCGATTATAATAACCTGGGCATGATCGGCCCCAATGACAAGATCACTGCGTACTATAAGATCAAGGCCTCTGAGAACATCACCAGCGGGACCTATCTGTTGAACTTTCAGGTACAGGGCGGCTATGACATGATCACCATCAACCGCGAGATTCCCATCAAGGTTGATTCCGCAACCGTGAACATGGCCCGCGCTGAGGCCTCGACATCCAAGCAGAGCTTCAACCTCAACGTGGCCAATCCACGTGAGAATACGCTCAACGCTGTGACCATCATCCCTTCGGCAAAGGGAATCAAATTCTCTCCGGACGAATACTATATCGGAACCATGGATCCAGATGAGGTCTTCACCATCAGTTTCAGTCTGGAGGCTGCTGACCGCTCAAAGCCGCTCAAAGGGGACAATAACATCAGCTTTGTTGCTAAGTTCAAGAATGGAGATACCTGGCACCAATCCGAGCCATATGTCACCAGCTATACTCCGCCGCTGGACAATACGAAGCAGAACAATTTCCTTCAGCCTGCAGGAATCCTGATCCTTGTCTTAATAGCTGCTGGAGTGTACTTGTATCGTAAGAACAAGCTACCATTCAGGCCAAAGAACGGATCAAGGTAGAAGGCTGGAGGCTGCAGATGAAATTATCCGATATGCTGGAGTTCATTGCCGTAGGCTTCAAAGCAGACAGATTCAAGACTCTCATGTCCTCTCTGGGAATAATCATCGGTGTCATGGCCATTGTGGTGATGATGTCCGTGGGCGAGGGACTTTACTCCGGCGTTTCTTCTCAGTTCAGCACCCTTGATCTGGATGTGATTCGTGTGATGCCTGGGAGTGCCCATTTTGGGGGACCAGGCCAGGCTAGCAAAAATCCTGCAGAGCCCGCGAAGTTCACAGACAAGGATACGAAGGTGCTGGAGAACGTCGTGGGGGTAAAAAATGTGGCTCCAGAGACCTCTGCCAGCGTGGTGGTGGCCTTTCGCAATACAAATGCTTCTGCCAGTCTCACCGGCGTGGACCCTGACAAAGAGGCGGATATCAAGGAAAAGGTGGCTCAGGGCAGGTTTCTGACCTCATCCGACTACAAATCCATCGTAATCGGGGAGGGCGTATCTCAGGAGCTTTTCAGGATGAAGATCACTCCAGGAAACAAGATTCGGTTGTACTACAAGACAAGCAGATACATGGACTTTACCGTGGTGGGTGTGCTGGAAAAAGAGGAGCAGTCGGCGGGCATGGGAATGAACAACCAGAACAATATTATGTACATCACTCACAAGGCCATGAAAGAGCTGCTCGGTGACGAAAACTACTATTATGGATCTTTCCGGGTAACTGTCGAGGATCCGGAGCAGGTGGACAGCATAATCGAAAAGATCAAGAACGATCTCAAGAGATACCACAAGGACGAGGCATACGATGCCACAACAGCACGAGACATGCTCTCATCGCTCCTGAGCGTTCTTTCAATGATCAAGTACGCTCTCGCTGGAATCGGGGCCATATCACTTGTTGTGGGAGGAATTGGCATTGCCAATGTCATGATGCTGACTGTGAAGGAGCGCATTAAAGAGATAGGTGTCATGAAAGCCCTCGGCGCGACCATGCGAGACATCAGGATGCAGTATCTGCTCGAAGCGGGCGTGCTGGGCGTCGTGAGCAGCATCATCGGAATCGTCATTGGCATTATCGTCTCCTTTGCCATTGGAACGCTGGCCGGGCTGCCTTCAGCCATAACGCCTTCTTCAATTCTTCTGGGCCTCCTGTTCGGAGTGCTGACCACAACCATCGCCGGGGTCTATCCAGCGAACAAGGCCGCAAAGCTCGATCCCATAGAGGCGCTGAGGGCGGAGTAGACAGAGATCGAACTATGACCCAATCTTTCTCTGCAAATTTCCCCTGGCCAGCGAGAAGATCGTGCCCATTACGCACAGGCCCGCGAAGATGCCAAAGGCCACTTTGATGCTGACCATGAGCTTATCAAGCTGCTCGGGCGCGATCTCAACATGCCCCATGATCACAGAGAGCGTGAACATGACGATGCCCAGGCTCATCATCTGACCGATGAGCCTCATGGTGCTGACCATTCCTGAGGCCATCCCGTAGTCGCACAAATCCACAGAACTCATGATGGCATTGGTATTGGGCGACGAGAAGAGGGCAAATCCAAGTCCGAGGAATACAAGGCTGGCGAATATGGTTTCAAGCGATGTTTCAGGCGTCAAGAAAGCAAATTGGGCCAGGCCCATAACGCATAACCCCATGCCAGCCGAGGCGACAACTCTTGGCTCTATCCTGTCGGACAGCCTCCCGGCAAGTGGAGAGAAGATGGCCTGAACAATGGGTTGGGCGACGAGAACCAGACCTGCTGTCTGTGGATCATATCCTTTCATGTACTGCAAGTAGAGGCTCATAAGGAATCCAACGCCAAATGTTGCACTGTAGTTGATCAGAGCTGCCAGGTTCGAGAACAAAAAAACATAGTTATTGCGAAAGACGTCGATTTTCACGATGGGGTTTTCAGTTTTCAATTCCCATCGCAGGAATACGACCATTATCATGGCTGCAAGCACTAAGAGATACGCTCCGGCCATATCGGGAATAAGTGAGAGCCCAAAGATGAGCGCGAAGAGCATCATGCCGTAGAGAACTGTGCCTGCAATATCGAAATGTTCCGCCTCCCCGCATTGCCACTCTTCCTTGAGACTCCTTTGCGCAAGCAGTGCCGCAAGCAAGGCATAAATCATAATTCCAGCGTAGATTAACCTCCACCCAGCGTGCTGCGTGATGATCCCTCCCAGGAAGGGGCCGGTCGATGACCCTAGGTATACGATCGCGACATTGATGCCAAGAACCGAGCCCCGCTCTTTGGCAGGGAATGTTTGGGTGAGAATGGCAATTCCAGTGCCAAAGATCATTGCGCTTCCAAAACCCTCTACCACGCGAGACGCTATCAGCATTTGGACTGAGGTGGATATGCTACAAAAAAGGGAGGATACCACGATGATCCACAAGCCCATGACAAATATCTTTTTCCTGCCAAATGTATCCGCTATCCGGCCAAAAGGCACAACGAAGACGGCTGCGGAGAGTAGAAAACCCGTTACTACCCATCCCAGCAGCACCTCGTCTGGCACAGCAAAATCAGCATTGATCGTCGGAAGGGCAACGTTAACTGACGAGCCCAAGAATGGTGTAATAAAAGAGGTCATGCAGATGATGACGAGCACGAGTTGTTTATCGTTCATTGCAAGCCAATCTAAACGATAAACCTGTTCATAAAGGCATCTTTTGAAAAAATGCCATACAATAAAGGAGAATAAAATAAAAACTACAACAATTTACCAGTACCAGTATCTGTAGTAGTACCTTGGGTACCAGTAGTATGTGTAATAGTAGCTGTATGGGTAGAAGTAATATGGGTAGTAGTATCTCGGATAATAGTGGTATGTATAGTAGTATGGGTAGTAGTAATACGAGTCCCAAGGAGACAGCCAGTCATAATACATCAGCGATTTGTGCGTAAACTCCCCAGATTCTGAACCTCCATGCCCCGTGGGCTGTGCAGCGCCCACTGCAAAGAGCATCCCAAGGGCGAGAAGAGGCAGCATCATCGCAGCCCTAATACTAACACCTCCAGACTAAATTATGGTGATCAAAGTATTAATACCTATTTTTCATGTAGGTTTGGTTTTACAGTTGAAGAATCCATGGGTAGAGAAAAAGAATAGCAGCGGACCCGCCGGGATTCGAACCCGGGTCCGAGGCTCCGGAGGCCTCTATTCTATCCAGACTATACTACGAGTCCAAATCATTGGAGTATATAAGTATAGGCGCGGGCTGTATCCCGGTGGGGATTAGCCCTGATTTCGTCCTACCTGGATTTTAACTTTCCAGCACGATTTCGATGTTCACGTTCTTGGGGACCTGGATGCGCATGAGTTGGCGCAAAGCGCGCTCGTCTGCATCAAGATCGATCAGTCGCTTGTGGACCCTCATCTCCCAGTGATCCCAGGTAGCAGTTCCCTCGCCGTCAGGACTCTTCCTGCAAGGAACAACCATCTTCTTCGTGGGCAGTGGAATTGGTCCTGCCATGTGCACGCCAGTTCTCTGAGCAATCCCCTTGACCTGGTTGCAGATGTCGTCCAGCATCAGAGGATTGGTACCAGAGAGTCTAATTCTTGCCTTCTGCATGTTTTAACACCAAAAAAATTTAGCGTGGGACTACGCTCATGCACATGCCGGCTGCGACGGTCGTGCCCATGTCTCGAATAGCGAACCTGCCAAGCTGCGGGATCTCCTTTACCGGCTCAATGACCATGGGCTTGGAGGGCGTAACCATGATGATGGCAGCGTCTCCTGCCTTGATGAAGGCCGGGTTCTCCTCCTTGACAGCGCCAGACCTTGGGTCCAGCTTGGCCAGAATCTGAGTCAAGGTACAGGCGATCTGAGCTGTGTGGCAGTGGAACACAGGCGTGTACCCCGCCGATATTGCGCTTGGGTGCTGCAACACAACGATCTGTGCCTTGAACTCCTTGGCTACTGTCGGTGGCTTTTCTACATGTCCACATACGTCGCCGCGACGAATATCCTTCTTTGAGACGCCACGCACGTTCCATCCGATGTTGTCTCCGGGGTATGCTTCAGGAACTTCCTCATGGTGCATCTCGATGGACTTGACCTCACCAGATACATTGGCTGGCTGGAAAATGATCTTATCATTCTTCTTCATGATGCCGGTCTCCACGCGGCCAACTGGCACAGTGCCTACGCCAGATATGGTGTAGACATCCTGTACAGGTACGCGCAAAGGCAGGTTTGTGGGCTTCTGGGGCACCTTGAGGTTGTTCAGCGCATCCAGAAGAGTCGGGCCTTTGTACCACTTCAGGTGCTCGCTGGGCTTGGCTAGGTTGTCTCCCATCAGACCTGAGACCGGCACGAAGGGTACCTCTTCGAGCTTGTATCCGACCATCTTCAGGAGCTTGCCTACCTCGTCTTTCACCTCATTGAATCTCTTCTCATCGAAGGGTGGCGTGGTGGCATCGATCTTGTTCATGGCTACGATCAGCTGATTGACGCCCAGAGTTCTCGACAGGAAGACATGCTCCTTGGTCTGAGCCATGACGCCGTCCGGGACGGCTACGACGAGCACAGCGGCATCGGCCTGGCTGGCTCCGGTGATCATGTTCTTGACGAAGTCCCTGTGGCCCGGGCAGTCCACCACTGTGAAGTAGTATTTGTCAGTATCGAAGCGATGATGGGCGATGTCTATCGTCACGCCCCTCTCACGCTCTTCCTTCAGGCTGTCCATAACCCAGGCATACTCAAAGGTCGCCTTTCCCTTGGCTGCAGCTTCTTTCTTGTACTCATCTATTACGTGTGCATCTATAGCACCCGTCTCATACATCAATCTGCCTACTGTAGTCGACTTCCCGTGGTCGACGTGTCCAATGAATGCTAGATTGAGATGTGGCTTGGTATCTGCCATAATTTATTTCCTCCAACTTACACTATCCATATTTTTCTGTATTTCTGCTTTGGTGTTTAATCTTTTCGAAGGCTGCAATCTAGACAACCTTCAAGTAATCAGATGGCTTTGGCATCTCTGGCTTCAAGCCCTTCCTGGTCCTGATCTGCCTGACGGTCTCAAGCAGCAGGTTTGGAGGCAGCGGCTCGAACCCAGCGAACTCCGAGGACCAAAGAACACGGCCCTCGGTGGCGGATCTTAGGGCATCGGCGAATTTATCCATCCTGGCCACAGGCATTTTGGCATTTATCGTTGTCAGGTCGCCCTCCAGCTCAGTGCTCAGAATAAATCCCCTGCGCCCCTGTATCTCCGACATGGCTCCTCCTTGCATATCCTGAGGCACCTGTATATAGACGTTCTGGAAGGGCTCCAGCAGTACCGGGTCTGCCATGAGGATGCCCGCCTGAACCGCCTGCCTCACTGCGGGTATGACCTGGGCGGGGCCGCGGTGTACAGCGTCCTCGTGCAGCTTGACATCGACGAGCTTGGCTTTGACTCCCTGGACTGGCTCCCTGGCAATGGGACCGTTTTTCAGGGCCTCTTCGAAGCCTTCTAAGATCAGCTCCATGGTCTCCTTGAGGTACTGAATGCCTTTGGTCATGTTCAGCAGGATGTTGGTGCCATAATAGCCAGCAATATTCCTTGCCTCTTCCTTATCCATGCCTTTATCGATGAGGATCTTCCTGCGCTCAAGCTCATCCATCTTCATGCTGATCTTGCCTTCTTTCAGGGCATCGATCACGCCCTGCTCGAGGGGCTCGAACTCGATGTAGAACCTGTTGTGGTGGTTGGGCGATTTTCCTTCTACCGGCCCTGCTCTGCCGGCGATGGATTCACGATACACCACGATTGGAGGAGATGTCTTCAGCTCCACGCCGCGATCGCGCTGCAGACGTGTAATGGTCACATCCAAATGCAGCTCACCCATCCCTGCCATAAGGTGCTCTCCAGTCTCCTCGTTGATGGTGACCTGCAAGGTCGGATCTTCCTTGGCAATTTGCCTCAAGACTTCAACTACCTTGGGCAGATCGCGCGTGTTCTTGGCCTCAACAGCCACGACCATGACGGGCTCGGAGACGTGCTTGATCTGCTCGAAGGGCGTCATGTTCTCTTCGGAGGACACAGTAGATCCGACTATCGCATCCCTGAGTCCTGTGACGGCAGCGATGTTTCCGGCAGGGATCTCTGCCACCTCGACCCTCTCAGCACCCATGACAATTCCAGTCTGCTGAATGCGGTTTGTGTTGCTGACACCGGATATGTACAGCTCCATGCCGCGCCTCAGTGTTCCTGAGAAGAGCCTGCCAGTGGCGACCTCACCTGCGTGCGGGTCGATCTTCACCTTGTTTATCATGAAAGCTACGGGGCCCTTGGGATCGCAGGCCGCCATTGCTTTGCCCACTGGACTGTTCCAGTCGCCATGCCAGATGACCTTGACTCTCTCCTTCTGGGCTTCGATGGGGCTTGGCAGAAACTTGACGATCATATCGTTGACTGCTCTGAATAGAGGACATTTTTCCGCGAGCTCTTTCATGTTTCCGCTATGGCAATAGTCGAAGACCTCATTAAAGCCTATGCCAGTCTTCTTCTGCATGGGCACGCTGATAGCCCAGTTATAGAGGGCAGAGCCGAAGGCAATGTTTCCCTTAATTGGATCCAGCTTCCAGCCTGCTTTGTACTTCTCCGGGTCCATTCCTTCAATGAGTCTGTTGACGTTAGCTATGACCTTGAGCAAACGCGCTTGCATGTCCTTCTTCTCAACTTTCAGCTCATTGATCATACGGTCGACTTTATTGACAAACAATACCGGCCGAACGCCTTCACGCAGGGCCTGCCTCAGCACGGTCTCAGTCTGAGGCATGGCACCCTCCACGGCATCTACGACTACCACAGCGCCGTCCACGGCTCGCATAGCACGGGTGACATCGCCTCCAAAGTCAACGTGGCCAGGAGTGTCGATCATGTTGATCAAATATTCCTCGCCATCTACCTCGTGAACCATAGACACGTTTGCAGCATCGATGGTAATTCCACGCGCCTGCTCCAGGGGATCGAAGTCCATGAAGAGCTGCTTGCCTGCCAGGTCCATGGAGATCATTCCTGCACCGCCCAGCAAGTTATCAGAGAGGGTTGTCTTACCGTGGTCAATATGCGCCACGATTCCGATGTTCCTGATCCTCTCAGGCTTATCCATCAGAGTCGTCACACGTTCTGCTATCTTCTTCCTCTTGCCCATAATACGCCTCGCGATTTTTAAGATAAAGGTTATAATCCTGACTTTCGGACCCGAGAATCCTCGGACTCAATCTATTTAAGCCTTCGGCCTTCTCAGGGCGTTTTCTAAAACTGTGGATAAAGCTTAAATCGCTAGGAAGACAGCAAAGCAACGGTTTTTACGATGGCGCGCTTGGTAATGAAGTTCGGTGGTGTTTCCGTAGCAGATGGAAACCGGCTCAGGCATGTGGGCGATCTGGTCAAGCATTTCAGCCGCGACAATGAGATAGTCCTAGTCACATCCGCCCTGCAAGGCGTAACAGACGACCTACTGGCATGTGCAAGAAAGGCCGCAAGAGATGGAAAAGTCTCTGACGCGATCGATTTTATGGAAAAGCTCACTGAAAGGCACAATCAGGCCATAGACGATGCTATAAAAGATCCCCAGATCGCTAAAGAGACCAAAGAGATTGTGGCTCGAAAGCTCTCTGAGCTTGAGAAAGCATACATAGGCATCTGCTACATAGGAGAGCTGACTGCGCGCTCTTTGGATTACATATCCAGTTACGGCGAGCAACTTGCAGCCCCAATATTATCAGGAGTTTTGCGGGATATGGGAATTCCATCTCAGCATTATACAGGCTCTGAGGCAGGAATAATCACAGACAGCAACTACGGAGACACACGGCCTTTAGAGAAGACGTATGAGCTGATTCCACAAAGGTTGCTCCCGCTAAAAGGCGTTCCAGTTGTCGCCGGTTTCATTGCCAAGGACGAGAGGGGCATCATCACAACCCTTGGTCGCGGTGGCTCTGATCTGTCAGCATCGCTCATTGGAGCTGCAATCGACGCCGACGAGATATGGTTCTGGAAGGAGACCTCTGGAGTCATGACCACAGATCCAAAGATAGTGCCGGAGGCCAAGTCCATACCCACCATCTCTTACCGCGAGGCAATGGAGCTTTCCTACTTCGGGGCAAAGGTGCTGCATCCCAGAGCAATTGAGCCCGCCATTAGAAAAGGCATACCTGTGCGGGTCAAGTGCACATTTGATCCCGAAATACCAGGCACACAGATAGTGCATGACGATGTGCCGAAGGCAGATGTGATAAAGGCTGTCACATTGCACAAGAATGTAGCTCTGCTGAACATATCAGGCGCGGGCATGATTGGAACCATTGGTGTGGCTGCTCGCGCCTTCACAGCATTGGCGAAGGCAGGCATAAACATAGTCATGATCAGTCAGGGCTCATCAGAGGCCAATATCTCCATGGTAATTGAGGAGCGACAGATCGAGAAGGCTGAAGATGCCCTGCGCTCTGAGTTCCCAAGAGACCTCGTCAAGGAAATCTCTCACGATCATGATGTCTGTGCTGTGGCAGTTGTCGGAGCAGGAATGGCTGGAACGCCAGGCGTCGCTGCAAGGGTCTTCAAGGCCCTTGGTGCCGCGAAGATCAACGTGGTCATGATCAGCCAGCCATCGGGCCAGCACAACATATCCTTCGTCGTCGCGTCCAAGGATGCTGAGAGGGCCGTAAAGGAGCTGCATCAGGAGTTTGGCCTTGGGAGGTGAGGCATGAGGAAGCTTACTTACAGAGAGTCTGGCGTGGACATCCACCTGGAAAACAGATCCATAGATGCCATGAAGGCGGTTTTGACCAGCAAGCGCAAAGGTTTCGGTGCGCCGATGACTGAGATCGGGCACTATGCTGGCTTGCTGGACATGGGCAGCTTCGCCTTAGCCATGACAACTGACGGGGTCGGATCCAAGGTTCTCATCGCCAATGCCATTCGGAAATGGGATACTGTAGGCATTGACTGCATTGCAATGAATGTAAATGATCTTTATGCTATCGGAGCTGAGCCTATAGCCTTCGTAGATTACCTGGCTGTGGAAAAAGTGGATCCAGAACGTGCAGCTCAGATCGCCATCGGCCTTCGTCGGGGCGCTGAGCTCTCAAACATGACGATCGTGGGAGGAGAGACTGCCTCGCTGCCCGAGATCATCAGGGGATTCGACCTGGCAGGCACAGCCATCGGCATAGTGGACAAGGACAAGGTCGTAACTGGCGAGAAAGTTCAAGTCGGCGACGCGCTTGTAGGCGTTCCTAGCGATGGGCTTCACAGCAACGGCTATACTCTGGCCAGACGCATCATTGCCCAGTCAAAGTACACTTACTTTGACCAGATGCCTGGCAGCGACAAGACCATCGGAGAAGAGCTTCTCACGCCCACAAGGATCTACCACGAGATCGTCGAGCTGGTCAGAGAATGCGATGTGCACGGCCTCGCGCACATCACAGGCTCCGGGCTTCTCAAGCTGCACAGGATTACATCCCTGGGCTTCGAGATCACCGACCCACTGGAGCCACAGCCCGTCTTCCATCTGCTGCAGGAGCTAGGAAATGTGGATGATGCCGAGATGTATCGGACATTCAACATGGGCATGGGCTTCGTAATAGTCGTGCCTGAAGAGGAAGTCGCGAAGACCTGCCGGATCATGGGGCCGGGATCGAAGGTCATAGGATCTGTAGTAAAAGAAGGACTTAGAGCTGGCGCCATGACCTTTTAGGACTGTTTTGCATCTTTTTTACCGAACATCTCCTCGAGTTTATCCTTGATCTTTTTGATGGAATCCACTGCGGGGCAGCTCGCATCTATGGGCGGCACACCTGCAAGATCGGCCTCCACGAGGCATTTGTCGAACGGTATGGTCCCAAGAACGGATATTCCCATCTGCGCCATCTTCTCGGCAACAGGGCCAGGATTGTCTGCCTTGTTTATGACGGCGAAATACCTGGTAATTCCGATCTCTTTGCCAAGCTGCATTATCCTCTCTACAGTCTCAATGGATCTCATGCCAGGCTCTACCACGGCGATCATGGCATCAACGCCACGTGCTGTGGCCCTGCCAAGATGCTCTATGCCCGCCTCCATATCCAAGATCACCAGGTCTTTTTCGCGTGTGATGACGTGCCTGATGAGTGCTTTGACGAAGGCGTTGGCAGGGCACATGCAGCCCGAACCACCGGAATCGATTGTGCCCATGACCACCAACTTTACGTTATCCGGGCCAGTGCAGCCGCACATTTGCACCACGTCATCGACCTTAGGATTCATCTTGAACATGCCCATGGGCATGCCAGCCCGCTCTTGCACAAGGTCTTTATGCTCTGTGACGGGCTTTGGAAGCTGCTTTATTCCAAGAGCTGAGCCCAGATTCATACTGGGATCAACATCGATAGCGAGTACATTATAGCCGTCGCGCGCAAATAGCCTGGCCAGGGTTCCTGCCAAGGTCGTCTTGCCCACGCCGCCTTTCCCTGAGATTGCGATCTTCATTTTTATGGACCTCGTGAGAGTGAACATCGATCTTTTGACATCTATGTTTATATCGATTCTGAATCATATACTTCTCGGGAGCCCCGGATGATCAATAGCATTAGAAAACGCGATGGCCGAATAGTGAAGTTTAACAGCGAGAAGATAGCTTCTGCCATCGCCAAGGCATTCAGAGCTGTGGGAAATGATTCAGGCACCACTGCAGTAAAGCTGGCATGCAAAGTGGTAGACGCTGCTGAACAGCAATTTCAAAAATCCGTTCCCGGCGTGGAAGATATCCAGGACATTGTGGAGAAGACTCTGATCGAAGAGGGCTATGCAGAAGCGGCCAAGGCCTACATCCTCTACCGCCAGAGGCGTGCGGACGTTCGGGAAGCGAAGCGCTATCTGGGCGTGACTGACGACCTCAAGCTGAGCATCAATGCGGTTGAGGTGCTGAAGAAGAGGTATCTGCGCAGGGATGAACGTGGGGAAGTTGTGGAGACTCCAGGGGAGATGTTCGCCCGCGTGGCAGAGCATGTCTCACGGGCGGAAGGCCGATACGGCAGCGATGTAGAAGGCTATCGCCTCAAATTTCTGAGAATGATGAGGGATTTGGACTTTCTGCCAAACTCACCCACGCTGATGAACGCAGGCCTGGAACTGGGCCAGCTATCCGCATGTTTCGTTCTTCCCGTGGAGGATTCACTGACAGGCATCTTTGATTCTCTAAAGCATATGGCACTCATCCATCAGAGCGGAGGAGGAACTGGCTTTTCCTTCTCGTGGCTGCGGCCGAAAGGAGACGTGGTTGGGGCCACGGGCGGCGTGGCCTCGGGCCCTGTCTCCTTCATGCGCATCTTCGACACAGCTACGGATGTCATCAAGCAGGGCGGCCGCAGACGGGGCGCGAACATGGGGGTTTTGCGCGTCGATCACCCAGACATCCTGGAGTTCATCGAAGCCAAGGAGAGGCCAGGCGTCCTGGAGAACTTCAACATATCTGTGGCAGCCACAGATACATTCATGGATAGTGTGCGCTCCAGAGGCGAGATCCAGCTCATCAATCCCCGCACAAGAGAGGTCACGGGCAGCCTTGAGGCAGCAGAGCTGATGAACCTCATCGCCACCTCAGCCTGGAGGGTAGGCGATCCTGGAATAATCTTCATAGATCGCATCAACGCAGCACATCCCTTTCCTGCTCAAATCGAGGCCACAAATCCATGTGGCGAGCAGCCACTTCTGCCTTACGAGTCATGCAACCTGGGTTCCATTAACTTATCAAGGCTTGTGGAGAAGGGTGAGCTGAACTGGGACCGTCTGAGAGATCTGGTCTCATTGGCCGTGCGATTCCTGGACGATGTAATCGACATGAACCGCTTTCCTCTCAGACAGATCCAGACGGCAACAATGCAGAGCCGAAAGATAGGCCTTGGAGTGATGGGTTTTGCTGAGATGCTCATCAAGATGAACGTCTCCTACTCATCCCCGGATGCCATCCATCTGGCAGAGGAGATCATGAGCTTCATCTCTACTGAAGGTCGGGCGGAGTCTGCCCGGCTCGGCCAGGCACGTGGCTCTTTTCCGCTCTTCGAGCAGAGCAAGCTCAAGAGATGGGATGCTATGAGGAACTCCACTGTGACCACCATCGCGCCAACGGGCACAATCAGCATCATCGCGGGTACCAGCAGTGGCATTGAGCCGCTTTTTGCCCTCGCATTTGTGCGGCACGTCCTGGAGGGCGCAAGGCTGCTAGAGGTCTCGCCGCTCTTTGAGAAGGCTGCGCATGAACGAGGATTTTATTCGCCAGAGCTAAGAGCAGAAATTGCCCAAAAGGGCTCTGTTCAGAATATCGCGCACGTGCCACAGGACATCAAGGATACTTTCGTCACAGCCCTGGATATCGCGCCTGAGCAGCACGTGAGGATTCAGGCAGCCTTCCAAAAATATACAGACAACGCAGTCTCCAAAACTGTGAACCTGCCATCTGAAGCGACCGTGAGCGACGTCTTGAATGTTTACAACCTGGCATACGATCTGGGCTGCAAGGGAGTAACTGTCTTTCGCTACGGCAGCCGCAGCCAGGTGCTGTATCTAGGGAATTCGGAGACTGTACCTGGATGCAAGTTTTGCGGCTAGGGGTTGGCTATATCAGGAAGAGTGGTCGACATCCCTTTGTAGATCCTCAAGAGCGGATCTCAATTCTTCGATCTTAACTGGTTTGGAGATGTAGCCGTCCATGCCTGCGCTCAGACATCGTTCTCTGTCGCCTTCAAGGGCGTATGCGGTCATCGCAAGAATTGCGGGCCTCCTCTTCAGCTTCATCTCATTGATGAATTTTGCAGCCTTAAGTCCGTCCATCTCCGGCATCTGCACGTCCATTAAGATCACGTCATAATCCTTGTGCCGCAGTGATTGCAGAACCTCCAGGCCGTTGGCAGCCACGTCAGCGCTATAGCCGAGCTTCTTGAGCATTAGAAGCGCAACCTTCCTGTTGACAGGATTGTCCTCAGCCAGCAGGATTTTCATATCCCTGTGATCTGCCTTAGAGCTGGAGACTTTTTTGCAGCGGCCTTTACGAGTAAGTGCTTCAAGCAGTGCTGCACGCAGCCCGGAGAGCTCGACGGATTTTCCTAGGATGCTTCTGCTTGCGCAATTCAGGTCAGACGTGGACAGCAAGATCACAGGAAGCTTTTCCTGCAGCTCCTCCATCAATTTTTCAGATCCTGGCATGCAAATATCCAGAACTGCCACATCAAAACGGTTCCATGCGATCTCCCTCGCCTCCCTGGCCGAGACAACTGGATATATCTGCATCCCCCATTCACGGGCATGGTCTCTCAGGCTCTTGAGGGAAGCCTCGTCGTTTACCACCGCCAGCATCTTCTTCCCGACAAGCCTGCGGTCTTGCTCCTCTTCTGGGATGGCATCTGCTTTTATTGTGAAGTGAAATTCCGAGCCCAAACCAAGATCGCTCTTTGCCCAGATCTCGCCGCCCATAAGCTCTACTAGCTTGCGGCTTATGGCCAGGCCAAGGCCCGTGCCACCGTATTTCCTGCAAGTTGATGTATCCAGCTGACTGAATGACTGGAATAGCTTGCCGATGTTCTCCTGGGAGATTCCAATTCCCGTATCCTTTACCATGAAATGGATCTTGCCTGGCTCGTCTCCTGGACGTGCAGTGATCGTCACACGGCCATGGTCAGTGAATTTAACTGCATTGCTCAGTAAGTTGGTCAGAATCTGACGCAGCCGAACAGAATCTGCATAAATGGTTTGTGGCAGGCCATCATCAATGACATAGCTCAGATCCAATCCTTTCTCGGCAGCCTCTGCCGCTACCATATCCAGCGATGTCTCTATGCACTTCCTAAGATCGATTATTTGAAGCTCCAGATTCATCTTCCCTTCGTCAATTTTCGAGAAGTCCAGGATGTCGTTGATTATGGATAGCAATGCTTCTCCACTGGTGTGGATGGTCTCCACATAATCGCGTTGCTCCTGTGTGAGGTTCGTTTCAAGCAAAAGCCCCGTAAGACCGATCACTGCGTTCATGGGAGTGCGTATCTCGTGACTCATGTTGGCCAAGAACTCACTCTTCGCCCTTGATGCGGCATCTGCCGCCTGTTGAGCTCTACGAAGCTCTTTTTCCGTTTTCTTATGCTTGGCCATCTCCTCTTGAAGCGCCTCGTTGGCCTTCATGAGCCAGGACGTCCTCTCTTGTACTCTCCTCTCCAGTTCCTCATAAGTCCTCTTCAGGGCTTCCTCTGCCCGTCTGCGCATTATTGCCTCGCCGATAGACCCTGCTGCCGCCTGTAGAATTGCAACTTCATTCTCCTTCCACCGGCGGTCATTATGACAGTCGTTAAAGCCTATGATCGCTGAGAACTTACCATCGATGAATATCGGCGCAATTAAGAAAGATTTGGCCTTCAGCCGTTCTAAGAACTCACGCTCTGGCGAGGATATCTTCGAAACAGACCCTTGGATGGTGCTGCCAGAGGCAAGAATCTCATGCCAACCCGGAAAAAGGGCATGACTTAAGATCTCTCTTGGCAAAGCGTCGTCAGCTTCTGCCAATACACCATCGCGGCACCAATCCAGCAGCAGGCTTTGAAGGTGCTCATCGCTCTCGATTTCCCGATTTTCCATGATAAATACGCGGTCTACATCCGCAGCCTTCCCCAAAATCCTAAGAGCCTTTTGTATGGCATTTGGATCGGAGGACAGGAGCTGGTTTGTCGCCTGGGCAACGCCCTGAAGCAGGTGATCGCGCCTATGCAGCTCCTCATCAGTCCTGCGGCGCAAGATGAGCTTCCACATACCGCTCATGAGCAAAGTGAGCTGCCTCACATCGGCGTCGTTGTACTCTTCATCCTTATTGCCGACCCCTGCCACAATTACGATCTTGCCCTTGTCGATAATGGGAACATTCATGTGCCGAAGAATCCTAACATGGCCCTCTGGAACGCCCCTTTTCTGATGGCAAGAAGAATAGTCGTTGGTTATTATCGCTTTTCTCTGTCTCAGAGCCTCACCCCAAAGGCCCGTCTCATCTAGAGGATAAACCATCTTCTTATGGTCTATATCACACTCCTGCATAGCTCTCTTGGACCAGGAATGCATTACGAGGGTCTTCTCTTCTTCGTCTACAAAGGCCAAGTATCCCATTTTAGAGTTGGTGAGTTTTACTCCTGCCTCCAGTGCGAAGTCCGTTATCTCTTGCATAGAGGCCTCGTCCATCTGGTTGAGCTTCACAAGGGCCTCCAGCCGGGCGTCATCTAATAGCAGGGCTTCCTCAGCCTGTTTGCGGTTTGTTATGTCGTAGAAGTTGACCAGGAAGTAGCTTGGAGTCCCGAAATCATCTCTTACAAGGGCACAGATCATCTCTGCGATGTAAGTTCTGCCGTCTTTTCTTCGCAACGTCAGCTCTCCCTGCCATCGGTCTTGGGAGAAGAGGGCTGGTATGACCTCGTCTTTGATCTTGTTTTTACCCTCTTCATTGGTAAAATCAAATACCGATCTTCCAATTAACTCAGATGCATCCTGAAATCCTCCGCTCTTCAGGAGGCTGGGGTTGACATACTCGATGCTGCCATCTAGGTCGGTTAGCACAACGGCTGTGGGTGCCGTCTCCACGGCTTTTGTCATCTTTTTTGTCTCTGTATCAGCTTGCTTGTGCTCTTTCATATCTCTTACATACCCTGCTAGGCCAACGATTTTTCCAGATTCACTCGCGCCATGCATGCTGTAACTTTGAAGGGCTTCTTTGCAGAGAACCAGATTTAATCCAGATCGCGATCTTGTAGAGATATGCAGTCCCGTGACCGTAAGATCGACAGGCAAGGACTGTTGCTTTTGAGCCCATCTGCTGCAAATCTTCAATATGCTGCAGCCAGTACCTAATTATATACTTTTGCCCACTGTCCACGTTTATTTATCTCACCTGGGGCAAAGATGAGCCAAAGACACAGAGATCACACTACAATGAAGTTATTGGCTCTCGCGAGGGTCCGGGGAGGGGTTCGGGACCCCATCCAGGGGTCACGCCAGGAGGTCGGATGCCACAGCAACATGATCGCCAAGAGGGTAGATGATGCCAGAGAAGAGGTCGCGGGAGAGGCTATGTCTCCCAAATAAAAGCAAAGATCGACCCTCGCGTTCAGCCCATAAGAGCTTTCAATTTTGCGAGATTAAATAGCGGGGAGTAGATTTGAACTACTGATCTACGGGTTATGAGCCCGTCGGGATATCCTGACTACCCTACCCCGCTTCACTTTGAGATATACTCAATCACATTATACTTGCTTATAAGGCTTGCCGTCCGCTGCTCCAGCCCTTGTATGAATCAGATGGCTGAAGGGTGGATTACCTATGACCTTCAAGGCCTGCAAAGGAAAGTTATAAATTATTCAAGTATAATATGTCTTGTGTAAAGGGGGTGCAATAATGGTATCTTATATCAACCAAAAGATCTTTTTGATTTCGATGATTTTAGTGTTCTTTACGTTCTCAGTTGCAGCCCAAGAAGAGCTGAGATATGGATCAAAGGTGCTGCAAAATGACGTGGACGAGTCGAGGGCGATGAATCCTTTCTATGTTGCCCCGATCTTTGCTTTTGTAGATGCTGGCATTACGGGAACATTTGACCCGGGCGATCCTGTGTATATTCATATCGATCCAAATAGCAACTTCGTCAGCGAAAACGATTTGCGTATCACACCTTTTGGAGACTTTCCAGCAGGCAGCCAGGTATGGCTATCCGACCCGGACTACGGAAACAAGCTATCAAGATTCGGAGTCATGCCTTATCCTGCTGTTGAGCTGAGGTATTTTGACTCCAAAGGCGACAAAGCTTACAGCATCGACGACCCTGTATATTTAGACCTGAATCCGGGAAAAGTCAACTCTGGTGACATAAGAATAACAGGTTACATGGGTTATGAGGCAGGAAGCCGGGTTGAGGATTCGGATGTAGATGCCGATAAGCCTACATCACTTCTGCCAGGGATGTTCAACTTCTTCAATGCAAATGGTAACATCAACAATGCAGGCTGGGCAATATACGATCAGGGAGATAAAATCTATATCGACACTCAGTACCCGTTCTACACGATCACAATAAACGACATCAGGATGGCAATATGAAAGGACTTATCAGAGCCTGTATAATTGGAGCAGGCTTGATCTTGATCTTGACCACTGGATGCCTGTCATACGAGTATGGGTCAAAAGTTTCAACCAAGGACATTGACAGAGGGTCGCCCTTACAATCCTTCCCTGTGACACCTGTCATAAGATACCTCGACCGACTTTCCAATGGCTACGATGCGAACGATATAGTATATCTGGACATCATAAATCTCGCCAATGCTGTAGTCGATGAGGGAGACATAAGGCTCTCTGCCTTTGGACATTTAGCTCCCGGCACTACAGTTAGAGTCTCTGATCGGGATTGCTCTGCGAAACTGAGCGATTTCATCAATCCAAGCATAGTGTTCTTGGGTCTGCATGAGCCATCTGGATACGACTTCGATGATCCGGTTTATTGTGTGGCTGATCTGAGCTTGCAAAGGACACAAACCAATGATCTACGGTTAAATACAGTAAGTGGTCTTGCAGCCGGTACAAAGGTGCTTGATCTAGACTCTGATAACAACAAACCTTTTACAGAGATGCCATCATGGTGGAGCTTTATGTACTATGATCTTAAACCATCCGGCTATGGTATAGAAGATAAAGTCTACATACACACACAACAAGCATCTCCAAGAGTAATGGAAAACGATGTCCGTCTATCAATGTGACTACTCCCGCCAATAAATTGGCGGGCATCTAGGCTTTAGCCACAGACTGTA
>CAZRYL010000011.1:0-51676 GCA_964604285.1 uncultured Methanotrichaceae archaeon
AGTCGCAGCCGGGCAGAGCGGTCTCTTTCTCAATTATATCGTTGAAGTACAGCAGTGTCGAGGACACAGCCTGGGCACCCCTGAGGGAACCGCAGTTGACCATCGTGGCTGCCAGTACGCCTGCGGCGCAGTAGGCGTTCCACTTGGAGACATCGTTGGCCTCATACATGACATAGCCGGATGGCAGCTTCTTGCCGGCCTTGATGACCTTGTCCTCAATAGCCTTGGCAACGGTGCTCTGGACCACTGTGCCTATGGTTCCAGTCTTGCCGTTCGCCTTTACACACTCGTAAACCATGTTGTTGGCGTTCAGGCCCTGGTATGCCATGCCCAGGAGCTGGTGGCGCTCGAATATTCCGAAAGCATTGCCCATCTCGAACTCGCCGATCTGCTCGTATATCGATGCAAGAGCTGCGGCATTCATGGCGTTCCTCTTGGTGATGGCTGCAAGGTGGTTGGCCATGACGTTCCTGAGAGCAAAGCCCAGACCCTCATCGTTCTGGGGGATGTTGAGTACAGATGCAATGTTGCCGCCGTTCATGCCTACAGTCTGCGGGTACTCGCCCCAGACGGAGGCGTGAACCATTGGAGCCTCTGCGATTCCGACCTTGAACTGCTGAACCAGAGCCTCTACGGTTGCAGCAGCAGCAGCGGTCATTCCTACCACGAACTCAGAGGCAGCATTGACCCTGGCGGTGGGGATCTGAACGAGCAATTGCTTGCCGCCTCCCAGGACTTGCACATTGGTATCGTCGCCAGCGTTTACCTGCAGCAACGACTTGATCTTTTCAGCCAGAGCATTGGCGTTTGCAACAACATCGTAGTTGAGCTCGCGTCCCTTGATCTGCCTGCGGCCTCCGCCTACCTTTCCTGTCTTCAGGGCACCTTCGATGCCTGCCAGGTTGACGGCCACAGTTCGCTTAGTAAGGGCAATGAGCCTCTGCATGGCAGCGTTCTTTAGAGGGCTGACGGCGCTCAGGTCGACGTCGCTCTTCAAAAGAACTCCGCGGTCGCTATATAGGTCTATCTTGTCAGACACGTTCTTTATCCTCCTTTACCTTTTTAGCAGCAAAAACTGTAACGACGGACTGATGCTGAAGCGATGATATGATTGCCCAAGCTAAAAGGTATCATATCCAGCACCTTCACAATTCGTTACAATCTCCCGCCGCATTTAGTAATGTGCCATAGCTACTTAAAGTTTTTGCGTGATATATTTATAACTATCTAAATTATAAGAGTCTGTAGCCCTCGCGACAATATAATATCAATAAATTATATTCAAATAGAAATCTATAATCATGCAGTTTTATGTCTTTCAAATCTCGGGTTTCCTTGACTTTTGGCCATATTAGCATCGTTGCAATTCAACGCGACGATCAGCAATGTTCGTCCGAATTGAGATTTATATTTCATCACACTAATAATTAAAAGTATCATTCTAAAAAATTTTGTTTTGAATTTATATTTTTTCATCCCGTCTAACACATCTCTCTAGAGGGTAGAAATGGCCTTTCACATGCGGTTTTATCGGAGAAATCACCTGAAATTGACAATCGTAATTTATCGAATAATCGTGTTGATTATAGTTCTGCAGCAATGGATGCTTTGTGGTTTTGCGAAAAACTTAAATCAACTGCAAGATTTGGCTGTGTAGAATGCATCTCATCATAGCAGAGAAGCACGATGCTGCCAAAAGGATCGCCCAGATCCTGGCTGGTACAAAACCCCGGTCCCAGCGGGTGGCAGGCGTCGAAGCCTTCCGTTTAGATGATAAGGTAGTCTTGGGCCTTAGCGGGCATATCGTGGGAGTTGATTATCCCCCTGGCTACAACAACTGGCAGAAGGTGGACTGCAAAGATCTGATCCGTGCCGAGGTCGTAGTTCGGCCCCTTCAGGAGAAGATAATATCCGCTCTGCGAACTTTGGGAGCACAGGCCGACCGCATCACCATTGCCACGGATTACGACCGGGAAGGGGAACTCATCGGCGTCGAGGCCTTGAAGATCGCAAAAGAGGCCAATCCCAAACTGAAGGCCGATCGTGTTAGGTATAGCGCAATTGTCAAGGACGAGATCTTAAAGGCATTCCAGAATTCTGGAAGCGTGGACTTTGATCTGGCGGCTTCTGGCGAGGCCAGGCAGATCATCGACCTTGTCTGGGGCGCAGTTCTGACAAGATACATCTCCCTCACATCAGGAAAGCTTGGCAAGGAGTTTCTCTCAGTTGGCAGAGTGCAATCTCCCACATTGGCGCTCATCGTTGACAGGGAGCGTGAGATTCAGGCCTTCCAGCCCCAGCCATACTGGGAGATATATGCAGATCTTGAAAAAGAGCTTCGTGTGCAGCATGCCAGGGGTCGCATCTGGGAAAAGGCGGAAGTCGACAGGATCATCGCTAATTTAGGCCCAGAGGGCGTAGTAATGTCCATAGAGACGAAGCCCAGAGTGGACAAGCCTCCAGCACCCTTTGACACCACAAGCTTCATCGCAGCGGCAAGCGGAATTGGCTTTTCGGCCGCCAATGCCATGCGCATTGCGGAATGGCTCTACACCAACGGCTTCATCTCCTATCCCAGAACGGATAACACCGTTTATCCCCCGTCCATAGACCTTCGAGCCCTCACCGCTCTTTTTACCAAAGGCGCTTTTGCGAAAGAAGCCGAGAAGCTGCTCAAAGGAAAGATGGTGCCCACTCGCGGAAAAAGGTCGACGACCGACCATCCGCCTATTTATCCAACGGCCATTGCAAAGAAGAGCGATCTGAAGGAGGATCAGTGGCGTGTTTATGAGCTGGTGGTCAGACGCTTCTTCGCGACCCTTGCAGAGCAGTGCGTCTGGGATGCAACGAGCATCAAGGTGAACATTGGCCCAGAACCCTTCCGGGCCAGCGGAGCGAGGCTTGTCGAGGCTGGTTGGAGATACTACTATCCATACAGTAAGGCAGAGGAGCACATCCTGCCAAAATTAAAAGAAGGCGAACACTTAAAGGTGCTGGGGCACTCAGTGGAGTCCAAGGAGACGCAGCCACCGGCGCGCTACAGCCAGGGAAAGCTCATAAAGCTCATGGACGAGCTGGGCCTGGGAACGAAGTCCACCCGGCACGACATCATAAGCAAGCTTTATGCTCGAGCCTATGTGCAGGGCAACCCGATGAGACCAACCAACACCGCCTATGCAGTCGTGGACACGCTGCAAAAGTATGCTCCCACGATCACAAAGCCAGAGATGACCCAGACCCTGGAAAAGGACATGACGAAGATCTCTCTGCGAAAGATCACTGAGGATGAGGTGATCGAGGAGTCAAGAGTGATGCTAACCTCTGTCTTCGAAGAGCTGGCACAGAATCAGGAATGCATCGGACAGTCTCTGAAGGACGGCCTGCGCACCGACAAGATAGTGGGCACATGTGAGAAGTGTGGCTCAGAGCTCATCATTCGTCGCGGTCACAGGGGGTCGCGCTTCATCGGCTGCTCTGGCTATCCCAATTGCCGGTTCACCCTGCCACTTCCAAGGAGCGGTGTGGTTGTGGTTACTGAGAAGATGTGTGAGAAGCACGGCATGAATCACATCCGCATCATCAACAAGGGCAAGAGGCCCTGGGAACTGGGATGCCCTCACTGCAACTTTCTGGAGTGGCAGGCAAAAAAAGCTCAGGAAAAGGCAGATCCTGCGAAGACAAAAGAGGATGGAAAGCCAAAAGCCATGAAAGCGACAGGCGCTGCAAAGGCAAAGAAAATGGCAAAGCCCGTTGCTCAGGCAAAGGGCGACGGCCTCGTGGCTCTGTCTGGAATCGGGCCCAAGACCCTGGAAAAGCTGGCAGGCGCGGGAATTAAAACGGCTGCGGATCTGGCAGGGGCAAAGGCCGACATCCTTGCTGAGAAGACAGGCATCAGTCCCAAGAAGATCTCTGCCTGGCAGAAAGCTGCCGCTGCCATTAGCTGACCACTGCCATTCGTCACAATGAAGATGTCTTTTCCTCCCAGATGCTAAATGCCCAAAGCCTGAGGAGATGGCCGGGCGTCTCTTTGCTCTCCAGTATCCTTTGCCCCTTTACAAATGTCTGCTGCTCCTGCCAGTCCTTCCTTTTGCGGCAGAGAGAAAGAGCGCGCTCCCAGACGCGCCGATCCTCCTGGGAGAAGAGGATTGAGGAAAGGATCAAATCGATGAGAAAATGAGAGAGATCCATGCTCCCCAGAGTAATTCTGCGTAAAGCCGTCAGCCTGGATGGGAAGGTTGACGGCTTTCCCATTGACCTGCAGCAGTTCTATGAGCTTGCCTCGATCTGGAAGGAGGATGCCACCCTTGCCGGACCGAACACAATTCTTAAAGGTGCATACGATGCCCCACCGGAGGATGACTGCGCCCTTCTCCCGCCAGTGTCGATCCTGATGACCGTCGCCCCATCCTGGCCGTGCCCGATAGCCGCGTAAGGATACGCACCTGGCATTATTTGAGAAGCCTGTCCTACTGGCGCGACTTTGTGGCTCTGTGCTCCAAGTCCACGCCCAAGGAGTATCTGAATTACCTCAAAGAGAGGCACATCGACTACATCATTTCTGGCGAGGATCATGTTGACCTGCTGGCAGCTTTGATGCAATTAAACGAACGCTACGCAGTTGAGGTCGTGCGCGTGGATGCAGGCGGCACCATGAACGGCCTTCTCCCCGGGTCAGGGCCTGGTCGACGAGGTGAGCGTGCTGATCTATCCCATCATGGCGACGGGGAAGAGAGGCATCTTCAGAGCACCAAAACTACCCCCGGGGCCAATACACAGGATGGTTCAAAAAATGCGATCTCGCTTGACCTCATAAAAGCGGAGCGGCTAAACGGGGACGTCGTTTGGCTGCGCTACAAGGTGAGATCAAAAACAGATTCCCAGAGAGCTGACCACATGGGCCTGGCCGGATTTGAACCGGCGGCCACTCGGTTATGAGCCGAGCGCTCTAACCGGACTAAGCTACAGGCCCTTGGATAGAATGCGCCGCCAACAGGGCTCGAACCTGTGACATTCTGGTTACTGCTTTGTTGCAAATTAACAGCCAGACACTCTACCAACTGAGTTATGGCGGCTCGACACCCTCCCTGGATGCACAACGATTTAAGCCTTTTGATTAGATGGTGGTATTCATGCGCGTCCTGAAGAAGAATTTGCGCGGAGACGAAGGCGAGATAGCGTTGCTTCCCGAGTCCCTGGATGACCTGTGGCATCTTCAGCACCTGGTAGAGCGCGGCGATCTCGTATTTGCCCTAACTCACAGGAAGATGCCTGCAATTGCTGATAAGGCAAGGCCTGAGAAGATGGAACGAAAAACGGTACGCTTGGGGGTCAAAGTAGAGGATATCGAGTTTCATACCTACTCCAACTGGCTGAGGCTACACGGCGTGATCAAATCCGGCATGGACGTGGGATCATACCATACCCTGAACATCGAGGTTGGGACGGACCTCTCCATCGTCAAGCATCACTGGCGACCTGATCTGCTGCAGAGAATTGAGGACGCAGTGGCCGAGTCAAACCGGCCGCGCGTCGTTTTAGCGTTGGTTGAAGAGGGAGAGGCCACCATCGGGGTTCTGCGCCAGTTTGGGGTGCAGATGGCTGCTGAGCTGCGGGCGGGAAGCGGCAAAGGCGATGGCCAGGATCATCGTGCAGCGTTCTTCCAGGAGGTGGCCAAAGCCATCGACCAGGTTGCAGGGGAGAGCGCGCAGGTCGTCCTGGCAGGACCTGGCTTTGCCAAAGAGGATCTCAAGAAGCTGATAGACTCCAGCTATCCTGATCTGGCGGTGCGCATCACCATGGACGATGCATCATCAGTTGGTCGCTCCGGCTTTCAGGAGGTCTTGCGCCGTGGGGCTGTCAAGACTGTCCTCGAATCAAGTCGTATTGCTCAGGAGGCGAAGCTAATTGAGGAGCTCTTCCGCGAGATTGCAACTGATGGGCGCGCAGCTTATGGCTTAAAAGAGGTACAGATGGCGGTGAATTATGGCGCTGTGGAGCGCCTGCTGGTGCTGGACGAGATGGCGCGACGAGGGGATATGGATCAGATGATGCGTGAGGTTGGGGATGCTCGCGGAAAGGTCGTGGTCTTCAGCTCCGAGTTTGAGCCCGGAGATAGGCTGCGCTCTTTGGGCGGCGTGGCAGCGCTCCTCAGGTTTAAGGTCTCCAATAGTCCATAGGTTATTATTCTTCCAGAGGGGCTTTGGGGTGAGCTGAAATGACCTTGTGCGATAAATGCCGCAGCAACGCGATAATATACCAGAGATACTCTGGCATGCATCTGTGTAGGGCTCACTTCGACGAAGACGTGCACCGCAAGGTCCGGGAGAGCCTTCGCAGAACTCAGCTCTTTGGCCACGGCATGCGAGTTGCCGTGGGACTTTCTGGAGGAAAAGACAGCGCGACCCTGCTTTATATCCTGAAGAACATGTTTTCCCGGCGAAAGGACATAGATTTTGTGGCCATCATAATCGACGAGGGACAGGGACTGGTGCAGGCCAGGCACATCTCCCAGATGCTCAAAGTCCCAAGCGTCGTTGGGAGCATCTATGGGGCGGGCTCTAACCTGAAATCAGACCTTCTGAGAAGCATGGCGCAGGAGAATGGCGCTGACGTTCTCGCCACAGGCCACAACCTCGATGATGAGGCACAGGAGGTCTTCTCAAAGTTCCTCCAGGGCGATGTGGAAGGCCTCTTACAGCCGAGTGCTGAACGAATTGATGGGGACACAATCCCCTGGATAAAGCCCTTGCATCGGGTCCCTGAGAAGGAGACGAGGCTTTATGCGATCACACACGGGCTGTATAATCCCAAGTCTGAATCCCGTCCTTTTGCGGATGGACGGAAATTTGAGGTCAAGAGACATCTGAACGGCTTTGAGTCCAGGCATCCGGGGACGAAATACTCCCTGCTTCGCAGCCTTGAGCGAGTCCTTCTTTTGAAGGACGGATCAATCGATGGGGCAAAGCCTTTAAGTGCAGATGGAAAATAAGCCAGGAAGAGCGCCTCGGTAGCTCAGCTGGTCCAGAGCGATTGACTTGTAATCAATAGGTCGCGTGTTCGAATCACGCCCGGGGCTTTTCTGACCTCCAAGGCGATCTTTGGCGGTTTTATGGAATAGTTTGGCGCTGGTACTCTGTCGACAGAACTTCAGTTCAAACTCATGCACCCTTCTTTCTTTTAACGTCCAGCCTGGTTTTGCACCTCGGGCATGCCTTCGGCCTGCTTACCCGCGTCTCCCATCCGTAATTGCATTTGGGGCATCTCATTTGCTTCATATTAATACAGTTGTAATAAGAGTATTAATAACTTTCCATTGATATGAATATACATACAACTCTCACAAGCGCAAAGCCTATAATTGTATGGAGAAGGTAAATAGAGAATTTCATGAATGAGATTTTGGAGATCCTTTCTGAAAATGCCAAGGCAACGCCATCTGAGATCGCAGCGCTGCTGGGCAGATCCGAGGCAGATGTGGCCCGGGAGATCTCAGAGCTGGAGGACGCGGGCGTAATAAAGAAGTACATCACCCTGATCAACTGGGAGAAGCTCGACAACAGCGTTGTCTTCGCAGTTCTTGAGCTGAAGGTGGCGTTGCAACGCAAGACGGGCTATGATGCAGTAGCAGAGAGGATCGCCAGGTTCTCTGAGGTGGAGTCGGTGCGTCTCATATCGGGGGATCACGATCTCTCCGTCACAGTGCGCGGAAAGTCCATGAAGGACATTGCCTACTTCGTGGCTGAGAAGATCGCGCCTCTGGAAGGCGTTCAATCGACCTGCACGCACTTCATCTTGAAGAACTACAAGGAGCATGGCGTCATTCTGACCGAAAAGCCCAAGCCCAAGAGGCTGGTGGTAACTCCATGAAGCAAAGCCTCAAGAATCTCCCTGCCTGGAATGCAGATGCGCACTTAAGCCATGTCGTGAAATCCATGCCGCCTTCTGGGATTCGCAAGTTCTTTGACCTGGTATCCGAGATGGATGGAGCGATCTCCCTGGGCGTGGGCGAGCCTGATTTCGTCACGCCCTGGCATGTGCGCGAGGCCTGCATCTACTCTTTAGAGTCTGGCAACACTCATTACACATCGAACCGTGGGATGCCTGAGCTGAGGGATGCCATCTGCGACCAGGTTCGTAGGGATTTGAAGCTGGACTACAATCCCGCCAAGGAGATTTTGATCACAACAGGCGTCAGCGAGGCTGTTGACCTGGCCTTCAGGGCTACGCTCAATCCTGGAGATGAGGCCATTGTTCCTGAACCGTGCTACGTAGCCTACGCCCCTGACATCGTGCTTGCGGGCGGAGTGCCGAGAATGGTGCCTACCCGACTGGAAGACGAGTTCCGGCTGCGGCCTGAGGAGATTGCCAAGGCTGTGACGGAGAACACCAGAGCCGTGCTGCTCAGCTATCCCAATAATCCTACTGGAGCGATAATGACGCGCGCAGATCTTGAGGATCTGGCTGACGTAGTGGTGGAGAACGATCTGCTTGTCATCTCAGATGAGGTCTATGCCAAGTTGAGTTACTCGGTCAACCATGCAAGCTTCGCCCAGTTGGAAGGCATGAAGGACAGAACTCTGATCCTAAACGGTCTGTCCAAGTCCCACGCCATGACTGGCTGGCGCATCGGCTATGCGATGGGCGATCCTGCGATTGTGGGGGCCATGACCAAGGTTCACCAGTACACAATGCTATGCGCACCTACTATGGCGCAGGTAGCAGCTCTTGAGGCCTTGCAGAAGGGCAACGAGGAGATGCTCCGGATGAAGCATGAGTATAACCTGCGCAGGCGTCTGTTCGTCTCAGGTTTGAACCGCATAGGCCTTGACTGCTTCGAGCCCAGAGGTGCATTCTATGCATTCCCATCGATTCAGAGATGGGGCCTCTCGTCCGAGGAGTTTGCAGAGCGTCTGCTCAAGGAGCAGAAGGTGGCTGTGGTGCCGGGCAACGTCTTTGGGCAGAGCGGCGAGGGCTTCTTGCGGTGCAGCTATGCCACATCGCGTGAGGAGCTGATCGAGGCCCTGGACAGGATGGAGAATTTCATCAGCGGCCTGTGAGAATATGCTCAAGGCCAATCTCAGATCAGAGCAGACTGATGGGCTTGTGAAGGGCCTGGCGGTCCTCGGGCTCAGCCCCAACGTCTGGACGCTGCTATCTCTGGTGCCCGCAGTTGGCGGGCTGGTGGCGCTGCTGCAACACCATCTGGCCGCGGCACTGGCGCTCTTTGTGCTCTCCGGCTTCATCGATATGGTGGACGGAGCAGTGGCGCGGGCCACAAGCCAGGCGACGGCCCGCGGAGCCTACATCGACGGAGTGGTGGACAGGTATGTAGAGCTGCTGCTATACTTTGGGCTTTTATTTTATCTTGGTCCAGGCGAGTTCCTGGGGCTCCAAAGAGATGCCTGGTTCATGCTGCTCGTCTTTGGGGCGCTGATGACCAGCTTTTCCAGAGCTTATGCAGATCACCGCGGAGTGGTAAAGGACCCTGGCGATCTGAAGAGGATGGGCGGGCTCCTTGAGAGGGGCGAGAGGCTTATCTTGCTTTACGCCGGAATGGTAGCAGGCCTGGCAAACACAGAATGGCTGATGGCAGCAGTGGCCGCTGTGGCGATACTCGCCAATGCCACAGCGTTGCAGAGGATATCGTTTGCAATGAGAGCCTAGAGATGGCAGAAGGTCAAAAGAGCACCACTCAACTGCTCACCGCACCACCAGCACAGGCATTTTGGAGTTACGAACTATCTTCTCGGCTACACTGCCCATTAGGAACCTGTCGAGGCCGGTAACGCCGATGCTTCCTATTACGATGAGATCCATCTGTGAGTCCTGAGCGAACTTCATGATGTCACTGGCAGGATGGCCTTCGAGCACTACCTTCTGAGCCGGAATTCCGGCTTTTTTTGCCATCTCTTCTACGATTTTCGTTGCCTCCTCTCCCTTCTTCATCAGTGAGTTTCTCACCCCTTCGACGACCTCGTTTGCTATGTTAAAGCTCACATCTCCAATGGGCGCATATTCTTTTGCGATATCCACGACGTATACCGCGGTGATCGCACCATTGGATAGTTTTGCCATCTCGATTCCCTTCTCAGCAGCTTTCTGGCTGTGCTTCGAACCGTCGGTAGCAATCAAAATTTTCTTGAACATAGTCTCACCAAAGTAACTATCACCTTTTTGCGTTATAATTTTTTTGTGCTATTCAAGTGATTTTTTTCTCGGTGAGAACATCTCCTCAGCCTCTCATGAATTTGTCCCAGCCCTGATAGTGCGTCTTCAGGACCGTACAGATATCCTCCATCATCGCGAATGGTATGCCGACCACGACGCTATAGTCATCAAGACCTGCATTGCGTGCCGAACCATCACAGCCCAATGAGACGTTCACCTCGCCTTTGAGATAGGGCGATGCTGTGGCGTCGACGCAGAATGATTGAATTCCAGCGGTGCTGAAGTTTGCTCTCCCACCCTTCGTGAACATGACCGCTTGAACAATTCTCCTGGCCTGGAGCGGATTTCCCACAAGTATCACTACATCTGGGTTCATCACCATCTTGCTCAGAGGTGCTACGTAGGTGGCAACTGTGGTGCCCGGGAGCAGTCGAGGCATGTTTGCCGCAATGCTGACTCCCACATCCTTCGTCTCGCATTTATGCAGCTTGTCGAAATACAAGGACCCTGAAGCGATATTCTCCGGACACTCCATCAAACCAAGGCCAGACGCACCTCCCTTGCACTCGTGATAATCTGCCCTAGCCAAGAAGCTGGTCCCTTCCAGCCTGGCGTTCTGAATCATAGAACAGTACCTGAAGGGCCTCTCAATAGGATCGAGGTCCTTGGGAATCTCATCCTCACTCTTGAACAATTTCACACCCACGATATTGTCCCTGATTCCGAGGGATGATTTCAAAATTTCCGACATCTCTTCAAGATTCATAGAATTAACACCACAGGTGTTTTGGGTTGAGATCCCATTTCAGATTTGCGCTCCTATGAATTGAAAAAATTAGGGCTTCATGCCCCTTTCAGCTCCTTTGGATAGCTGAAGATTACGTTTTCCGAGGCATCCTTCAGCGTCGCTACATCTCCATTGTTATTCCAGATTGGAGCGTTCTTGTTCCAGTACAGGTCTGATGAGGTGTCGTTTCCGATTCCTGTGTGTATCTTGACGCTGGCTCCTGCCTTCAGGGTGAAACCTTGGAACATATATGTGTGATTCTGCTCATCTTCCAGAGTCCAGCCAGTCAGGTCCTCATCCATATCTCCGAGGTTGGAGATCTCAATCCATTCCTCATTCAAATTCTCTTTCTCTGGACTTGGAGCCACAAAGTTGGCTTTGGTTATAGATATTGAGCTTTGGTCACTGGTGGTCTCTCCCTGCACCAATGTCGCCCCAATAAAGATGGCGAAAATTGCAGTCCATGCATATATTTGGATATTCATTTTTGTACCTCTCATCACTGCATACTTTAATACAGTATTTTTAGTACTGATCTAGTTTAAGTAATATAAATTTTTCTGATAAGTTCTTGGTCTGTCAAGAATAAAACGAAAGATCTGTGCCCTGATGCAATAGAAGAGAGATCCACCGCAAAAAAAGAGATGCTCCATGGGAGCGGCATTTGATCTAATATTGAATTAAACTCTTAAAAGGATTGACCCAGTTGGTTTGCTGTGGCGCGGCGGTCAGGTCGTATCTGGAAATTGTGCTTCCTTCTGCATTCTGGAGCGCGATCTCGTTATCGATCCAAAGAGGCGCTGTGTTATTAGTATATATGTCTGAATCGCTGCCAGGGCCATTGCCCTCGTGGACCTTCACTGACGCACCCATCTGAAGGGTGAACTCTGGGAAGGTGAATGTCGCATTTCCGGCTGAGACCAGCCTCCATCCATTCAAGTCCCATGGTCCAACGGCCTGGTTTGTTATCTCGACCCACTTATCTCCGACCACGTTCACCTTAGTTATCGCGACCTTCACTGAAGGGGCAGTTATACCTGGCTCGCGACTGAATACAACATTGGTGTCGGCAGTCTTGGTTACATCCCGATAGCCACCTATGATATTCTTTCCCAGGACCTCGGTTGTGGCGGGAGTCGCGTTAGATAGCTGCGTGAATCTCGAAATTGGCTCTTGCGTCACCGAAACATTCGTGGTATTATTTATGATCGTAGCATTTGTGACATTTTGGGCATCTTCAGCAAGCACAATTCCTGAAGAAAATGCCGCTAACACTGCGAATAGAATCAACACACTCTCACATCTCATATTCACACCTCGTTCATAGTATTCCAAGAAAAATATAAGCTTTTCTAAAAATTTCTTTGTATTCTTTGAATATACGCCAGGGGATATTAATAAGTATCCCTCTTCGAACTTTGAAAAAATTTGTCGGCAGGATTATCCTGCCAAGGTTTCAGCCACACTAAGGTTTTTTGACTTCAACCTGGGCTTTACTTGGTCTCGGCTACTGCAGTGGCAGTCTCGTTTAGAGTCTCGTTTAGAGTCTCATTGATGGTTGCGTTTATTGTCTTGTTGAGCGACTGGTTAATGCTCACATTGACACTTGTATTGTTCTCGGCGATGCTCACATTGGTTGCGTTCTCCTTCTCAGCGAAGGCCACTCCGAAAGAGAGGGCCATCAGGAGAGAAAAGAGCACAACTCCACTTGCTATTTTGCTCATTATTTACACTCCATCTTTTTTATAGAAGGCATAAAGATGCTGATCTGAATTTAAGCTTTTCTCCAATCCTCAAAAGAGGAATTATATATAAATTTGATCAAAAACTATCTTCTCTTATAGCTCTTGCAGCTCTGGATAAATTGACCTATTGCATACGAATAAAAATGCGCATGAAGATACCCGCCTAATGTTTTATGCTCCACCAGTCCGTCACGACAATTAAATATCCCTTTGCCTCTGTGCAGCCGATATGCGAAGATAGCATCTCTATCACAATCAAAACGAGAGTAGTGGAACTCATGACCGCGAACGATTTTGCCTATCTCCACCACAGGATTTGATCCGACAACCTCGGCCTCCACGTACCCCAGTGCTTGGAGCTTCTTGGTCATGATAGTTGAGCCCGGCAAGGCACCAACCATCTTATGATAGCCCAGGTCCGATTGAATCCCCTCGCCAAGATACATCAGGCCGCCGCACTCACCGTAGATTGGCATGCCTTCCTGCGAGGCCTTTTTTATCTGTTCGCGAGCAGGAGCGGCTTCTAGATTTGCAGCATGCAGCTCAGGATAGCCTCCGCCAATGTAAAGTCCGTCCACTGCAGGCAGATCATCTCGCAGCGGGCTGAAGAAGACCAGCTCTGCACCACTCTTCTCCAGCTCGCGCAGGTTCTCATGATAATAAAAGCAGAAGGCTTCGTCGTGGGCTATGCCTATGCGCACTGATCTTTCGCATTTCGCGCTCTCTTGCATGGCCGGGCAGGGAGCACAGCGAAGCTTTAAGATATCGTCTATCGCGGCATTCTCTTCCATGAATGATGCCAGGGCTTTAAGGTCGTGATCCTTCTCAAAGCTCATCACAAGGCCAAGATGCCTGCTCTTCATTTCCAGATCGTTATTTCTGGGCAGTGCACCGTAGATGGGCAGGCGCAAAACTCCCTTCAACATCGAGATATGGCGCTCGCTTCCTACGCGGTTGAGTAGGGTGCCTGCTATTCGCACGGCTGGATCGTAGCTGACAAAGCCCAGCTCCATTGCTGCGGCACTGCGGGACATGCCGTGCGCATTAATGACTAACAGAACAGGGATATCAAGGGCCTTGGCCACCTGGGCGGTGCTGCCCACCTCTGAGGCGTCCATGCCGTCATACAGGCCCATCGCGCCCTCCACAACGGCAACGTCAGCTCCTGCCAGTGCGGAGAAAAAGCAGCGTCGAACTCCGTCCAATCCCATCATGAATGGATCAAGGCTGCGCGAAGGGCGGCCACATATTGCAGTGTGATGCGACGGATCGATGAAGTCTGGACCTACCTTGAAGGGCTGCACTACAAGTCCCCGGGCGCGAAGAGCCGCCATCAGGCCCAGGGTGATTGTGGTCTTTCCAACGCCGCTGTGAGTGCCTGCAATGAGGACGGCTGGAATCATGGACCAATACTCCGGCATCCTTCTAAATATCTTCTCCGGCAAGGATATTAACACGCCTAGCGGATGATCCCAGTATGCTTGTAGGCGTCGTAAAGAGGGGAAAGTACGGCGAGCGCCTTTTGGATACCATCAAGAAGCACACAGATTTTCAGGTTGTCTCTGTCGATGTTCCCCAGGTGCTTCCGGGCTTCATAGAGGACCCGGAGGAGTTCGTAAAAGAGCTGAACCTCGATCCCGCGATCTTCAAGGCAGATCTGCTCATACTCTACGTATTTCATCCAGACCTGACGCCACAGATCGTGCGAATGGCAGGCGAGCATGGCGTCAAGGCTGCCATAATTCCAGGCGGAATAGGCAGGGCAGGGTCACTTCGCGAGCTGGAGATGATAGCAGAGAAGCATAACATCCACATCGAGGTTGATGAGATCTGCTGCACCCTAGAGGAGTGCGGCGTTCCGGTCGTGGATGAGTTTGCCAGAAAGCTTGGCAAGCCTGAGCTTGAGGTCGAGACGAAGGATGGGCGCATCTCCTCGGTGAAGGTCCTGCGCGGCTCGCCTTGCGGCGCGACCTGGCATTCCGCTGAAGGGGTGGTTGGAAAGAGCGTAAAAGATGCGCCGTCGATGACAGGGCTCTTTTGCCAGCAGTATCCCTGCCGTGCAGTGCGTGGGACGCCTGGCGGCATCCATACATCAGGTGACCTTCACAAGGATGCCATGGAACGGGCGCTGGGAAAGGTAACAAAGCTTGTGCTTCCAGAGCAGTCCAGGCCCATCAAGATCGAGGCAGGCAAGGCGAAGAATGAATGAGAAACATTGTGATCGATGCTACAGTTCGTGCGCTCCAAAGGGCCCAGACCAGCCTTCCAGATTGGGTCTTGCAAAGGATCGAGGCAGCAGCAAGGCATGAGACGAACTCCGTCGCGAGGTCTCACCTCGAGTTCATGCTAAAGAACGTGCGCATTGCCGGGGAAACGCGCCTCCCGCTCTGTCAGGACACCGGCCTTCCCATCTTCCATGTGGAGATGGGCAGGGATCTTTTGCTGGACTTCGATCTGATAGAAGCAGTGGCCGAGGGCGTGAGGATCGCGACCGAGCAGATCCCCCTGCGGCCCAATGCCGTAGATCCTCTGACGCGCAAGAACAGCGGCAATAATACAGGGAAGGGCATGCCGGACATCATTCTGGAGATTGTAGATGGCGAAGGTCTTTGCCTCACAGCCTTTCCAAAAGGCGCGGGCTCGGAGAATATGAGCCTTGTGGGCATGCTCAACCCTGCAGACGATCCTTTTGACTTCATCTTGAAGGAGGTGGCAAATCGCGCGACCAACGCCTGCCCACCGCTATTTTTGGGCATTGGCCTTGGCGGAACCTTCGACCTGGCTGCGCGTCTCGCAAAACGTGCCCTATTCAACATGCCCGGCTCCTCGCAGATGGAGATGGATCTGCTCAGGCGCGTGAACGCTTTGGGCATCGGTCCAATGGGCCTTGGTGGAGACACTACGGCTCTTGGCGTAAAGATCGAGAGCGCCTTCTGCCACACAGCATCTCTTCCTGTGGCCATAAACTTTCAGTGCTGGGCACACCGGTGCGCCACGGAGGTGATCTTCTGACAGAGCACCATCTCAAAACGCCACTTTCCCATGAAGACGTGCAAAAGCTCGCCCTTGGGGACGTGGTGTTCCTGAGCGGTCGCGTGTACACTGCCAGGGACAAGGCCCATGCGCTGATGCGTCAGAAGGGCTCTCCCGTATCCCTGGAAGGCGCAGCTCTGTATCACTGCGGCCCTCTCATCAGGGAGGGCAGGGTCCTCTCTGCAGGGCCCACCACAAGCGCTCGCATGGCCAGGTACACTGAAGAGATACTCAGGCTGGGCGTCCGGGCGATAATCGGCAAAGGTGGAGTGCCTGGAGAGCCTTTCCGAAACAGGGCAGTTTACCTGGCATTTCCTGGAGGCTGCGGTGCGGCTGCTGCCCAGCAGTTGAAGGTGGCAGGCGTGCACTTACAGGAGCTGGGAATGGCCGAGTCCTTTTGGGTATTTGAAGCAGAGAGCTTCGGTCCCATGATCGTCGCTATCGATACGCATGGAAATGATCTTTATCAGGATGTGAGACGTTCAGCCATAGAGAGGACGAAAATTTGAGGAGAGCTGCAAAGGAAGCTCGATACCTACTGAACCGCGGATATCCCAAAGACTCAGCCCTGCGATTCGTCTCAGATCACCACCGCCTGCCCCAAGAGCAAAGATATGTGCTGATCAGAGTACTGGTTGCATCTGAATTGGCCAGGTCAAGGATGGCAAAGATCGTGCCTCTCAGGGCACTTAGGGGAAATGTGGTGTTCGTTGACGGATACAACGTTCTCATCACTGCGGAGAGCTTGCTTGAAGGCAGTCCTGTATACCTGTGCGACGATGGCTTCCTGCGTGACACGCGGGGCATCTTCAAAAGATATACTGCATCTCATTTCACAGCCGGTGCCCTCTCCAGCATCCTGGATCTTCTGGTGCTTGCAGCTCCGGCAAGATCTGAGATCTTACTGGACCAGCAGATGAGCCGCAGTGGTGAGCTTGCAGGGCAAATCAGGGGCATGATGGCCGAGCGCTGCCTTCCTGGAGATGCTCGAACTGCCAAGGATGTAGACCGTCGCCTGAAGACCGAAGCTGCGATTGTAGCCAGTGGAGATGGAAATGTGATCGATGCTGCCTCTGCAGTTGTGGACCTTCCTGCAGAGATGGCCAGAATGCGGGGCTTAAAGGTACTGCAACTTTGAGATGCTCAATCGTCATCTTTTTAAGGTACATTTAATTATTATACTATTGGGGTCGCAAAAAAATTGCGAAGTAATGGTGAGTAGCAATGAGAAAGAGAGCTCTAGCATTTGCAATTCTGGCTTTGTTGCTCATAGGAGGATTTGGACAGGCAACTCATCCAATGTTCTTTCCGCTCAGCGAGCATACTATAGCTAGGGAGATCAGCAAGAATGGAATGCCGCTTTACAGAACAACCACATTTACAGTTGATGATGCTCAGGTTGCCTCCTGGCTGCTGATATGGCGGGATGCCCAGGCGCACACTGTGGAGTGGAGATGGTACTACCCCGAGGGCAGAACATATGCCAGGTCTTTTGGCAACATCCCGCCAATCGACGGATTCACTGGAATGTGGGCGGCACCTGTGTGGAGCTGTCTCAAGATCAAAGGGACAGATGTCGCTCGTCTGCCAGGCACCTGGAAGGTCGATGTGATAGTGGACTACAGAAAGGTCCTCACTGAGTACTTTACCATCAACGGCCGGCAGGCCTGCTGATTTGACAAAACAGCAAAACGACTTGCTGTCAGGCGGCTGCAAAAAGGGTGGCTGATGTTAGCTTTGCTCTGACCATCTCTTTGCAGAAATGACCCTCCCGGGATAATCATATAAATTTGGACATCACAGCAGTTTTGGTGCTTTCATAGATGGATCTGGAATTTGGCGGCAAGAGGCGCAAGCCCGATATTCGCTATCTTTTCGACATGAAGGATGTGATCTTTGACCGGAATTGGCTTTTGGCCACAGAGAACATCGAGCTTTATTTTATGTTTCGCGACCTTTCTCTCTGCAGGTCCGACGAGAAGAGGTTGATTGAGCAGGGCCTCAGGTACGACATAACGATCATTCCACCACGAATGCTAGGCCGTGAGTACATCAAGACCGCAGGGCATTACCATCCATTTGTTCCTGGCGGAAACGTCACTTACCCGGAGCTCTACGAGGTACTGGAGGGGGAAGCGCTCTATCTTATGCAAAAGCAGGACCTCAGCGATATCGTAGTAGTATATGCTTCGGCGGGGGACAAGGTTCTTGTTCCACCAAACTATGGTCACATCACTATAAATCGCTCCAGCAAGACTCTCAAGATGGCCAACTTCGTGGCAAGGAACTTCTCGTCGCTCTACGACCCAATTAAAGAGAGAGCTGGAGGAGCTTACTTCTTCACAAAGGATGGCTGGATAAAGAACGAGCGCTGCCCTGAAGCCGCAGAGCTGCGCAGAATCGAAGCCCCTCAAGCTGCGAAGATCGGCCTGTCAAAAGGACGTGAGATGTATCCCCTCCTCAGGGAGCCAGTAAAATTGGAGTACTTGACGCGTCCAGAAGAGCATCTGGATCTCTTCGATGATCTGATTTGAGGAACCGATGAACCTGTCGAGATTTAGAGCGCATATCGAGCTGCTGCGCCCGCCACTGGCACCCATGGACCTGGCCATGCCCGGCGCCAGTGCGCTCTTGGCCAGCTTCGCTGTCCACGGGGCACTGCCACCTCTGATGCCATTCGTTTTGGCTACATTGGGCGCTTACTCTGCAATAACCAGCTCATACGTCTTCAACGATTGCTGCGACATCGACGTCGACAGGATAGGCATGCCTAACCGGCCCTTGCCTTCGGCGATGCTCAGCAAGCGTGAGGCAGAGGCCTGGTCGCTGATGCTATTTGCCGCAGCTGCAGCCATAGCTTACTATCTCAACCCGGAAAGCTTCGTGATCCTGATCGTGGCAACCCTCATGATCACAATCTATTCAACCTGGGCCAAGAGGAGCACGCCGTTTTCCTGGATCTTTGTGGGAGCATCCTTCGGACTTGTGCCTTTTGGCGTGTGGCTGGCAATAGAGCCTGCAGGCTTCTTAAAACCGGGATTGGGGATACATCCAGCCTCGGTGATCCTCGCGCTCATGATCTGCATCACTGACTGGGGCTTCACCAATTGCGACGCCTCGAGGGATGTGGCTGGAGATCGAGAAAAGGGCATCCCGACCACGCCTGCGACCTTTGGAATACCTGCCAGCGCAAAGATGGTTGCCCTCTTCTGGATCGTCGGCGTCGTCCTCTCTGTAGCTTTAGGATGGTATGCAGGGCTGGGACTGATTTACCTGCTCGCGGCCACTGCAGCCGGTGTATGGCTGCTGCTTCAAAATCTGGACTTCGTGAAGAATCCGACTGCAAAGAGGGGTGACCGGCTGTTCTACCAGTCGGCCAACTACCGCTTTGTGCTGTTTCTGGCCATAATCGTAGATGTTCTGCATAAAACGATGCTACCCCACATGAGCTTGCTTTGACATGCCTGTAGCAAGGTTGACAAAAGTGTTTTATACCATTTAATTGAAATCAAATTTGGCCAGGCATGCACAGGTCGATGAGGTTAACTGTCAATTGTCGATTGATGACCACATAGCTACAGAGTCCTTTATGAGCCAAGGTTTTCATTTCAATACTCAATACCATCTTGTTGAGCTCCTGGGGTCTAAGGCTAGGAACCCTGCAGAGCTACTGGAAGGCATAAAGACCGTTCCCGCATCGTGCATCTACTATCATACGCACAGGTTCCTGCAGCAGCACCACTATTTGTCGCCAGAGCCACCTAACGACTTTGCCTTTTGGCTGACTGAGTTCTTGCATCTCAGGAGCCTTGGCGAAGAATTCCTGAGCGTTGACACCGTTCTTTACTGCAATCTTGAGGATCTTCGCAAGACGTTTCAGGAAATACTCGAAGATTATCTCTCTAAAGGCGGCACAAATGTGGATTGTCTTCCAGGATTCGAATTCCATTTTCTGGCATGCAAGACATTCATTCTGCCCATGCCGTATACTGCTAACAATCTGAGGGAATTCGCGGAAGTTTTAAGGAAAATAAGCATTCGATCGCTGTATTTTCATATCTTCGAGGCCCGGATGCGGCTGGGGGTTCCGGACAATGATTTTTCTCAATGGCTGAGGGGCATTGGAGAAGAAGAACTTGCAGATGAGATCTCAAGGCTCGACCCATACAACATGACTTTGGAAAACTTAAGGAGAAAAATTATAAGGATGGTTGAGGATCGTGCCAGGGATTGAGGCCTACAGAGAAATTATTGGCAATGACGAGGTGGACGAGCTGTACCTGCTGGCAGAAAGGCTCAAGGCAAGGACAGTTCAGAATATCAACTCAACAGCTGTAGGCGGCGGAGTGGCGGAGATACTATCAAGGATGATTCCTCTTCTGAGGGATTTAGGAGTCGATGCGTACTGGGATGTGATAAAGGGCGACGAGAAGTTCTTCACAGTTACCAAGGACATGCACAATGCTCTACATGGACTTGATATTGACATCTCAAAGTCTGATCTGGACTATTTTCTTGAAGTAAATAGACGAAATTCCGAGGAGTTGGAGCTGTTCGGTGATATCATGTTCATCCATGATCCACAGCCGATAGGTCTGATAGAGAAAAGGGATCATATGTCCAACAAATGGATCTGGAGATGTCACATCGATATCTCTGCTCCCCAGGAAGCTACAATGAATTTTCTGAGAGGCTTCATCGATCGGTATGATGCAGCGGTCTTTTCAGCACCAAGCTTTGCCCGATCAGACCTAGCTACAAAACAGATTCTGATACCTCCTTCCATTGATCCATTGAGCGATAAGAATAAGGATCTTCCCGAAGAGACCATCGATTCGGTAGTAGAACGCTTTGGACTTGATAGAGATCGACCGATTGTATCCCAGATCTCCAGATTCGACTATCTCAAGGATCCATTGGGCGTCATCGATGTCTACAAGAGGGTAAAGGATCACATCGATTGCCAATTGGCTTTAGCGGGCGGGGGGGCCACAGACGATCCAGAAGGGCCACGCATCCTGGATCAGATAAGATCAGCAGCGAAATCGGATCCAGATATTCATATTATTTATCTTCCCCCATCCAGCGATGTGGAGATCAATGCACTGCAGAGAGCCTCTACAGTCATCTTACAAAAATCCCTTCGAGAAGGGTTCGGGCTGACTGTAACCGAAGCCCTCTGGAAGGCGAAGCCTGTCATAGCCACAGCAGCAGGCGGCATTCCTCTTCAAATAAGACATAAACGTACAGGAATTCTCACATATTCAGTAGCTGGAACTGCGCATTACTTGAGGGAGCTATTGAGCGAGCCGGAATATGCCCAGAAGCTCGGGGTGAACGGCAGAGAGCACGTGAAGAACAACTTCCTCATAACAAGGCACATCAAGGATTACCTCTGCCTTTTTATATCTTTGTACTATAAGGAAGATATAGTTCATCTTTGAGTCTCTGGCTGGAATGGAGATGGTCTAAAATGAGCGACAAATTGGCAGCCTGGAACGTCCAGGAAGCTGACTTCCCCTTAACAGGTAACATGTTCGAGCAGATGAAAGGCCTACTGAGGTATGCTGTTCTGGCTCCTTCCGGGCCCAACACCCAGCCCTGGAAGTTTTCGATTAAGGACAATGAGATATCCCTGATAGCTGACTTCAGCCGGTCTTTGCCTTCAGTCGATCCGACGGACAGGACGCTCTACATAAGCCATGGCTGCCTTCTCACGAATCTTCTAATAGCTGCTGAGCACTTTGGCTTTGAATATGATGTGAAATGCCTGCCAGATGGCTTCTTTGGAGAGCGGACTGCATCCGTTCTATTCTCAAAGAAGGCAACAACCCCGAGGTTCCCTGGCCTATTCCACGAGATAACCAGGCGGCATACAAACAGAAAGAGGTTTGAGAAGAGGCCCATCGAGGATGAAAAGCTCAAGAAATTGAAAGACTGCATAAATAAAGATGGCTTCAAGCTGGATATCATAACAAGCAATGAAGGCAAGGGTCAGATGGCAGATCTTCTGGCAAGGGCTCATAAGATTCAGCTCGCAAACAAAGCCTTCAGAAAAGAGCTGGCCTCCTGGATAAGGCCAAACACATCTGATGCCAAGGACGGCCTGCCAGGCTACTCATTTGGTTATTCGGATTTTGAGTCGTACTTCGGGTCCTTCATCTTTGGGACCTTTGATATGTCTTCGTCCAGGGCCAGCATTGAGACGGCTTATATGAAAGAGTCACCTGCAGTGGCCATATTATCTACCGAAAGCGAAGACAAATTGACATGGATCAAGACTGGTGTGCTATTCGAGACGCTATTCCTGACTGCGACTCAATTGGACGTCAGGTTTGACCTCTTCAGCCAGCCTATTGCCATACCAGAGCTGAGAGCGGAGATGGCAAAGATAACTGAATCAAAATTTCCGCAGATACTTATTCGCATGGGGTATGCAAAGCCTGCAATGCATACTCCAAGGAGGCCTGTGGAAGAGGTCCTGATCGCATAATTTTTTACAGGCTGATCTTTTTTAATGCAATCATGCTGCCTTCCATGAATGCTCCAAAGAAGATCAAAAGCACAAGGAACGATGTCCAGGGCAGCGACTGATCCAGGGCTGCAGCCCGCAGCCATAAGCTGGCATGGGTGAGTGGCAGAAGATAGAGCGCATACTTAAGCCCCATCGGCACCTGTGAGAGCGAGAAGAACGTCCCTCCCAGGAAGGTCATGGGGAGGAGAATTATGCTGCTAAATGTACCCATGTCCTCATGAGACTTAGCAAGAAGGGCTGCAAGAACTCCTAAGAATGAGAAGGCGATGCAGGTGAGCAACAATCCCAGGAGAAACATCGGACCGACGTGAATGGTTGGGGCGATCAGCATGGCCACGATCAGGAAGGCGACTGAGCTCAATGTACCCCTCACAGCACCAATTAGTGCCTTGCCTAGCAGGAGCGAGTGCAGATCTATCGGTGCCATGATGCATTCGTCAAAGCTTTTATAATAGATTCTGTCGACGTTGAGCCTTGTTCCGGCTCCATTGAAGCTGGTGGTCATGGCGGTAAGGGCGATGATTCCAGGTACCACGAACTCGAGGTAGCTCGTGCCGTTGAGGTTGATCCCCCTGCCCAAGCCCCATCCGAAAGCAACCAGATAAAGCAGTGGACTGATCAGAGTCGTGATGAGGTATCTCGACCAGCGGCGCCTGAGAGTGACAAGATCTGCCCAGAGAATGCTGTATGCATCCAAAGCTATCATCTTAATCCCCCAGGACCTTCTGGCCGGTGATTTCTATGAAAACGTCTTCAAGGTTGGACTCCCGCATAACTACCCTCTCGGCGCCGGGAAGCCTTTGAATAAACTCCGAGGCTGCAGTCCGGTCAGGAAAATACCTGTACTTTGTGCCATTCTCGTTTGTCTGCATCTCCACAGCGATCATGCCAAGTTTTTGTCGCAGCTCAATTGGAGTGCCCAAGGCAATGAGCTTGCCGTGATGAATTATTCCTACTCTTCGGCATAATGCCTCTGCCTCTTCGATGTAGTGGGTGGTCAGAAAAACTGTTGTGCCGTCGAGGTTCATCTTTCGAATTAGGTCCCAGACCCTGCGGCGCGTCTGGGCATCCAAGCCCACAGTCGGTTCGTCGAGAAAGAGCAATTTCGGCCTGTGGATGAGTGCTCTGGCTATCATGGCTCTTCTCTTCATGCCGCCTGAGACATCATCGACGAGATAGTCCGCATGATCTGTTAGCTCCACATAATCGAGGAGCTCTGCAATTCGCTTCTTTCGATCATCTGGGGCCAGGTGGTGCAACCGGGCATGCAGCTCCAGGTTTTCGGCTATTGTCAGATCCCTGTTTAGACTGAGATGCTGCTGGACAACGCCGAACTCTGATTTAACCCTTGCAGGATCTCTGACCACGTCGATTCCATTGATGAGGACGTTGCCTGATGTAGGCTTGGTAAGGGTGGTAAGAATGCGAATTGTGGTGGTCTTGCCAGCACCATTGGGTCCCAGAAAGCCAAAAAGCTCGCCCTGGTCCACGTCTAGATTCAGGCAGTCAACCACCTTTCTACCTGAATAATCTTTGTTCAGACCGGATATCACTATCATTTCTCTCATTATAATGCTCCTTGATGCGAAATCAATTGAATTAGCCTCGAACAGATGAATCTGCTCTTTTTTGTTGCCTGGGATTTTGATGCTGACACATCTGCATCGATCTCTCAAGCCTCTCCTTGTTCAGCGTAGGCACCTCAAACGGCCTGCTTCTCATCCTGTGGGCAAGCGCCAGCTGCATGGCGTTCTTGACGTCCTCAGAATCGACCTCGGTTCGGCCATAGAAGGCGGCGATGGTCTTGGCGGTCCTGGTGATCACGATCTCCGCCCGATGTGTCTTTACTCCTAGGTCGATGCAGGTTGAGGCGATTGATCGCAGTAGTTCATCGCTCATCTTCACCTGGCGCAAAAGCTGGCGAGCCCTGGAGATCTTCGCTTTCATCTCGTCCTGTGCAGCCTGGCATTTTTGGGCGAAGCCGTCCGGATCGGCATCAAAAGCCTCTGCCATCTTGGCGATCTGCACTCTCAAGTCCACGTCTTCAATTCCCACGACACTAACCTGCAATCCAAAACGGTCAAGCAGTTGAGGCCTGATCTCTCCTTCTTCTGGATTCATGGTTCCCACCAAGATGAACCTGGAGGGATGGGCCACAGATACGCCCTCGCGCTCCACGATATTGACGCCCATGGCAGCCGAGTCCAGGAGAACGTCCGCCACATGATCATCGAGTAAATTGACCTCGTCGATGTAAAGGATTCCTCGATTGGCAGCCGCGAGTATTCCAGGCTCAAGAGCCTTAATTCCCTCTTTGATGGCCCTCTCCACATTTAGCGACCCCACAACCCGATCCTCCGTCGCTCCCAGTGGCAGATCGACCACAGGCGTTTTTTTCTCCACGGCCTTTATCTGATTAGACTGGCTCTTCTCAAAGCACAGGTCGCACATGTCTTCAGGATTTTCTGGATTGCAGTTGAAGGGGCAATCTTCTACAACCCAGATATTTTCGAGCAGGTCAGCCAGGGCCCTGACTGCTGTGGACTTTGCCGTGCCTTTATCGCCCCTGATCAGAACGCCGCCTATGCGTGGGTTGATGGCGTTTAGGATAAGGGCGAACTTCATTTGGTCCTGACCAACAATCGAAGTGAATGGAATTGTCCTTCTCTTGAGATGATGCATCTTATTCACCCTCCTTATTCATTGTCCGCATGCTGGTTCACCATTAATTGACCTCAGAGGAACGATGTACGGCCTGTGTAGATTTTCCATTACCACAGCCTCCACACCGTACACTTCCTTGATGTTCTTCGCATTCAAAAGATCTGCAGGAGGCCCGGCTGCGTAGATCTTACCGCCTTTGAGGATGGCCAGTTTATCCACGAACATGGCAGCCAAATTCAGATCGTGCAGAGCCATGACCGCGGAGATCTTCTTGCTCTTGACCAGAGCGGCAATCATCTCCATGACCTCCAGCTGATGCCTCATGTCCAGATTGCTCGTGGGCTCGTCCAAAAGCAAAACACTCGGCTCCTGGCAGAGGGCACGGGCAATCAGAACCTTCTGCTTTTGGCCGCCTGATAGCTGCGAGAAATCCCTCATGGCCAGATCCTCCAGGTGCAAAAGCTCCAGTGTTTCTGCCACCTTCTTCAGATCAAGATCAGAGACCCGCCAGCTAATGTGAGGTCTGCGTCCCATGAGCACTGTATCAAAAACTGTGGTGGAAAGTGGCGTCGAACTCGATTGAGGAACATAGCCAAAACGCTTTGCTATCTCCTGCTGCGTCATGCGATCGATCTCCTGACCATCCAGCAGGATGCTGCCTTTCGGCTTGAGGATGCGGTCTATGCACTTGATCAACGTGGTTTTGCCAGACCCATTGGGCCCGACAAGTCCCAGCACTTCTGAGCCTTCGACGACAAGGTCCAGGCCGTCCAAAATTGCAGAGCTGTTGTAGCTAAATGTCAAATCCTTTATGGTTATTTTTACCAAAACTCCTTCCTCCTTTTCATAAAAAGGTAAACGAAGAACGGAACACCCAGGAAAGATGTCATTATTCCCACAGGCAAGATCACCGGTGCCAGGATGGTTCTGGCCAGGGTATCTGAGCCCAATAAAAGCAGTGCTCCCACCAGGGCGGATCCTGGCAAAAGGAATCTGTGGTCACTGCCGATGACCATTCTGGTGATATGGGGAGCCACGAGGCCTATGAAACCGATGGTTCCAGTGAAGCATATTATGCTGGCAGTTATGAGCGACAGCAGCATCATGCAGATCACCCGTGTCCTCTCTACGTTCACGCCAAGGCTCTTTGCAGTCTCGTCTCCTGCGCCGAGGGCATTGATATCCCACGACTTTAGGAGAAGATAGGGAAGGCATATTGCCAAGACGATGGTCATCATGGTGAGTTTATCCCATGAGGCCCTCCCAAGGGAGCCCATCATCCAGAAGACCACCTCTTGTACCTGCTCTGCGTGACCAACATACTGCAAGAACGATGTCATGGCCGAGAAGAGGTACATGATGGCAATTCCAGCCAGGATCATGGTCTCTGGAGTGATTCCCTTGTATTTTGCGAGGCCGTAAACTGCAAAGGAGGCGATCAATGTAAATATGAAAGAATTGGCGATCACCAGATACTCGCCGCCGACAAAGCCTGCGCCCATCACGATGGCCAGGGCCGCACCAAAGCAGGCTGCAGATGATACGCCCAGCGTAAATTCGCTGGCAAGTGGATTTTTGAGGATTCCTTGCATGGCAGCACCTGCAACTGACAGACCCATGCCCGCCACAATCCCCATGAGGATCCTCTCCAGGCGCAGCCCCCATACGATGGTGTTGGCAAAGCGAGTTGCCTGGAAATGGCTCGGCAGAAACTTGGCCAGGATCGTGCAGTAGACTTCATTGACGCTGAGATTGGCGGATCCAAGGGTGACGGCATAGCTCGCAAGCACGATCACTCCCAGGATCAATATCATGAAGAAGAGCATCTTCTTGCAGAGAAACTTGCGGTACTCCTCCTCAGGACCCTCGAGGGTGCTCTGCCTGCCGGCGACTGCCCGGATTGTCTTGGCGTTAGACGACACAATGCATCCCCTAAATGGACTTTATTACTTTAGAAAAATAATAAATATCTAGATGGGATAAACGTACGCCCCTCCATCCAACTCCATGTCATAAAACTTCCGTACAAGGTCTCGATGCACGGCCTCTGGATCCACATCACTAAATAACTCTGGGTGGAACCATTTCGCCAGGTACAGCTCAGCAATTATGGAACGAACGCTGTACATGATCTCGCCGGAGATCAGATAGACTCTTACATTTTTGACGGCAGAAACGTCCTGGAGCTCAGATCGGCTGATTATGGCATCCCTGAATCCTCTCAGATCATCTTCAGTGTATGGTTTGTCGCTTGATTTTGTCTGGATGATCACATCCGGATTGGTTACTGCAACCCATTCAGGACTGACTGTGGGAAAGGTGTGCGATCCGTTTCCATAATTCTTTGCGATATTGATTCCACCAGCAAGACCTACAAGTGTATCCAGCTGTGAGCCATTGGAGACTGTGTAGTATGGTTTTCCCGTCCATTCAAGGAATACCTTGGGCTTATCATCCTGCTTCAATCTTGCAGTGCGCTCCTCAACAAGGTTTCGATATTTAGTGATAAAGTCGATCAGTTCCCGGGCACGCTCTTCTTTCCCAATTAAAAGGCCCAGATCCTTCATGACCTCGATATCCTTAGATGGATCGGAGATCCAGTCGATCAATACGGGAATCCCTGCATCCTCTATCTCCTTCTGGTCCTCTTCAGAAAGCATGGTGTCGGCAATGACCAGATCCGGCTGCAGCTTTACTATGAGCTCCAGATCTGGCGAATAGGAGCTCTTGCCCGCGACTGGCACCTTTTGAAGGCCGACAGGGAAATACGAATACGAATCTCGACCTACGAGACACTCTCCTCCGCCTAAGGCATAGATGTACCCTGCAACACCTGTTCCTAAGGAGACGACTTTATGCACAGGAGCCTGCACGCTCACGGATCGCCCTGTGGCATCAACAACCGTGACCTTCTCTGCGCTTCCGGCCACCACCAGGAGGCTGAGGCATATCAGTATTGCCATGATGTTCTTCGCCAATTATATCCCCTCTATTAAACTTAATTGGATCTAAGACAAACAAAATTGTATTTAAGCCTGATGGTGCTCCATTAAAACGCCAAGTTGCTGTTCAAAGATCACCACATGAAGGCTGCCATCAGCATCAAACTTCAGGGCCAGGCTTTCCGTTCACAATCCATCCACCAGCTCAAAGATGAATTTGGGATCGTGCATACCACTTTGCAGATGTAGCACGAGTGCTGCGAGAAGGGTTCGATCTGCTGAACCTGTAAGATCTGCAGAACCTGTAAGACTTGAAGGGCTCCCAAAAATGGATCGTTTTCTTTTCAAGTTCGCTATGATCTGGCACAATCTTGCTTATCGGACCGGCATTTATTTATAGGGCCAATAATCACCTTGAACTTAAGAAATCTTGAGTTAAAAAAAGAATACTTGATAATTGGAGGACGATGATGAACGCCAATTCGATTTTTTTGATATCACTTGTATTATGCACCGTGCTGACCTGTAGCGTTTCGGGTATGGATGCTTATCCAAGGACTATCACCGATTCCGCGGGCAGAACAGTTACCATTCAGATGCCCATCGAGAGGATAATTGTCCAAAGTGGGTATGCTGCGCAAGCCGTCGCAATTCTTGGAGATGTCGATAAGATCATAGGGGTCATCGATACGATACACAAGAGAAACGAACTGTATCCCAATCTCAAGGACACCCAGGTGGTGGGCACCTGGAACACCTTCGACTATGAGCTTATTGGACAGATGGTATCCGAGAATGACACAATTGTCCCGAATGTCCTTGTCATCTGTTACTCATATGGCACAAGTGGCGGCAAGTCCTATGCGGTAGATCTACACGAAAAAGGCTTCGCTCCACTCAAGAATATTACTGTAGTGGGACTCGACTTCTCCAATTCCGAGAACGTCACGGACTCCATGACAAAACTGGGAACCATATTAGGAAAAGAGGAGGAAGCACAAAATTATGTAAACTGGTATGAGAAGAGGAAGCTAGATGCAGTGAATGCTGTAGCAGGCCTCTCTCTTCCAAAGGTCTATATCGAGTCCAGCTCTGCGGGAGGCTTGGGAGCTCTCACATTATACGGCGCAGCGTCTGGGTTCGGAGAGCTTGTCAGATTGGCGGGCGGCTTTAATGTTGCCAAAGACCTGAAAGACAGATTCCCTAAGGTAACCTGGGAATGGGTGCTCACTCGGAATCCAGACGTCATGATCAGATATCAATCCGCAGATACCTTTGGCTGGCAGGCTGAACCAAGCTCTGACACAGTTGCTTTGGAGAAGACCAGAAACGAGATGATGAGCCGACCTGGTGGCGATGGCGTCAGCGCCATAAAGAGCAATCGCGTCTATCTGTGCTATTCAGAGATGCTTTACGGACCAGGCAGCGTTGTAGGCCTTACATATCTTGCCAAGATGCTCCATCCCGAAGCGGACCTTGATCCATTAAGCGTCTACAAGGAGTATACAGATCTGTTGGGAATAGAATTCCCAGAGAAAAGAACCTTCGTCTATCCTGAAATCTCGACTAATGCCTAAAGATCGATGAGAGCATCTGTCACTCTGGAACACGACTAAAGGGATGATGACCCAAAATGGAGAGCAGAGGTCTTTTGATAGATGGCGAAGCATGCAGAGCAGCGCCCTGTCCGCCCGAGAGGATTGTCTCACTGACACCTGTAGCATCGGAGCTTATATGCGTCTTCGGCGGCCTGGATAGGATAGTCGGTCGAGATGATCATTCCAATTATCCTCCCGGCTTGGATGAGAAGCCAGCTTTGGGAAGCAGCGTTAGAAAGACTATCAGAGTCGAGCAGATCGTCGGCCTGCGTCCGGACGTGGTGGTCATGGGCGGCCACATTTCGCCACAGACTGTTGAGAGCATAAAGTCTTCAGGCATCCCCGTGTTCTTCGTGGGCACGAGCTGCGAGTTGAGATCTCTTATCAAAAATGCTCGGATCTTGGGCGGGATGATGGACGCCGGAAAGAGAACTGGAGAGCTCATCGAATTCTTGGAGGGGTATACGAACCTTGTCATGAAGAGGACAAGGGATCTCGAGCTCAAAGACAGGCCGCGCGTCTATCATGAGTGTGCCTTTGAAAGGTACAAGACCACAGCCACCTGCACCTCGGCGAATGAGTGCATAACACTTGCAGGCGGCGTAAATATCGCTCACGATGAGGCTCCTGGAAGGTCCGACGTGAGGGGAGAGTGGGTGGCCATGAACAATCCGGACATAATCATCTCCCAGATCTCCACTCTCTTTGCAGCAACAGCAAAAACGCTGATGGAGAAGAGGGATGAGATCCTGTGTCGTCCAGAGCTGAGAAGTACCAATGCAATCAGGAACAAAAAGGTCTACATAAGCCATCTCTCTATTCGAAGAGGGCCTCGATTGATCGTATATCTTCTCCATTTGGCCAAATGGTTCCATCCCGATCTCTTCGAAGATATAGATCCCAAGGCGGTGCACAGAGAGCTTCTCTACAAGTTCTTCTGCCAGGAGCCGGATGGTGTGTATGCCTATCCGTGAGAGACTAAGATGTATTTGATCCTCAAAGAGAGCAGGTTTTCCGGATCAAGTGGACTGCATCCAGGTAGACCCGCGCCCTTTGCCTTTACAGGACAACGCCTTCGACTGGGCCCCTGGAGCCAGACGTTCTTTGGCCCAGCCCGCAGCCCCATGGATTTCCAGGCAAGGACCCATTTCATCTCATGCGAGAGCTGGCGCGGGTGGCAAGGCCGTGCGGCCTCGTCGCCGAATTATTCTGGTGGTCGCAGCGGCTCCTTCCTGGGGCCTTTTCGCCTGAAAAGATCTTCTCGGTTCTCTATCTCGATTCAGGCATCATATTGAAATATATTCGATCCTTTGGATTCCCTGTGGAAGGCAATATCCTGGCAGCTTTAGCGTTGACCCTATTGGCCGGTCTGGCCACGGGCATAGGAAGCTTGGTCGCCTACTTCTTCCCAAAGCCCGACATGCGCTACCTCTCATTGAGCCTGGGGTTTGCGGCCGGGGTGATGATCTATGTGGGCTTTGTGGACCTCTTTTGCAGCTCCAAGCTCGTCCTGGGATTTGGCAACTCAAATCTCTTCTTCCTGCTCGGGCTGATCCTCATCTATTCTCTTGACAGGTTCGTTCCTCATATTCACATGGACGGGCAGGTGGACACTCAGTGCGATCGTCTTTACCGGAGCGGAATTATGACCACCATCGGCATAGCTATTCATAATCTTCCGGAGGGAATGACTGTGGCCCTGGTCTCTTTAGCTGACCTTCGCCTGGGAATACCAGTGGCCATAGCCATCGCCATCCACAACATTCCAGAAGGGCTGGCCTGCAGCATACCGCTTTACTGCGCCACATCCGACAGGAAAAAATCCTGCTTGATCTCTTTTGCTGCTGGCATGACCGAGCCGCTTGGCGCGATTCTGGCCGTGCTCCTGCTCTATTCCTTCCTCAATGACTGGCTGCTGGCGGCTGCCTCGGCCCTGGTGGCAGGGATTATGGTCTTCCTGAGCCTTGACGAGCTCATTCCCATTGCCAATAGATACGGCAGCGAGCATCTCACAAACCTGGGTATCATAGCGGGATTTCTTGTTATGATGATAGGCCTTGTACTGATGCAGAATTTCTGAGGCGTTTCTCTTTGCGCCCTCTACAAAGAATTGTGGTGATCATGCAAAAATATAAATATTTTCTCGCAATATTGCTAAAATAAGCATGATGAAATATTTTTCGAATACTTCCACGAATGATTCCAATAGCTCTGAAGATGATGAGACACGAAAATCCTCCGTATCGAGGGTTGCAGTCTACTCGCTGCTCTTAAACACGGGCTTGGTATTGACCAAGTTATTTCTCTCTGATATGGCAGGAAGTCTGGCTCTGCGCGCTGATGCTGTTCACTCCCTGGTGGATGTCCTTGCGTCCATTGCCCTCATCATGGGCCTGAAGATCTCGGAGCGCAAAAGCCGGAGCTTTCCCCTGGGGCTCTATAAAGTGGAGAACATGGCATCCATTGCAATCTCCTTTCTGCTCTTTGCCACAGCCTATGAGATCGTTTTAGAAGCAATTCATGCAGAAACTCAGAATGCCCAGTACGAGGGCTTTGTTCTGCTGGCAGTGGCTGCCTTGATACCCCTGCCGTATCTCTTCGGATCCTATCAGATTCATGTGGGAAAGGTGAGCGGCTCGCCCAGTTTAATTGCAGACGGCATACAGCACAGAGCAGATGTTCTCACCTCTTTACTCGTGTTCCTGGCCTTGATCGCCAAAGCCTTTGCGATGCCATTGGACAAGATCGCTGCCGTATTCATTGCCCTCGTCATCGTGAAAGAGGGTTGGGGCATTCTTTTGAGCGGCATGAGGGTGCTCCTGGACGCGTCGGTCGATGCGAGAACTCTGGAGAAGATCAAGAGCCTGATACTGGAGGCACCCGAAGTTGACGCCCTTAAAGAGGTCGTGGCGAGGAACTCTGGTCGCTATCTATTCGTGGAGGCCAGCTTGACCTTTAGAGTTGTCGACTTGAAGAGAGCTCACCAGGCAGCTCAGCGCATCGAAGCTAAGATACGCCAAGAAGTTCCAGGCGTCGACCGGGTGCTAATCCACTATGAGCCGCAGGCAAAGACGAGCATGATCTACGCCGTTCCTCTCAATGACTATACAGGAACGGTGGGGGAGCACTTCGGCGAGTCGCCCTACTTTGCGTTGCTAGAGATAGATTTGCAGAAGATGGCTCTGCAAAGACAGGAGATAGTCGCCAATCCTTATAAAGATCTGCCCAAGGGAAGAGGCCTGAAGGTAGCGGAGTTCTTGTTGAGTTATAAGCCAGATGTCGTTCTGGCTAAAGAAAACCTCGCCCGTAAAGGCCCAGGTTATGCATTTGCTGAAGCAGGTGTTGATACCATCATAACACAAGCAGAATCGTTGGATCTGGTGATCCACGATCTATTGACTTGAGGATGCGAATCTTTTAAATATTAAGTCGCATAAAGGCATAATAGGCAAAAAAACAAAACATTAGAGGTTCATTATGAAAATATGTGTTACAGCAGGAGCTTCCAGCTTGGATGCCCCAGTTGATCCAAGGTTTGGAAGATGCCAGTTTTTTGTAATAGTCGACATTGACAGCATGGATGTGAATTCAGTTGCCAATACCTACGCTGGAGAATCAAGCGGTGTTGGGATACAGGCAGCTCAGACAATAGCCAGGCTGGGCGCAAAGGCCCTGATCACCGGAAACATTGGCCCAAATGCCCTGCAAACCTTAACTTCCGCCAACATCGATGTCTATCAGCTACAGGGAGTGACCGTGAGGGATGCTGTGGATAAATTCAAGCGCGGAGAGCTCACAAAGATCTCCAGCCCGACAAGACCTGCTCATGGAGGCATGGGTCAAGGCCGCGGCCCAATGGGACAGGGTAAGGGAGCTGGAAGAGGAGGAGGCCAGGGAGCTGGAAGGGGCAGAGGGGGTTTGGGACAATGAAGATATGTGTCCCTACCATGGGTAGCGGAGGCATGAATGAGGAAATCTGCCAGCATTTCGGTCGGGCTCCTACGTTTACCGTAGTGGATATGGACACTGGAGACATACAGATTCTGCCCAATGTAAGTGAGCATATGGGCGGAAGCGGCCTGCCCACAGAGACCATCCTGAAGACGGGCGTGCAGGTGATGATTGTGGGCGGACTTGGTCCAAAGGCAGTAGCAGCGTTCTCCTCATCTGGCGTAGAGGTGTTTGTGGGTGCGGCTGGCAGCGTGAAGGATGCCATCGATGATTGGCAGGCGAAGATGCTGCAAAGGGCAGATATGGACAACGCCTGTAAAGATCATAGACATTAGGCCTAAGTCTAAGGCTATTACGAAGCCTGAGGCTTTAGGCTCCATGATCTTTTCATGATCTTTTCATGATCTCTTCGAACTCGCTAGGACTGAGGTATTGTGGGTTATATTGGATCTCTAGCTCTTGAAGATCCATGACGTAAGAGCGCAGGTGCTTTCTGGAACCAGCCAGCAGCCCCTGATAGACGACCTCAATTTCTTCCATGTTCGTTGCTGCAATCTCTTTTTCAAGATCTACGATGCTTATCTCCTCAAATGTGGCAGCAGACAAAAGTGCCTCTTTATGTGATAGTTTCCCCTGGGCCAGCAGTCTGTTGTATATCTCTTTCAATGTCTGGTTCTCGAACTTTCCTGGCACATCTGGCACAGGCGTTTGCAGACCGAACTTATCGATGATCGATTTGGCCTGGTCCATGTGGTTTTGCTCTGATCTGACGAGGTCCATGAAGATGCTGAGGTTGGTCTCGTTATATAGAGAAATGTAGAGGTCGCGAGCTGCTTTCTCCTCCTCCCATATGAAAAGAATTCCCTGAACCTCCCGCGGGCTTGGAACTGCTGCTGAGATGGTCGTAGCATTCTCTTGAATTAGGGACATGATGCCTTCACCATAGGCGATGTTGTGCTTTACACCCTGGTCGCTGCTATCGGCCATGGCCCAGATCAATGATATTGTCTCGCCAGCATGCATTGACTTATCAAACCTGTCTTCTGTGTCCAGTTTTCTCTTGAACTCAATGATTGTATTCGAGCCATCTCTTCTTCCGCCCATCTGAAGTATGTCGTTTGTGCCACCTAGCATTGTGTCCTCGATATGCGGACCGTAGTTGCCAGTAGAATACTCGTCCAGGACAGTCGCCTTCTTTCCTTCAACGAAGCCAAGTATTATGTCAGCATCCTTCATCCATTCAGTCGGTTCAAAGCCAACCGCCAGCCATCCACTTGTGCTGCCATTCAGGGCCATGTAGAGGAATTCCTTGTCGTTCTTCCAGGATATCTCCATCCTTCCGCCTGTGTAACCCTGTCTGGCCTGGCTCTGTAGGACCATGCTACGAGCGTATTCGTTCTCACCAACCACTCCGTCGGGCTTCCATTCCTCAGATGCGACCTTTTCCGAAATAACAGGAGCTTCTTTAGGCTGGATGCAGCCGGAAGACGCCATAAGAATGCCAATCAATAATGCGACGAGAGCCGACTTCAAGTGAGATCACCTGCGAGTTATTTTGATCTATGACTGCCCCTTTCTACTACCGGTGACAAAATCTGTTTAATGTATAGATTGGATACTATATCTAAATATTGCATGGGGCGAAAGTAATAGGTAAGAGCATGAGGTATGCAGCTTCGGTCTTGATCATAAATTCTATCGAAAGATTAATAAATTATAGCTACATTAATAAATTAGTAAGAATAATCGGTTATCGGCTTGCAGACCAAGTCTGCTTTGAATCTAACGTGGCCTGATTTATGCAGGATGGGAACTCGTGGCTGAGATGAGAGCATTCGATAAAATTGAAAAATCCACGATATGAGACTTGACAATTAGAGTAATTAGGTGCGGGGGATGGGATTCGAACCCACGAACACCTTCGTGACTGGACCCTGAATCCAGCGCCTTTGACCTGGCTTGGCAACCCCCGCGACAAAAGGCAGCCAATCTCATGCACTTGTAGTATTTAATAGTATTCCGTCACCCACACCAAATTGAGAGGATAAAAAAATTCTAACCCACTTCCTCTGCCTGAAAAATTACCCCTCGGCTCTCAAGCTCCGCCATCAGCTCCTCCATGAAGACGCCACGCCCTGGCACGCGCTCATGTTTGGCTTCGCACACTAGCCCTCCCTCGTAGCCGCAGCTGGTCGTGTTAACGCCACAGCTAGGGCTCCCGGCTACGCCGAATATGCGCAATCGCGCACCCTGGCTCGCCAGCATCTCCAGCAAATCCGCGTAATGAGCGATGAGCATCCGACAAAAGCGCCTGAACTTCGGCAGATCCAGTTGATTCTTCGTCACAGCCCAGCGCTCCGGCCCTAAGTACAAAAACTCCGGACAGGGCAGCTGTACAGTCGGTCCCTCCACACGGTATGGTATCGGCCGCAGGCCTCGCACCCTCGTCATGGGATTTAAGAGACAGTGTGCTGCAACGAGGACATCCACAGGATCAGCGTCAGACGACATCATCTTCTTGTCCTGTCCTTGATGTATTTGTAGAACCTGATGCCGTCCATATCGTCGTAGAATATGATGCTCTCAGCCTTCTCGCCAACCTTCAGCTTCAGTGTGTTGTTATGGAACTCATCCACATACTCCACACCATCGATCGCATCCAGCGGAATGCTCTGCACCCTGTCCCAGGCCAGGCCAGGCCTGACGAAATGCACGCTTTTCCTGGTAGTGACCAGATATCCGAGGACCCTGTCAAGCATGCCCATCCTGGCGATGGTGAGCATCTGTTCAGTAGCCTGGCTGCGCAATAGGGCAGGAGCGATGAGCACCGGATCCTCGCCCTGCTCGGCCAGCTTTTTTACTGTTCGTCCTAGCTTCTTGGGAATCTCCAGGGAGCCGGCCTCATTCTGCTCTCTTATGCTTTCCGTCATCCTCAGGTAATGATTCTTTCAAGGCAGTCATTCTCCAATGCGATCCTGACCTCGCGTGCCAGCCTCCGTCCTGTTGACATGTTGGTGCGCCACAGGGCGTTTCCATATGGGTGCCCGACTGCCATGTGCACATTGGTGCCGCCTCCAATCCTCGGCGCAACATCATAGATGTAGAAGTTGAGGTCTTTGTCCACGCAGGTCTGAAGGCAGAAGGGCCCGATGATGCCAGGTTTGTAGTACTCTTGCGTCGCTTTGACATAACGCTCCGCAAGCTCGAAGGCCTTCTGCAGAAGTGACTCGCGCAAAGTTGCAGAGTTATGCCCGCATACTGTGTACTCTGGATTTATCTGATTCTCATTTAACGTCATCTGCTGAGGCGCAGGCAGGCGGCAGTGGCCGTCGAGGGATGTCTCGAAGCGCCAGTCAATGCCCATGAGCTCTATCCTCTCGGTTATGGGCGAGTAGAAGAAGTCCAGGTTGAATACAGGCCCTATGATGTAGCGCTCGATCCTGGCCAGCTCAATTCCATCCTGATCTATTACATTCTGGCGCAGCAGCAGGTCGGCCTTCTGACAGTATTCCTCGTAGGAGGCGGCAGTGAAAAAGCCCCTCTCCAAAGTCTTCACAGCATGAGGCAGCTTGATCATGACCAGCTGGTTGATATCCTCGGCCTCTATCGGCTCAGGGTAAGGCAGGCCTGCTTTTTCCAATATCCAGTAATAATCCCTCTTGTCGCCGCGCTCCTCCGATCGCAGCAAATTCCTGGAGCCAAGCAAGGGCAGCCTGAACTGGTCCTCAACTGCATCGATGCCGCAGTAGGAGGTAAAGGACCTGTTGGGCACGAAGAGAACGTTCTTCTCCTCTAGAATATCCTGGTTCTCATTTTCCAGTATCTGCGAAAACTTCTTGAGCATCATGACCTCGTCGATCATACCTACTACGATCTTTCCCTTCTTGTCCCGCCCGGCCCGGAAGTACTTGACATAGGGCTTCTCCCTGCCCTCCTGGCATACAGCCAGCGTCTTGAAACCCTCTTCAACTGCGCCGTCTGCCGTGTCCAGGGCAGAGTGGGACGCAATCATCCCAATTCGCAGATCTTCGAGATCGTATCCCTTCAAGACCTCCAGAACCTTGCTGCGATCTATCAAGTTAGAGCACCTCAAAATAATTGTATTGGTCCGTCATATTTCCATCCTAATTTATCAAGATGACCCTGCCCGGATGAAGAGTTCGCCCTTTCCATTCTCCACCAGGTCGCCTGCATACTTTTGATATTTTTCGCCCTCAATCGTCACAACCTCTAGCTTCTGGTAGCCTGGCAGGACTTTAGCCTTGCCGTTTACAATTATAGTTCCTTTTGTCATCTCTGCGCCTGGCAGATGACAACTGCCCCCTATGTGGATTGTGCCACCCTGGTTTGCGGCGCCAGGGAAATCGCCTGCATTGCCAGCCACACGAATGTTGCCACCGCAGAGGTGCTCGCCCAGGTATGCACCAGCATTGCCTCTTATCTCAATCTCTCCGCCACGCATGCCGCACTTCTCACCCCTGTAGCCCGCACCCGCGTAGTTTCCGGCATTCCCCTCGACGATAATAGATCCACCTCGCATCTCTCTGCCAAGCCAGTCATCCGCATTGCCTAGAATGCTCAATTTTCCTCCTTTCATATTATTTCCGGCATGCATGCCAGCGCCGCCAATCACATCAACGGTCCCTGCCGTCATGCCCTCCGCTATCCTCTTGACGCGCGAGAAGTCGCCTTCAAGTCTCAAGGCAGTCTCTTCTGGCTTGACCGGGCCCTCGTCCCCCACCACCCGGAATAGATCGGAGATCTTTCTCTTGCGGTTTCCCTGCCACACATCCAGAGCACAAATCTGCTCAATCGACAAAGGAGCAAAAATATCTGGCGACAGTATCTCAGCCTCGACGGATATCAGAATTGGCGCGAGTGGGGCAACGACGATCTTCCTCACTCAAGCCACCTCCTTCAATGGTTCGGCTCCAAGACCTGCCTTTATAACCTTGGGATTGGTAACATAAACGTCCTGCACTGCATAATTGGACATCTGCACACTGTAATATCTCTCGAACTTATCTTGCAGGTCCACCATAAGGCGGTCCATATCCGCCTTGGCTGCGACAGCGTCCACCCAGTAGGTCTTTCCGTGCGGCGTTGAAAGGATCTTTCCATCTTTACAGACCACTATGCCCGACTTTATGGTGTACTTCGCAGTGGCCAGCGCCTTCTTGACTGTGGCGTGTTCTTTGCTGGCATCTACTTCTTCGGGCGACAGATTGTAAATGGAGACGTCCCCGTCCGCGCCAAGCCCGAGGTGTCCCTTATCTTCCAGTCCCAGAATGCGTGCGGGCGCGGCTCGGGTCATGATGGCAACTTCACTCCAATCCAGCTCTCTCTCAATGCCTCCCAAGGAGGTTCTCTTGGAGAGCTCTCCATGCAGTGTGGCCATCTCAGAGTCACGTTTCTGCTTGCTCATAAGCAGCGTTATGACCTCAGGATAGTTTACAAATGGGCTGCCGTTAGGGCTGTCGGTGGTCATGAGCACCTTCCATGGGTCTTTTGTCAAAAGAGCCAGTTCCAGGCCTATTGCCCACTGTACAGCATTGACCAACATCTTGCGCGAGTAAACCATTGGCACGACGCCACTCGACTCCTCAAGCTCGATGTCGTGGTTGGACCATTTATTGTGGGTCAGACGTGCGTTGCCGTATTCCAGGGGTGCGTCTGCGGTCATGGTTGTTGCTGCTCCAAAGAGAAGCTGGCCCATGTCCATGGTGGCATGATTGTGCTGGTTGATGTAATCAGCGATGACAGAGGCTTTCGACTCGAAATCACGCCAGCCTGTGCCACCATAAGCAGAAAACTGCATGTGCGTTACGTGTACCGCCTGCCTCATGCGGCTGGGCTTGATATCTTTCAGTGTCTCGAGCGTCTCGAGGGCTGTTGTGTAATTGCCAGGCTTCCCTAAGTTGTTGAAGTGCAGATGAATGGAATGCGGCAAGCGCAGCATCTCATTTGCCTCGGCCAGAGCGTGAATGATCTCTGCAGGCGTCACATCGAAATTAGGAACTGGATCATTTAGGCCCTTCACATTGGAACCAAAACCCCAGGCTTCTCCGCCTCCCGGATTTACGACCTTTATGCCGTAGCCTCGGGCAGCACGCAGGCCCCAGGCCACGTAGGCTGCAAGCTTGGCGATGTCTTTGTCATGAACGCACTCCATGACCTCCCAGTTGTTGCCGAACAGGGTAAGAGCGCCTTTGTCCAGGATGGGAATTTCTTCCAGCTCCTCGTGAGTGTGCCGAGCTTCGATGATGGGCGTGGCCGCCTCGAAGGCCGTAGTATAGCCCATGCGAGCATAACGATAGCCCATGGCGTAGCAGTTAGGAACTGTATAGCCCGTGGATGGCCTGCAGACACCACTGCGAGGTTCCGTGCCCAACCGGGCATCATCCGGCCTCATTATTCGACCTGTGTTCATTTTTTTGCCGGCAATGTGCGTGTGGGCATCGACTCCTCCCGGCATGACCAGCAGCCCTCGTGCATCGATCACCTCACCCTTTGCGTCCTCGACGATTCTGCCACCATCGATGCAAAGGTCCATCTCCTCACCGAAGATGCCGTTAGCAGGATCGTAGACAATTCCTCCTCTAATTATCATCTTTCAAGCCCCCTTGCATTCTCATCGCAGATCTCAAACTTCGCACGCTCTCCAGGATGCCATCTAATATCTCTTCGTCGCTGGGATAACTGGAATTCACAAGCTTTCTCATGCGTAGCGCCAGGCCGTCCATGCGGTAGGCAGTGCCCTCCGCCTCGACTCCTGCGATGGCAGATGGTATTACTACATCTGCCAAAAGAGTGGTTGGGTTCTCATAGGGATCAATCTGGATGATTGGTATCCTTGCCAGCTCTTCTACTGTCTTACGAGGAAAGTTGGATGCGGGATCGGCAGCTATTATCAGTGCCGCATCTGTATCAGCTTTAGCTAAAAGATCGCATGCCGCAGTCTCTCCTGGGTTGAAGTAAGGCGCTTGGCGGGTGAAGTCAACTGACATGGGATACCCCGATGACCAGGCCAAGACCTGCCCAATTCCCCCTACATTGTAATGGCCACGCATAGGCATGATCACAAATTTGGTATGAGAGTTCAGGTCGGTCACCAGGGAGAGTGCATTGTCTATATTCTTATACCGACCGCGGCTGTGCGTAATTCCCAGCCCGAAGAACACCGCACCGAATTTTGCCGCCAACAGCATCTGTGCAAGGCTGGCTAACTCCTTTTTTGCAACACCTCCCACCTCCTCTGGCACCATGTCGCCCTTTCCGGCCACGAACATTCTAAGAGCTGAGATCACCTCATAATCGGTGCCCGGCTGAATGATGACCTGCTTGTCTGCGTTCTTCGAGGTCCTCGTCTCGCGGACATCAACGACAATTATCTTCTTTGCGGAGCGCCCTTCTGGCGTGAAACGACCACACGCATTGGAGGAATAACGCAGAGAGTGCCTGGGATGAGCCTCTGCAGGATTACAGCCCCAGAAGACGATGGTATCTGCCCTGTTCTTCACCTGGCCAAGCGTCGCTCCAGGAAGCCCCTTCTCTTCAATGCCTATGACCGACGGACCGTGGCATACGGTGGCAGTGGAATCGAGAACCCCGCCCACCTCCTCTGCAAGTAGGATGCCCTTCTTCTGGGCTTCGCAAACTGTGGAGGCCCATCCATAGAGCAAAGGCTTACTGGCCGCCAGCAGGATCTTTGCCGCTTGCTCGTAAGCCTGCTGGTAGCTCACCTCTTTGAGCTCCCCGTCTTTTCGCACCATCGGGCTGCGGATCCGTTCATGCCCCATGATCTTGCTGGAGCCCAGTCGGCAGGCATGCCTGACTCTCAACACCTTATTTTCTTCCACTTCCACGTTGATATCATCGCATAGACATCCACAAAATGAGCAGATTGCGTCTTCTACTATCATGCCTCAAACCTCTGAATACTGCCAAATAGCTCTCGAATATCCAAAATTGGAGAGTTCGTAGCTTCTATGTCGATCTCCACACCCTTAAATTGGGGCGTGCCACAACCGCCTGTGTCCGGCCCGATAAGGATGTTTGCCCAGGGGCCCATGGGAACGAATACAATTCCCTTGCGCAGCCCATCGTCCACTCGAGGCGAGAGAACAGTCTTGCCGAACTCATTTTTAAGCAGAATGTTCTTGCCATCTGAGAGACCAAGGAGGTCGTAATCCTCTTTTGATAAATGGCATGAAGAAGCCGCCTTGAAGAAGTCCTCAGACATTTTGGACTCGCAATTGGCGCCTTGAGCCAAAGTGCGGCCAGAGATCATGATCGCCCTCAATTGAAAACCACCTATTGACTTATTGATCTTTTACCCTTCGTGCATTACTTTAATATATACCATTCTCATTGGAGGGTAGTTCACCGTTGGAGTTGAGTATTTTGGCGGGCAGAGCTTGGAAGTTTGGAGATGATATCGATACCGACGCGATCATCCCAGGACGCTATCTAGTGATAAATGACCCTCGTGAGCTTGCTGAGCATATCTTTGAAGGCGTCAGACCGCAGATGGCAGCGCAGGTTCGTGTGGGCGACATTGTGGTGGGGGGAGAGAACTTCGGCTGCGGCTCTTCCAGGGAGCATGCGCCTTTGGCCCTGAAAGGGTCGGGCGTATTTGCAGTTGTGGCAAAATCCTTTGCAAGGATTTTCTTTCGAAATGCAATCAACATCGGCTTGCCTCTATTCATCTGCTCCGAGGTGGACAAGATACGTGATGCAGATCCAATTGAGATCGACATGGCCGGCGGAGTGATACACAACCTGGCAAGCGGCGAGTCGTATAAAACTACGCCGCTTCCAAGTTTCCTGAGGGATATCGTCGATGCGGGCGGCTTGATTGAATACACAAAAAGACAGGTGTGCGGTGTTAAGGCATGAATTACAAGGTACCTGTTATCCCTGGCGATGGCATCGGTCCTGAGATCATAGCCGAGGGCAAAAAGGTCCTGGAGGCGGCAGCGGATAAACATGGCTTCTCTTTGGACTGGATAGAGTATCCTCTGGGAGCTGAGCATTTTTTACAGACAGGAGAGCTTGTAAGCGAGGAGACCCTCAAAGAGCTGAGCAAATATCGCGCCATTTACCTCGGGGCCATAGGAGACCCCAGGGTGAAGCCAGGCGTCCTGGAGAAGGGCATTCTGCTCACCATGCGCTTCTACCTCGACCAGTACGTAAACCTTCGGCCCGTCAAGCTCCTTGAGGGCGTCTGGACCCCATTAAAGGACAAGGGCCCCAAGGACATCGATTTCGTCGTTGTGCGGGAGAACACCGAGGATTTCTATATCGGGATCGGCAGCCGTGCGCGCCGCGGGCGAAGCCATGCCACATTTGATGTCCGAAGGAATTTATACAGCATAAAGTTCGGCCTGGATATCGATTCTGATAGCGAGGAGATCGGCTACCAGATAGGCGAGGTCAGCAAAGAGGGCTGCAAGAGGGTCATAAAGTATGCTTTCGACCTGGCCATGAAGAGAAGAATGCAGGTCTCAAGCGTAGACAAAGCCAATGTGCTGAGCGACATTTACGGCTTTTGGAGAGAGGTCTTCCTGGAGGTGGCGAAGGACTATCCGCAGGTCAAGCACGACTTCAACTTCGTGGATGCCATAACAATGTGGTTTGTAAAAAACCCGGAGTGGTTCGACGTAATAGTTGCTCCGAATATGTTCGGGGACATCATCACAGATCTCGGAGCCATGATCCAGGGCGGCCTGGGCCTGGCACCTGGTGCCAACCTGAATCCCGAAGGCACGAGCATGTTCGAGCCAATTCACGGTTCTGCGCCCAAGTACAAGGGACAGAACAAGGTCAATCCCATTGCCACTATATGGGCTGGTGCCATGCTCTTGGAACATTTGGGCGAGGATGCTGCGGCTAAAGACGTCATAGCAGCCATTGAGCGGAACCTATTTGAAGGCAGGATAAAGACATATGACCTTGCAGGAAGCTCAACCACATCAGAGGTCGGCACAGAGATAGCCCGCCTAGTGGGAAGTGTCTAAGGGAAAAAGCTTTATGTGGGATGCTGGAATTCCACATTTAGTGCGGTGGAAAAGGCTTAAGGGATGCCAGGACGAGGGGGCTCGTAGCTCAGTTAGGCAGAGCGTCTGGCTTTTAAGTTTTTGCATGAAGATACCAGGTGGTCGAGGGTTCAAATCCCCCCGAGCCCGTTTGGAGTTTCCTTGAGCCTATGCGCTGCTCCTTCCAGCGAGAAGGTGGTTCTAATGACCAAATTTGCCGTAAAAGATCATGAAATGGTTCCGGAACATGTGCTGCTCACCCCGGAAGAGGGTGCTCAGGTACTGAAAAGCTTTGGCATTGAAGCGCCTCATTTGCCCAAGATTCATGTGAGCGATCCTGCTGCCAAAGAGATCGGGGCCAAAGTTGGCGATATAATAAAGATCATTCGAAAGAGTACGACGGCTAAACAATCGATCTTTTACCGGCTGGTAATTGACTAAAGGTGGTCTTTTGCTCGATAGAAATGTTCTATATAGCTCCTATTTTACCCGGGACAAGCTGGTGCATCACCACATAAACTCCTTCAACGATTTCATCGATAGAGGTCTACAAAAGGTCATAGACGAAGTTGGGATCATCGAGACCAATATAGAGAATACCTATGTAAAGCTTGGCAAGATCCGGGTGGAGAAGCCCATGGTGCGCGAAGCTGACGGCTCCATAGAGAAGCTCTATCCTAACGACGCCCGGCTGCGCAACCTTACCTACTCTTCTCCTATCAAGCTGGAGATGACGATTGTTGAGGGCGAGACCGAGAAAGATCCTGTGGAGGCGGAGATCGGCACACTGCCCATCATGCTCAACTCCAAGATCTGCAACCTTTACGGCCTGAGTGCCGATGAGATGATCACATACGGAGAGGACCCCAACGACCCCGGAGGCTACTTCGTGGTCAATGGCTCAGAACGGGTGATCATGACGCTCGAAGACCTCGCCCCCAATAAGATCCTGGTGGAGTACAATCAGCGCTACGACGAGAACATCGAAGTGGCCAAGGTTTTCAGCCAGAGGCAGGGCTACAGGTCTCTTGTCATAGTGGAGCGAGGGCGGCGTTCCATCCTGGAGGTCTCCTTCCCGTCTGTCTCCGGGAGGTTGAACTTCGTGACTCTTCTTCGATCTTTGGGCATGGAGACGGATATGGATATCGTTAAATCGGTATCCGATAATCCGGAGATCATAAAGTTCATGCTCGAGAACCTTGAGGAGGCAGAGGTTTCGACCATCGATGAGGCCCTGGAGAAGATAGGCTCGCGTGTGGCTGCCGGCCAGGCCAAGGAGTACCAGAAGAAGAGGGCAGCCTATGTTCTGGACAGGTATCTTCTGCCACATATCGGCGTAGACGAGAAGGACCGATACGCTAAAGCTCTGTTCCTCTCGCGCATGGCTGAGGCATGCTTTGAGCTGGCGCTGGGTCGCCGTGGAGAGGACGACAAGGACCACTACTCAAACAAGAGGCTGAAGCTGTCCGGAGATCTGATGGAGGATCTCTTCCGCGTTGCTTTTAACCGTCTCACCAGGGACATAAAATACCAGTTAGAGCGGGCCAGCATGAGGAACAGAGAGTTGAATGTTGTAACAACGGTGCGCGCAGACGTCCTGACCGAGAGGATGATTCATCCCCTGGCCACAGGCAACTGGGTTGGCGGTAGAACTGGCGTCTCACAGCTTCTGGACAGGACGGATTACATGGCCACGCTCTCTCACCTGCGCAGGGTGATCTCGCCCCTGTCCAGATCTCAACCTCACTTCGAGGCCAGGGATCTGCATGCCACTCAGTGGGGTCGCATCTGTCCGAGCGAGACGCCTGAAGGGCCAAACTGCGGCCTGGTGAAGAACTTTGCTCAAGGAGTCGAGCTCTCCAAGGGCGTGGATAATTACGACGACATAAAAAAGATATTAGTGGATTTGGGCGTGGTTCCGGTAGGTGGTAATGTTGGCTGAGGCCTTGAACAGCGGAGCTCGCGTTTATGTAAATGGCGAGATTGTAGGACATCATGTCGACCCCAGGACTTTAGTAGATAATTTGCGTCGCCTTCGGCGTGCGGGTAGCATAAGCAACCAGATGAATGTGGCCTACTTCGAGAACACCGATGAGATATTCATTAATACCGACTCAGGACGTGCCAGGAGACCTGTCATTGTGGTGGAGAACGGAAAGGCCCTGGTAACGGAGGAGCACGTGAATAAAATCAGGAACGGCGAGATGACATTCGCCGATCTTGTGAACTTGGGCCTCGTGGAGTATCTGGATGCAGAGGAGGAGGAGAACACCCTCATTGCCATCTGGGAGGAGGATATAACCCCAGATCACACTCACCTGGAGCTGGATCCCTCGCTCATACTGGGAATTGCCGCAGGACTGGTGCCTTATCCTGAACACAATGCCAGCCCCAGGAACACCATGGGCGCAGGAATGGTCAAGCAGTGCCTTGGCATGTCCACTGCCAACATGAGGCTCCGGCCAGACACTCGCGGCCATTATCTGAACAGCCCACAGAGGGCTATCGTCCGGACCAAGACATCTGCTGCCATTGGCTTTGATGAGCGGCCAGCAGGCCAAAACTTCGTGGTTGCAGTACTGGCATACGAAGGATACAACATTGAGGACGCCCTGGTCATGAATCGTGGGTCCATCCAGAGGGGGCTCGCCCGCAGTCATTTCTTCCGCGTATCCGAGGCAGAAGAGCGAAAGTACCCCGGAGGCCAGGAGGACAAGTTCGAGATCCCGGACGTAGAAGTCCGCGGAGCACGCGGCTCAGAGGCTTACGATCAACTGGATTCAGACGGCCTCGTGAACCCCAATGCATACGTCGGACCCAACGATGTGTTAATTGGCAAGACCAGCCCACCAAGGTTTTTGGAGGAGCCATCTGAGTTTGGGCTTACACCCCAGCAGAGGCGCGAGACGTCTGTGACGATGCGTTCAAACGAGAAGGGCGTGGTGGACATGGTCATCCTGACAGAATCCTCCAATGGCAACCGCCTGGCAAAGGTAAAAACTCGGGACCAGCGCGTGCCGGAGCTCGGCGATAAATTCGCTTCCAGGCACGGGCAGAAGGGCGTCGTGGGCCTTATAGTGCCCCAGGAGGACATGCCCTTCACTGAGTCTGGAATTGTGCCAGATCTATTGCTCAACCCGCATGCCATTCCTTCGCGTATGACGGTGGGGCATGTGCTGGAGATGATCGGCGGCAAAGTTGGATCTCTGGAAGGCAGGTTCATCGATGCAACTGCTTTCTTGGGCGAGAATGAGCCTGATCTGCGCGGTGCACTGACGAAGTTCGGCTTCTCTCACACAGGCAGGGAGGTTCTTTACAACGGTGCCACTGGAGAGCAGATCATGGCCGATGTATTCGTCGGAGTCATCCTCTACCAGAAGCTTTATCACATGGTCACAGGCAAGATGCACGCCCGGTCCCGCGGACCTGTCCAGGTCTTGACCCGCCAACCTACGGAGGGCAGAGCCAGGGAAGGCGGCCTGAGGTTTGGTGAGATGGAAAGAGATGTGCTCATCGCCCACGGTGCAGCCCTGGCGCTGAAAGAGCGCTTGGTCGACGAGTCGGATAAGGTGACTGAGCTGGTCTGCAGTCATTGCGGCATGATCGCCATCCACGACAGGCGCAGAAACGCAGATTTCTGCCCGACCTGTGGGGCAGACACGGAGATCTACCCCGTGGAGATGAGCTATGCCTTCAAGCTCCTGCTCGATGAGATCAAATCCCTTGGAGTAGCCCCAAGGCTGATCCTTGAAGACGCTGTTTAGGTGGAAGTATGACTGTTCCCAAGAGAATTGGCAAGATCCGCTTTGGGCTCATTTCTCCTCAAGAGTTCAGGAAGATGAGCGTGGTCAAGATCATAACGGCTGACACATATGATGATGATGGCTTTCCAATCGAGATGGGGTTGATGGACCCGCGTCTGGGTGTGATCGATCCCGGACTTCGCTGTCGATCCTGCGGCGGCCGGCCTGGAGAGTGCCCTGGCCATTTTGGCCATATTGACCTCATTGCTCCCGTCATTCACGTGGGTTTCGCAAAGCTGATAAGAAAGGTCCTGAGAGCCGTCTGCAGGGACTGCTCCCGCCTCATGCTCAAAGAAAATGAGAAGAAGATGTACCTGGAGCAGATCCAGACCCTCGAGCGGCTGGGGCAGACGACGGATGACATCGTCAATAAGGTCTTCGCAGAGGCTCGCAAGAACAAGACATGCCCCTACTGCGGAGCGCCTCAACAGGAGATCAAGTTCGAGCGGCCTCTATCCTACATAGAGGATGGCCACAAGCTCACAGCCTCCGACATTCGCGATCGTTTTGAGAAGATCCCAGATGAAGACATTCAGGTCATGGGCATGAACCCCGCAACTGCGCGTCCAGAATGGATGATTCTGACTGTGCTGCCCGTTCCACCGGTGACCATGCGTCCCTCCATCACCCTCGAGTCTGGGCAGCGCAGCGAGGATGATCTCACGCATAAGCTGGTGGATATCATACGCATCAACCAGAGATTCCAGGAGAACCGGGAGGCTGGGGCTCCGCAACTGATCATCGAGGATCTGTGGGAGCTATTGCAGTACCACGTCACAACCTTCTTGGACAATACCGTCTCAGGCGTGCCGCCAGCGCGTCACAGAAGTGGCCGGCCTCTCAAGACCCTCTCGCAGCGCCTTAAGGGCAAAGAGGGTCGCTTCAGAGGGTCGCTATCAGGCAAGCGAGTCAACTTCAGCGCCAGGACCGTCATATCGCCCGATCCCAACCTGAGCATCAATGAGGTCGGTGTCCCTATGGACGTGGCAATGGAGCTATCTGTGCCCATGATCGTCAACGCCAGGAACAAGGAGATCGTAAAGACCTACGTGCGCCGAGGCCCAGATAGGCATCCAGGTGTGAACTATGTCACACGCCCTGACCAGAGAAGGGTCAAGGTCACTGACAAGAACTGCGAGGAGGTCGCCGATCAGATCGATATCGGCTGGCGAATCGACCGGCAGCTTGCCGATGGCGATATTGTGCTCTTCAACCGCCAGCCATCGCTGCACAGGATGTCCATAATGTCACACAGGGTAAAGGTCATGCCTTACAAGACATTCCGCCTCAACCCTGCCGTATGTCCTCCCTACAACGCGGACTTCGACGGAGACGAGATGAACATGCACGTTCCTCAGACAGAGGAGGCCCGCGCCGAGGCCGAGATCCTCATGCGCGTTCAGGAGAACATCCTATCGCCAAGGTTCGGCGGCCCGATCATCGGCGGCATTCATGATTATGTGACGGGTTCCTTCTTGCTGACGCATGGCTACAAGCCCATCGATCGCAGGGGTGCCATGGAACTGCTCAAGAAGTTCGATATTTCTGAGCTTCCAAAGCCTGCAGGCATCGAGGATGGAGAGCCTTACTGGACAGGAAAGCAGATCTTTTCCCTTATCCTTCCAAAGGGCTTGAACCTGAGCTTCAAAGCCGATTTCTGCTATAACTGCGACTTTTGCAAGGGCGAGGACTGCGAGAACGATGCATACGTTGTCATCAAGGATGGCCATCTCCTCAAAGGCACCATCGATGCAGAAGCAGTGGGCGCTTTCAAGGGCAAGATAACAGACAGAATAATAAAGCAGTATGACCCCTCCGTGGCAAGTGAATTCCTGGACAGGATGACACGACTGGCCCTGCGTGGCATCATGCATGCTGGATTCAGCTTCGGCATAGACGATGAGGACATCCCCAAGGAGGCTGCTGAGCAAATCGAGGAGACGACACGTGCTGCGCGCGAGAAGGCACAGCAGCTCATCGAGGCCTACAAAGCAGGCGAGCTGGAGCCCCTGCCAGGTCGCACCCTGGACGAGACATTGGAGATGAGGATCATGCAGACCCTGGGAAGGGCCAGGGATACGGCAGGCAAGATCGCCGGACGTTATCTGGGACTGGATAACTCAGGAGTGGTTATGGCTGTAAGCGGAGCTCGCGGCTCAATGCTTAACCTGACCCAAATGGCAGCTTGTGTTGGTCAGCAATCTGTTCGTGGCGAGCGGATCAAACGCGGATATGTCGGCAGGACACTGCCGCACTTCCGGCGTGGCGATCTCGGAGCAGAGGCGCACGGTTTCGTGGAGTCAAGCTACAAGGATGGACTGAATCCCACAGAGTTCTTCTTCCACGCCATCGGTGGTCGCGAGGGCCTGGTGGATACCGCCATCAGAACATCGCAGAGCGGATACTTGCAGCGTAGATTGGTCAATGCCCTTCAGGATCTTGAGGTCAAGTACGACGGCACTGTGAAGGAGACGAGGGGCATGATAGTCCAGTTCCAGTATGGCGAGGACGGCGTGGACGCCTCAAGGCGAGATTATGCCAGCGCAGATAACGTCTTGCGCATCATCAAGAATGTGCTGAAGAGGGAGTCGGCATGAGCCTTTCGCAGAAGGATATTTTGGAGTTGTTGAAGGGCCTCGACCTTCCTTTGAGCATAAAAGAAGCCCTGCGATCCGGGCTGGATGGTGTCGAGGTAACCGAGGAGCAGTTCAATGAGATCATAGAAACTGTCAAGGCGGATTACGAGCACTCCAGAGTGGAGCCATGCGAGGCAGTGGGAGTGGTCGCAGCTCAGTCCATTGGCGAGCCAGGCACGCAGATGACAATGCGTACCTTCCACTACGCTGGCGTGGCCGAGATCAACGTTACTTTGGGCTTGCCAAGGCTCATCGAGATCGTAGATGCGAGAAAGATTCCATCTACGCCTACGATGACCATAAGGCTCGTGGCAAGCGAGGACCCCGAAAAGGATTATGCCCACGACAGAGATAAGGCGCGCGAAGTTGCCTGGGCAATCGAGTCCACATCCATTCTCCACCTGGGTTCCATAGCCACGGACCTGGCCGAGATGAACGTGCTAATCGAGCTGAATCCAGGGGCCATGGAGCAACGCAAGATCTCCGCAGAAGAGGTCGCCGAAAGGCTGAGAGAGGAGACCGGCCTTGAAGTGGTGCAAAAAGAGAATCTGCTTGTGATGGCTCCTGAGGAGCCGTCTTATCGCGAGCTGCTCCAGCTCGTGGAATCTATCAAAAGGATATCACTGAAAGGTGTAGAGGGTATAAAGCGCGTTGTGATCCGCAAGGAGGGCGACGAGTATGTTCTCTACACAGAAGGGTCGGCTCTCAAGAAGGTCATGCAGTTTGAGGGAGTAGACCCCACTAGAATCAAGACCAACAATATAAATGAGATCGGAGAGGTGCTGGGCATCGAAGCTGCACGAAATGCCATCATCAATGAGGCTACAGACACCCTGCGCGAACAAGGTCTCTCTGTAGATGTGAGGCACATCATGCTGGTGGCAGACATCATGACCGTGGACGGAGAGGTCAAGCAGATCGGACGGCATGGCGTATCAGGCGAGAAGGCCAGTGTGCTCGCGAGAGCAGCCTTCGAGGTGACGGTAAACCACATCCTGGATGCAGCCATACGCGGGGACGTGGACGATCTCAAAGGCGTGACGGAGAACGTCATAGTGGGACAGCCAATACAGCTAGGCACTGGAGATGTGACGCTGGTGGCAAACAAGAGATGAGGTAATACGATGATAAATGTAGATAGAGCTTTAAGAAATTCCATCAGAACGGGAAATGTAGTACTAGGGTCTAATAGAACAGTTGAAGCGGGACTGGGCGGAAAGGCAAAGTTGATCATATTTGCAGTCGATTGTCCAGCGGACGTGAGGGCGCAGCTGGAGACCATGGACGTCCCAGTCTACAGTTACCAGGGTATGGGCAAGGACCTCGGATCTGCCTGTGGGAAACCATTCTCCGTGGCCGCCTTGGCCATCATAGAGCCAGGTGACTCGGAGATAATGGCACTGCAGCGTGAGATCCGGGGTGTTGAGGCATGAGTGAGTTCAAACTCACCACCGAAGGGATAAGATATATCGCACTGTTCGAGAGCCTGACAGGAGGCATGGCCAGGGATTGCGTTGTGGATGAAGACAATGACCGCATCATCTTTGTCATCAAAAAAGGGGATATGGGTGCGGCCATTGGCAGAAAAGGCTCAAACATCAACCGAGTGAAAAAATCTGTAGGAAAGCAGATCGAGATCGTCGAGTACAGCGACGATGTGAAGGAGTTTTTGGAGAACCTCTTCCAGCCTGCTGCCATAAAGAACGTGATGGTGGTCAACAAGAATAATAAGCGATTGGCTTATGTAGAGGTAGCAAATAAGGACAAAGGCATTGCCA
>CAZRYL010000012.1:0-50410 GCA_964604285.1 uncultured Methanotrichaceae archaeon
GCGTTCAATCTTTTGATTCGTTCAATCAGGTTCATGCCTTCAAGAACCTCCGGACATGTCCGAAGGGACTATACTCAACTCCACCACCATGCGCGCTGTAGAACTTGGTGAACATCTCCACATAATGCAACCTGAGAGGATGCATGAAAGGAGACAGTATTCCCAGCAGCATGTTGATGAAATGGACGACCGTCAGTACTAGTATACCGACTATGATCGCGGGTATCGAGAACTCTGCGCTGTTCGTGGCTCCACCGCTCAACATAGGCATTATGACGTAGAAAGCCAGTTGATTGGCCGCGAAGGCCAGACCTACCGAAGCCAGGCCGATGGCCAGCAACCTCAAGTAGGAAATCAAATTGCTCACATAGAAAGGCACGTGAGCGAGTCCCATTGGACCCTCTGGTCCCATGACCATCATCACTATGGAGACTATTACTATGAGGCCACCCAGGTATACCATCATCATCTGTCCCATGACAAGCCCTAGCAGGGCTATTGAGAAGAATATCTGGAAAAGCATCACAGGAAGCCTCTCGAAGTAGGCGTGCTTCTTCTCTCCATAGTTCAATTCTGTCTTAATGCCAAGAATGGAACCGACGCTGCAATGAATTACGCCGATGAAAATGCTAGTGCCGATCAACAACAGAACAGCGTTTGTTGCCAGGCGATCCATGGGGAATATGCCCAGGGGACCGAGTCGCCCCAGCGATCCGAAAACACCCTCGCCGAAATACAGACCTTCTTCCTTTAAAAGCTCGATCTGAGCTTCAGGCAAGTGTCCCATTATCCTGCCCCACAGACCCAGCGGGCCGAAGATCTCGCCGAAGAAGATACCGAATATGATAGCCCAAACGGAAGCGATCAAAACGATGTTCGTAAGCTGCTGCCATCCTTCGGTTCTGAACTTCTTCTTGAGCAACAAGACGACCAGAAACGTCATTATGCCATATCCGATATCGCCCAGAATCATGCCGAACATGATTGGGAAGAAGACGAATATGAGCAAAGACGGATCAAATTCCTTGTATTCGGGAATTGCGAATAGCCTTGTGATCAGCTCATAGGGCTTGACCAGGCTCGGATTGTCTATCTTCGTTGGGATGTCTTCGCCTTGCTCTACCAGACCATCTGCTTCTTTGTCGTCGATAAGCTGAACGTCGACCTTGCCGCCTGCTGTGCTCTCTAGTTCGCCCTTGAGCCGAGAGAACTGATCCGATGGAACCCAGCCATCGATGACAAAGGCATTGTCCGTCTCAGCAAACCTGAGGGGTGCCTCGGTCTTTTGGGTCTGCATCGACAAATACTCATCGGTTGCGAGCATCAAGTCTTCGTACTGCTTCTTCATGTCGGCCAGCTTCTTCTGGAGTGGCGCCTTTTCGCCTTCCAGTGATTTGATGCTGCCTTCAAGCGTCGCAATCGCAGAATCTACGCTGCCCTCAAGCTTGGGCACGGACATCTCCGCAAACCCATGCTCAGATAGGACAGATGAGACTTCGCCTGCCTTGTCTATGGGCACAAATACAGCTACAACAGTTGCATTCTTGGCGCTTCCGGAGTAGATCTCGTTAACTGGAGAGACCTTTGCCACATCCGCATCGACAGGCGTTGCGGCTGTGCCTACGAAGGTCGCAAGAGAATCATATCCATAATAAGCTTCCAGTGGCAGCGGCAATACAGCCAAAGGTTTAAGAACTCTGATCTGATCCTGCTTGGACTTGACCTCTGCATCGATCGCAGTGATGCGCTCATAAGTAGCGGTGATGTCTGCCCCGACGTTATTTAGAAGGTTGTCCATCTCGGACAGAACCTGGCTCTCTGGATAGACCTTCTCCGGGGCCTTGTTCTTAATGTCAAGGTACCGGGTTACAGATCTGAGCTTTATGAGGTTCTCAGAGTATTCCCTGGCTTTGCCGATGGGCTTGCCCATCTCGAAGCTTGGCTGGTTGCCATTATAGTTGACAATGTGCAATAAGTGCAACTCATGAAGCTTTTCTACAACAGGAGCAATTACGTCCTTTGACCCGGCGACGACAACACGACTCATCTTTACGGGTCTAAGCATGCAACAACCCCATAAACTCCTTCATAAGATATTCGACTGCCTTGTCCAGCTTAGTACTGGCGCTGCTGCTCATGGAACTGACGTTCTTAGCACCGCTCTGAATGATCGACTGCTTCTTGACTTTGACGTCTGCCTCTGCTTTGGCAACGCTCTTGTCGTAGTAATCCTGCGCATCAGTTTCGGCGGATTTGACGAGGTTCACTGCTTCAGTGGTGGCAGCGGCTATCTTCTTCTCCTTTTCCTCCAAGGCTCGCTGGACTGCAGCCTTGGCTTCAGCCTCTGCCGCTTTGATTTTCGATAAGATATCGTCTCTAGCCATCTGATCCCTCTACATGTTCCCTCTCTACACCTCTTCTGTTTTCAAACAGCGCTACATCACTTTGGCTCGTGATAAACGCTTCAGACCATCCTCATCTACCAATATAAACTCTTCGGTTTTGCTTCAGGCGAAGCGCCCAGATCGATCCTCCTTTTTAAGATCCCAAATATTTTAAGGCTGTTTCGAGCTCTTTGTGATCTTTTGCGTATTCCTGAAGAGAGATTTTCTTCTGCCATGCCTCCACTGACTGAACCATTGCCATCGCTCCGGCTGCAGTTCCACCGGGGTGGCCGTGAACCCCCGCCGGCCTGGACTATGCAGTCTATGCCATAGCCGTCTAGGTTTCCTTGGACCTTGGAAGGATAAATTCCGCCCGAAGCCACAGGGAAGACTCTCTTCAGACCATACCACTCATTGCGCAGCGCATCCCTGGACATGTTGTTCTCCTGAGTCTCTCCTGCCATCTTGCCCATGTAGCTTCCAGTATGCAGGTTGGTGCCTCCAGCCTTGGGATCAGGGGACAGAAGCTTTGATTGGTCAGGGTTTCATCATCCTTCACAAGGTCCAGGCCACCGCGAACCGCCTCTTCAGCAACGCGAGCTGTGCCCTTTGGATCCAGCCCAACCTTGGGCTTGACGATGGTCCCGACCAATGGACGGTCGTAAACTCCAAGGATCCTTCTTGCGTCCTCGATGCCAAAGCGGGGGCCCTTGTGTGCCCGCATAAGGCTTTCGGGAAAGATGACGTCTTGCAGGCGGACTTTTTTCAAAGCTCCCAGGCCGAAGAGATTTCCAGCCACAACAGAGAGATATTGAGGGATGTTTCCCGGCTCAAAGAGCTCCTCGGGGAATCCGATCTAAACATCGGTGCCTTCTGCCCTGATCACCTGGCAGCCAGGAGGTTGTCTGAGCCTCGCACAGCGGTCCAGGTGCCAGTGGACTGCTCAGCAGCGATGGCCTCGGCAGCCTTCGCGATGGGAAGGTCGGTTTCAACGTGGTACTTCGCGATTAGTTCCATAAAATAGCTCCATAAATTTTGGGTTGTAGGTGCATGTCACGATTAGTAAATTCTCGCAAATAAATTCTTGGGATCTTTTACAAAAGCATCCATGTCCATATCACCTAAATGAGTGTTTTGTTACGCCTTGTATGACTTTTCCGCACGTATATGCAGTTATCAGTAAGTAAATATAAGACCTCGTACAAGGTTTCTCAAATTATCTGGTCGATCAGGATAGGGATTCGGATTGGACAGCTATGCTAACATCGCGGATAGAATGAAAGATTTATTATCAGAAGAAGAAAGATTTCTACTTATTGCTTCAGCCTGGCTGCATGATATAGGAATGAACCCTGATTTATATAGAGATAATAGCAATTTAAACATACGCGGAAAAGAAAAGTTAGCTAAATGGAATAAGTCCGTACGGGATACACATGCAGAAAGATCGGTAAGATATGTAGATCTAAATAAAGATAGTTTGAAATTAACGGATGATGAGTACGACAATATTAAAAAGATGTGCTTGCTTCATAGGCAGAAAACATATAAAGATAAAGAATTAGAGCAACAACTATGGGAATGGAAGAATAATGACAAAGTAAAAAAAGATATATTAGAAATTATTATACATAAATACAATATGGATGAAACAAGTCTGGATGAAGAATTAAAGAATTGCGACGGAGAAATTAGGAAGGAATTCGATGAGGAAATGGAGAGAAAAAAGAAAAAATTAAATCTATATTACGTGACAGATTCTTGTGTTTCGAACTTATTTTCAAGACAAATTGCCAAAAAAGTACTGTTTGGTGCAAATGGTATCGGCAATAGCGGAATGGTATCACATACGTTAGGTCATTTGGCCATAGCGGATATGGCAAAACTAAATAATATCCCGGTCTATGTGCTTGCAGAAACAATGAAAGTAGGTGATTTGCAAGTGAGACGTGACCTACAAAGATCAAACCAATGGTTAACTACAGATATAAAGTTCGATTATTTGATATCAGATTTAATTAATTACAATCCTCGAGAAGATATCATAACACCAGACAAAATCACAGCATTTATTACGGAAAAAGGATCGATTCAACCGGCGACAGAGATATGGAGATATAAGGATGATGAATGTTATGCCTTGTCTTGAGCATCTGGGGGTAATTTAATTGAATAGAATAACGATCAGCTTAATCAAGGCCGATGTGGGCGGCTTTCCAGGCCACTCATCGGTCCATCCCGCATTGATCGAGACCGCTGAATCAAAGCTTAAGGAAGCCAAGAAGTCAGGAGCACTGATCGACTTTAGGGTCCTCTCCTGCGGCGACGACCTGGAGCTTTTGATGAGCCACAAGAAGGGCTGCGACAGCGGCGACATCCATGCTCTGGCCTGGGAGACCTTCGAGGAGGCCACGGAAAAGGCCAAGAAGCTCAAGCTCTACGGGGCTGGTCAGGACCTGCTTGCGGATGCCTTCAGCGGCAACATCCGGGGCATGGGACCGGGTGTGGCCGAGATGGAGATAAATGAGCGCACCTCGGAGCCCGTCGTAGCGTTCATGATGGACAAGACTGAACCTGGCGCCTTCAATCTTCCTATCTTCAAGATGTTTGCAGATCCATTCAACACTGCGGGCCTGGTGATCGATCCTGCCTGCCATCACGGCTTCACCTTCGAGATCTGGGACATCATGGATCACAAGAGGGTATTCATGGACTGCCCGGCAGAGATGTACGACATGCTAGCACTGATTGGAGCAAAAAGCAGGTATGTGATCAAGAGGGTCTTTTGCAAGCCGAACAGCAAGATCTCGGAGCAAGAGCCTGTGGCCGTTGTGAGCACTGAGAAGCTCTACCAGACTGCAGGAACGTACGTTGGCAAAGATGATCCCGTGGCCCTTGTCAGGTGCCAGTCTGGGCTTCCGGCGTTGGGCGAGGTGCTGGAGCCCTTCGCTTTGGGTCACCTGGTCAGCGGATGGATGCGCGGCAGCCACAACGGACCACTGATGCCCTGCTCCTTTAAGGACGCCCATCCCACGAGGTTTGACGGACCGCCGCGAGTAATTGCAGCCGGCTTCCAGATGGCCTACGGCAACTTCGTCGGTCCCGCCGACCTGTTCGCAGATGTCGCCTACGACCTTGCCCGTCAAAGATGCCTGGAGATCACAGATTATATGCGGGCGCACGGACCCTTTGAGCCGCAGCGGCTGCCCATGGAGGACATGGAGTACACCACTCTGCCCCATGTCATGAAGACCCTGGAGAACAGGTTCATGAACGTAGAATAGATCGAAAGATCTTCACCTTTTTTTTAAATTTTAGATGGGTTGCAATGGAAGGTGGGCTAATGGCTGGCAAAGAAAACATCGAGGTGGAGGGGAGGGAGAAGGCGTCGGTTCTGCAAGAGAATATCGAAGGAACCGCTGTAGCCCCCCGAAAACACAAGAAGAGACATCGCCTGAAGGTAGCCCATCCCGAGCGCTGCATCGGCTGCCTGGGCTGCATGTTCGCCTGCAGCAGGACTCGCACAGGCACTGTCTCGCTGCAAAACAGCGCCATCAAGGTTCAGACCCAGGGCGGAATTGAGGGCGATTTTCGTGTGGTGGCATGCCGCGGCTGCGATGACGCTCCGTGTGCCAGAGCCTGCCCTGTGGGCGCGCTGGAACAAAAGCCGGACGGAAGCGTGGTATTTGACAAGGATCTCTGCACAGGCTGCGCAAGCTGCGAAAAGGCCTGCCTCGTGGGTGCCATCACTATGGGGAAAGATGCCAAGCCCATTAAATGCATACACTGCGGAGCTTGCGTGGCCTTCTGTCCGCATGATGTGCTGAAGCTAGAAGAGGTACCTGTCTAGGGGGTAGAGCAAATGCTGCGAAAAGTTCTGTACATCGATCTATCCAGCAGAGAGTCATGGGTCGAGGAGAGACAGGATCTCTTCGAAGACTGGATGGGTGGCACTGGTGTGGGAATAAAGCTGCTAGAGGAGGAATGTCCCGCAGGCACAGATCCTCTTTCGCCTCAGGCGCCCATAATCCTTAGCATAGGCCCTCTCAACGGGTTCTTTCCTGTAGCCACAAAGACCGTGGCGACCTTCAAGTCGCCCCTCACAGGAGAGCTTGGCGAGTCTTATGCAGGGGGAAGGCTTTCCCTGGCCCTGAGATTCGCAGGGCATGAGGCCGTAGTGATCCGCGGCATGGCAGAGCGTCCTGCGTATATCTCAATCAACGACGCCGACGTCAAGATCAAGGATGCCACATCAATTTGGGGCATTGATGCCCCGACCACCGGAGTGATCCTGCGCGAGCGTGAGACCGGCGTTGGCCGGAGGAGCATAATTCGCATAGGACCCGCAGGAGAAAAGCTCGTTCGCTTTGCTGGCGTTGTCGTGGACACATACAGGCACTTCGGACGCCTGGGCCTTGGAGCAGTCTTTGGCTCAAAGAAGCTCAAGGCGCTGGTGGTATCTGGAACGGAGCATGCCGATGTCCCCGACCCCAGGAGGTATCGTGAGGTTTACAGCAGAATCTACAGCACCACCGTGAAGACGGATGTGATGGAGAAGTATCACGATATAGGAACATCTGTAAACATCAATGTGCTCAACTGGCTCAAAGGCCTCCCTACCAAGAACTTCCTTCTATCCAGCTTTTCCGAAGGCGAGAAGATCAGCGGTGAGATGTTTGCGGATAACTACCTCTTCCGCCGTCTCTCCTGCGCCGGGTGTCCCATAGGTTGCGTGCATATCGCAGCTTTAAAGTCTGCCTTCTCGACGCACCATGAGTTCGAGCTGAGGAAGGTCTCTTACGACTACGAGCCCATTTATTCCCTGGGCTCAAACCTTGGAGTCTCAACAGCAGAGGGAATACTGAGGCTGATAGACATCTGCGAGAGGATGGGCATGGATGTCATGTCCGCCGGGGTGGTCCTTTCCTGGGCCACAGAGGCTATGGAAAGGGGGCTCATCACAACCAAGGAGACCCTGGACATCCCCTTCCAATGGAACAACGTGGAGGGCTATTCAAGAGCACTGGAGAGCATCGTCAAGCCTCCCAATGAGTTCTACTCTGCCCTGGCTATGGGCGTGGATTTTGCAGCCACGAAATATGGGGGCCGCGAATTCGCCATGGCCCTTGGCAAGAACGAGGTCTCAGGCTACCACACCGGCCCTGCATCAATAGTGGGCCAGCTCGTTGGCGTGCGGCACTCGCACCTGGACAACGCAGGATACAGCATTGACCAGAAGGCTGCCAAGAGACCGATGGATCCGGAGATGATGGTGGACGAGATCATCAAGGAGGACAACAGTCGCGGGGTATTCAACAGCCTTGTGGGATGTCTATTTGCCCGTGGAGTCTACACCGAGGAGAATATCATCGATGCATTGGGAGCAGTTGGCATCACAAAGACAAAGGACGACCTGCAAAGCCTTGGAAGGAAGATCTTCGAAGAGAAATATAAATTCAAAATTCGGGAGGGGTTTGACCTTTCGAATGCGTATATTCCCAAGAGGTTCTACGAGACCGTATCCACCCTTGGAATTATAGCGCCCGAGACCGTGGAGGAGATGCTGCGACAATACAAGAAGAAAAGAGGATGGGGGCCGGGCTAATTCGCCTGCTCCCCATCACTGGGTTTCATATTATCACCCTTGCTGTCTTTTTTGGAATTCTCGCTCTGATTCATTTTTCGACCCTTGATCATGCCTTTGCGAGCCATTCGCTCCATTATCATCCTCTTGACCTCGTCTTCGCCCACAGAAAATACCTCGGCGATCAACTCCTTTGCCACTTCCAGCTCTCTTCCCACAAGAGAATCATTCTCGTTTGACCTTCCGGCAAGCTCGCATAGATGATCCAGGGGATTTTCCACCAGCTCCGAGGAGTATTTGTCTGGCTCCTGCTTGTAAATCAATAGCATGCCGAATATATAGGGATAAAGAGGCGTTGCCGGGTTCAGACGGTAGAAAGTATTGGTCTTCTTTTTGGCCTCGGCACGCATCGACGGCAGTATCCTGCGCTCCTTGATGACCACACCCAGACGCTCCAATTTATCCAGCTTGTTTACGAGCGTTGTCTGGTTCCAGAAAGGCCCCCCGCTCGTTGGCCCCAGCTCCCGCCAGATCAAATTGAGCTGCACAAATCCGCCCTTTCGCTTCAGGTAGACCAAAAGAGAGGCCAGCATCGACTGGTCGCGCTGAAGGGCACAGTAGCGGGCAAACTCTTCCAACATTGCACGTACTTCCTGCATGCTACTCTAAAGCCTTTTCGGTTTCTTTACAAAGCATATTTATTCCACAACGCACCCAAGGAAAAAAATGGTAATCACCATGCAAGCAATAGTTCTGGCCGCAGGCGAAGGCAGTAGGATGCGGCCTCTGACCAAAAACATGCCCAAAGTCATGCTTCCAGTAGCCGGCAAGCCATTTCTGGAGCATATCGTCCTCAGGGCACATGCTGCCGGAATAGAGAATTTCGTATTAGTAGTGGGCTATGGTGCTGATGCAGTAAGATCGCATTTCGGTGATGGCAGCCGTCTTGGCATTAAAATCGAGTATGTGGTACAGGAGAAGCAGCTTGGCACAGGTCATGCCCTGATGGCAGCCGAGAGAAAGGCAGCCGACAGGTTCCTAGTTTTGAATGGTGATGTGCTTTTAGATGTTCAGTCTTTGAAGGAGATGATGGCTCAAGAAGCAGCAGTCTCTGCCATCAAAGTCGACGATCCGACGAGATATGGCGTCTTTTTGGAGGAGAATGGATACTTCAAATCTGTAATTGAGAAGAGCCAGAAGCCCCCCTCGAAACTTGCCAATGCAGGCATCTATCTTTTTCCAAGGAGCATCTTCGATGCTCTGCGCTCAGCGCCCATCTCCGAGCGCGGCGAGTACGAGCTGACCGATGGATTGAACCTGCTTGCCGTCAAAGAAAAGCTCAAAATCGTCCTGCTGAACAGATGGCTCGAGATCGGCAGACCATGGGACATCCTTGCAGCCAACGAGATCCTTCTCAAGGAAATTGAGGCATGTGTCCAGGGAGAAGTCGAGCCGGGCGCAACCCTGAAAGGCAAGGTATCCGTGGGCAAAAACACTACGATCATGGCAGGCGCGTACATTGAGGGGCCTGTTATCATCGGCGATAACTGCAAAATTGGCCCGAACTGCTATATCCGCCCCTACACATGCATTGGAAATGACGTGCGAATAGGCAATGCAGTAGAAGTGAAAAACAGCGCTATTTTCGATGGCACCAAGATAGGACATCTATCTTATGTCGGCGACAGCGTCATCGGACGGGGCTGCAACTTCGGGGCAGGCACCATATGCTCCAACCTGCGGCACGACAAGGCTACTATCAAATCATTCATCAAAGGCAATAGGGTGAATAGCGGAAGGCGTAAGCTTGGTGCGATAATTGGCGACTCTGTAAGCACGGGAATTCATACTACCATTTACACAGGCACAGTTATCGAGCCAGGGTACTGGGGGCTTCCGGCTGCTGTGCTGAAGGGACTTGTAGTCTCTGGGAAGGAACGACACAATTGATAAATTCACAATAAGGCTTTTCAATGAAAAGAAAACGTAAACGGAGATACTAATGAGAGATTTTATTCCCATAGCCAGACCAGTTATTGGCGAAGAGGAGATCCAGGCCGCTGAAGATGTTCTACGGTCAGGGATGCTCACCCAGGGCGAGAGCGTCCTGCGGTTTGAAGAGGAGTTCTCAAGGTACCTTGGTGTAAAGCACTCCATTGCTGTGAGCAACGGCACCATAGCCCTGGACATGGCACTAAAAGCATTCGACCTATCTCCTGGCGATGAGGTGATCTCGCCCGCGTTCACATTTATCGCCACTGCCAACTGCGCCCTCTACCAGGGCCTCAAGCCGACTTTTGCAGACGTGGATCCCAGGACCTTCAATATAGATCCCGAGGACTTAAAGGAGAGAATAACCCCTCGAACACGAGCCGTTGTGGGAGTTCACCTCTATGGCCAGCCCTTCGATCTGTCAGCAGTTCAGCAGATCTGCGAAGACAATAACCTGATACTCATAGAGGACTGTGCCCAAGCCCACGGTGCTGAGTTTGAAGGCAAGAAGGTGGGCGGCTTTGGCACAGGCTGCTTCTCATTCTATCCGACGAAGAATATGACGACAGGAGAGGGGGGGATGATAACTACGGATGATGACGCCCTGGCAGCACGGCTTCGCCTCCTGCGAAACCATGGCGACACCGGAAAGTACAACCATGTGACTTTGGGCTACAACTATCGCATGATGAACATACAAGGAGCAATCGGCCTGGTGCAGCTCAAGAGGCTGGAGGATTTCACGGCCAGAAGGATCAGAAATGCCGAGTTCCTTAACAAAAACATAAATATCAAAGGGCTCACCACGCCCTTCCGAGCCCCCAACGTGAGGCACGTCTATCACCAGTATGCGATAAAGGTTGAGGACGATTTTCCAGCAAAACGCGAAGAGCTCATTGTATACCTACAGTCAAAGGGCATCGGATCCGCAGTGCACTATCCAAAGGCCGTGTACGAGCAGCCGCTTTACAGAGAGCTAGGCTACGCCGACGTATTATGTCCCGTATCCGAAGATGTATCCCGCAGGGTCCTGAGCCTGCCAGTTCATCCCTCTTTAAAACAGGAAGATCTCGAGCACATAGTGAGTGCCATAAACGGCTTTGAGGCATGAGCATGGACGTTGGAGTAATCGGCGTCGGGGCCATGGGCAAAAACCATGTGCGCATCTACTCGGAGTTGAAGGGGGTTGGGAATGTATACGTCTTCGACCCAATTGCAGAGAACGCCGCGCGTGCAAAGGAGTTCGCAACGATCTGCAGCTCTGCAAAAGAGCTTCTGGGGGTCGTAGACGCTGTCAGCATCTGCGTGCCCACGAAATATCACTTTGAGACTGCAAAGATGGCGTTAGACGCAGGCGTGAACTGTCTTATTGAAAAGCCAGTAACCCTGACGGTCAAGGAGGGAGAGGAGCTCCTGAGGCTCCTGAGTGACAGGGAGATCGTGGTAGGAGTCGGACACATTGAACGTTTCAACCCCATTGTGGAAGAGATCAAGAAGATCGCACGCCATCCGGACTACGTCTCCATCAAGAGGCACAATCCCACATCAAGCCGCATCACAGATGCTTCTGTTGTCGAGGACCTGATGATCCACGACATCGACATCGTCTTCAATGTGCTCTTCAAGGGCGAGGAGGACTTCAGGATTTACAGCGCAGGAAACATGAACGTCTGCGAGGCAATGGCGGTCTTTAGTGACTCGGTGGTCAGCATCTCAGCCAGCCGCCTGTCCTCCAAGAAGTTCAGATCTTTTTACGTTGAGGCCAAAGACTTCACAACCGAAGGAGATTTCATGACACAGGAGGTCTATGTCTATCGAAAACCCGGGAAGTGGGGCCTTGAAAACGATAGGTACATGCAGGAGAACATCATCGAGAAGGTTTTGGTGAATAAAGTAGAGCCGCTGAAAGTGGAGCTGAAGACATTTCTAGACTCGGTCAGAAGCGGCAAGAGCTTTCCAGTCACGCCCAAGGAAGCCCTGAAAAACCTCGTGATCTGCGAGGAGATCAGGAAGGGACTCAGGTGATGAGTGAGCACTACTATGCACACCCAACCGCAGTTGTCGAGAGCGAGGCAATTGGAGATGGTACTAAGATATGGCATTTTGCTCATGTACGAAAAGGCTCAAAGATCGGCAAGAACTGCAATTTGGGAAAGAGCGTTTACATAGACATTGACGCCGAGATCGGAGATAATGTGAAGATCCAGAATTTTGTCTCAGTCTACAGGGGCGTTCGCATAGAGGACGATGTATTCATTGGTCCCTCTGCCACCTTTACCAACGACCTTTACCCTCGAGCTTTCATATGGGATGAAGATCATGTGGTCCCGACGCTGGTTTGCAGGGGAGCGAGCATCGGAGCAAACGCAACGCTTGTATGCGGCATAACTGTGGGGGAGTACGCCATGATCGGAGCCGGGTCCACTGTAGCCGAGGATGTGCCGCCATATGCATTGGTCCTGGGCAATCCTGGGCAGCAGATAGGATGGGTCTGCTATTGTGGCAGAAGGCTGGAAAATGTTGTACGAGAGGACGCAAACAAGACCGCTTATAAATGCGTTGCATGCGGAAGGGTGATAGAGATAGGGAGGATTTTTTGAGATGATGGAAAATACTGATGCCATCGCGATCATAGGCCTTGGCAATGCAGGCCTGCCCCTGGCGGCTGTTGCGGCTGACAGTGGAGTCAAAGTCATCGGCGTGGACCTAAACGAGGAGCGCTGCGTTCGCATAAACCAGGGGATAAATCCCATCCCTGAGGAGAGGGGCTTAGATGAGCTGATAATGCTACATGGCGGCAAGAATCTGCTCGCCACGCCGCGCTTTGAGGACGCCAAGACTTGCAGCACATTTATAGTAATAGTACCTCTCTTCGTGGACGAGAGCTATAGCCCCGACTTCACCATTATGGAGAAGGCCGTTCGATCTTTGGGCAGGATACTGAAGAAGGGAGACCTGGTTGTCCTGGAGACCACCTTTCCGCCAGGCACCACAGAGACGAGGATCAGAGCATGGCTTTGCGAGTCCAGCGGCCTTGAGCCTTCAGATTTCTTCCTGGCCTACTCGCCTGAGAGGATAATGACAGGATACAGCATCTCCCGTCTGAGAGAGTTTCCAAAAGTCATAGGCGGCACCGATGAAGAAAGCGGCTTTCGAGCCTATCAGGTTTACAAGAAGTTCATCTCGAATCTGCATCTGGTCTCGTCCGCGAAAGTTGCCGAGATGATAAAGGTGATGGAGGGCTGTTATCGCGACGTGAACATAGCTTTGGCCAACGAGCTTTTCAAGATATGCGAGGAGATGGAGATTGACTTCTTTGAGGCCAGGGAGAATGCGAACCATCAGTTCTGCCATATACATCTGCCATCCACTGGAGTAGGCGGCCACTGCATACCTGTTTACCCGTGGTTCCTGATAAAAGAGATGGAGAGGCGCGAGAAGTTCAGTTGCTGCCGCCTGTTGCGCACCTCTCGCGAGGTCAACGATGAGATGGTGCAGTACTGGGCAAAGAGGATCCTTCTGGAATGCATGAAGGTCGACAAACCCCTTTCAATGGTGAAGATCTGCATCAAGGGCATCACCTTCCGCGAGGGTGTGAAGGAATTCTACCACAGCCGCAACCTGGCACTGGCCAGGATGCTTGCAGAGAAGGGATTAGACGTCTACGCTGCTGATCCCCTGCTATCGGAGGATATGGTGAGAAGCAAAGGGCTGAGGTACATCAGACCAGAGGAGTCCGACTTGATCTTCGATCCATTTGAGCTGAAGTTCACGATTGTAGGTGGCGATTCAACAAGATGATAGTAGCATCAGTTGTAGGAGCCAGGCCGAACTTCGTCAAGCTTGCCCCAGTATCAAGAGAGCTACGAAAGAGGCTGGATGAGGTAATAATCCACACTGGACAGCATTATGATTATGAGATGGACAGGATATTCTTCGACGATATGGGCATACCATCTCCAAACTACCATCTGGGCATAGGTTCGGGCAGCCATGGCTTTCAGACTGGAGAGATGCTAAAGAAGGTAGAGGAGGTCTTGATACGGGAAAAACCAGATGTGGTTTTGGTATTCGGAGACACCAACTCCACCCTGGCAGGAGCACTGGCAGCAGCAAAGCTGCACATAAAGGTTGCTCACATCGAAGCGGGTCTCAGATCCTACGATAGAAGCATGCCCGAAGAGATCAACAGAGTGCTTGTGGACCACTGCTCAGATCTGCTGCTCTGCCCGACAGAGACTGCCGTGGAAAACCTGAGAGAAGAGGGCATCGTAAAGAACGTCTATCTGACGGGTGACGTGATGGTGGACGCCCAAAGAGACTGCGCGAAGATCGCAGAGATCAGGTCGCATATTCTGGAGGACCTGAAACTGAAGAGCAAAGGATACTATCTGGCCACCATCCACAGGGCATCGAACACCGATGATCCGGAGAGGCTCAAAGCAATCATCGAAGCGCTGGAAGAGCTGGGGGACGTTGTATTTCCCTGCCATCCACGGGCAGAGAAATACCTGAGGCGGTTTGGCCTGTGGGAGGATCTGAATCGGAAGGTGAGGGTCATCAAGCCCGTTGGTTACCTGGATATGATATCGCTGGAAAAGAGTGCAAAAAAGATCATAACGGACTCGGGCGGGGTGCAAAAAGAAGCCTATCTGCTGAATGTTCCCTGCATCACCCTGAGAGAGGAGACTGAATGGGTCGAGACGGTCGAAGATGGATGGAATGTGCTCGCCTGCCGAGATAAGGATGAGATCGTTCGCCTGGCCAGGGACTTTGTGCCATCCCAAGAGCGGCGTGATGTTTTCGGAAAAGGGGATGCAAGCGCGAAATCCGCAGAACTGATTGAGAAGCTGGCTTCCGGTTCGCTTGAGGGAGCAAGATCTTGAAGATACTGCTTTTAGCAAACCAGCCGGACAAGACCACTCGCCTGAAGATGTTCGGTAGGACTTTGCGGTCTCAGGGGCATGAGGTGATAATTCCCTCTTTTGAAACCAGGAACTGGATTACAATATCCAGCCTGGCAAAGAAGATTGCGAAAGAGAGAAAACCGGACGTCGTACACATCTTCAATGTTCCTGACGTGATCTATCACGGCTTTGCAGGTCTGCGCAAAGAGGCTTTCGAAAAGCTCATTTATGACTACAGATCCCCCTGGGGCATCGAGGTTGAGCAGACCTTTGGCTCACCTGGCAGAATATTCGCTGAGCGCTTCGAGAGGGAACTGGCAAAGTGTGCGGACGTCATCACGACGGTCAATGCTCCACTGAAGCGGAAGGTGTTGGAGTATGCGCCAGAAAAAGAGGTGCATGTGATTCCCAACTATCCATACCGCTCTTTCGTAGAGACGAAGACCGACACCGATGGCCTGGAATGGACAGTTGCGCCTGGAAAAGAGCCGATAATATTCATAGGAAGGATTTGCACCCAAGAAGGGATAGAACAACTTCTGAAAGCTGCAAGAGCAATCCCCGAAAAAGAGTTCTGGATAATAGGTGGCGGGCCATTTGCAGAGTGGTACCTCTGGAGAAAGCCCTCGAATGTGTTGGAACTTGGCTGGCAGCCGCACGAGAGGATTGCCTCCCTTTTGAGAAAAGCCGGGCTCTGCCTGATACCAAGAAAGGAGAATGCTCTAAGTGCATACTCCACTGAAAAAAGTGTCTGGAAGCTCAACGAGTATCTGGCACTTGGAAAGATTGTAGTTGCTTCTGGCGTGACCGCAGAAGAGCAGAGAAAGAACCTGGTAGTTGTGAAGAGCACAGAATTGAAGGGCGCGATATTGGAGAGCATTGAGCGAGAACCAGAGAAGCTCGGCGAGGAGGATTACAGGTTCTGGGAGATGAACGAGAGGACCATACAGAAGGTGTACGAAAGCCTCTGATCCCAAGCTCCCCATCATTTGAGCACTGAAACGTTGAAAACAAGGCTATCATTGCAGGTTTAACCCGAAATTAAGCGACGCCAAATAGGCATCATGAATCGCAAGGTTGCGATTCATATACATGAGAAATTGGGAGCGTTGGGCTCTGATCAAAAAAAAAGAAAATGCGACCAGAGCCGCTACTTGCTAGGCAGCTCCGGGTATACGAAGGTTCTTCCCTCCGGATATTCGAGGCCCAGACGCTTCAGGTATTCCTTATGAACGCTAATTGGGTCAAGATCAACGCTGGGATGGAGCAATTTTGCCAAATAGGTGATGCCCACGACCTGATCCAGGCCGTTGAGAACATCCCAGTCCATTACGTAAACTTTGTTCGCCTTGACCGCAGAAATACCACTTGCACCTGAGCGGGACAGGATCTCATTTCTCACATTTTCAAGAGATACGGTGTCCGAAGAAGGCCCTTTTTGCCAGCCTATCTGTGTTTGGGTTGATGATTGAGTCTGCCTCTTGATTATCACTTCCGGATTTTGGGTTATGACCCACTCCCAGCCCACTTTAGGATATGCATCATTTAACTTCTTGGCAATATTATATCCATTGGCCTTGCTCAAAACCTGATCAAAGCCCGAACCTGATCCAAGGGTTGAGAGATCACCTGCTGTAGAGCTCCATTCAGCATAAACCTTGGGCTTGTTTTGGTCTTTGACAGCCTGCTCCACATCGGAGATCTTACCATCATACCAGTTGATATAATCCTGAGCTGCGTCTTCTTTGTTCAGGATCTTGCCCAGGATCTCAATCTCGCGGGTCATGTTCTCAGCCTTGTAAAAGTCCAGAGCTACTGCCTGGATATTCTGGAAGGGTTTCAATCCCTTCTCCACACCATAGATGCCGTAGGACTTGTCTGGATAGCTGTATCCAATCACTATGATGTCGGGCTTGATGCTCTCTTCGCCGCCCTTCGCGATCTCCCCTATCATCTCATAATCAGGTTGGTTCCACTTGCCAACGCTCTGCTTTTTCTTAAGCTGTGGGAAATAGTAGCCCTTTTTTATCACTGTATCTGAGACCCCGACAACTTTGTCAGTTGCGCCAAGCACTGCCATGGCCTCAGCCGCATCGGAGTTGAGCACTATCACACGTTCAACAGGCATTGTGAAGGTTATCTCTCTTCCTGCTGAGTCTGTAATGGTCAGGGGATAGTCTGCTCCTGATGCAGCAAACGTGCCCAGGAGTACCAGCAATAATAGCGATGAGACTGCCGATATCAATGACGTTCTATTATTCATTTCAATCCCTCCTTTGATTGGTTAATAAGACAATGGGATAGTTACAACATTATTCTTAATAACAATTTTGGTTAAATTATTATTGGATGTATCAAATTCAAGGTACAGAGAGGCTAATTTATGCCTGACCTCATCCATAACATTTTTGCCGAAACTTCACGGATGCCTGCTAACGTACAGATCTCCGAATATCTCTTCCTGCTCCAGCCATACCTGTTTTCTGTGTGCCATAAACAGCAAAGAGATGTAATTTGTAACACCGTCCTCGCTCTTGCTGTTTATGTCATGGAACAAGACCCTCTTTTTTGCCATAAACATTTCATCCAGTATAGGTCCTAGCGCCCGGATCCTGTCTTCAATTCCCTCATCGTGGGAAAGATCCAGAGCAGTTTCCTCAGTGCTCGGCCACCGCTCCCGCATTGCCTTCCTGCGGCCTACCATCTCCGCCTTCTTCAACTCTGTGATGAGCTCATCCAGGGTTACTGGCCGCTTGGTGTGCCGTCTCACAGGCGGACGGGGAAGGGCATCGACTTGCAGCGGCTCTGGTGGTTCCAGCTCTTCCGGCTCCTGCTCGCAAGCTTCCTCCTTTTGCCCTTCCAGTGAGTCGGACTTCATGCGCAGGAGGACGCTAGCGTAAAGCAGCGTTCTGGCAGGGATTCTCAGGTCACGCTTCTGCAGCGAGTCAATGTACTGCAGGAACTTCTCTGTGGTTTGAGCAATGTCGATGTCCCATGGGTCGATCTCGCCTCGCTTGGCAAGCTCTACGAGAACTTCCGCGGGCTCGCCAAACTCGAACTCTTCCCGGTCTTTTCGAGTTTCCGGAGTGGATGGATCTTCTGTCAAGGTCGCCTCTAGCTGGTACAAATTCCAGTTACAGTGGACAGGTTGTCCTCCTGCATGGTTACTCCAAGGGTGAACTTCGACTGCAAGATCATAGGCTTTCGCAAGGATACTACTATGAACTGGGCCCTGTTGGAGATCTTCTTTATCAGCTTGGCCACTCGCTCCACATTGGCCCCATCCAGAAACATATCGATCTCGTCCATGGCATAGAATGGCGCTGGCCGGTACATCTGGATGGAGAATATGAAGGAGAGGGCAGTCAGGCTCTTCTCGCCTCCTGACATGGCCTCCAAACGATGGAAGGGCTTGCCCGCAGGCCGGGCCTTGATGCTCATGCCTCCTGAAAGCGGGTCCTCAGGATTTTCCAATATCAAATCGCCGTCGCCATTGGAAAGCTCCTGGAAGATCTGCTTGAAGTTCTTGTTGATCTCGGAGAAGCTGGCAAGGAATGCATCCCTTTTCATCTGATCATATTTTTCCAGCTTGTCGATGATGGCCTCGCGCTCATCGCTCAGAGTCGTCCGTCTCTGCTGCAATATGTCGTGCCGCATCTTGACATGATCGTACTCCTCGATTGCCAGCATGTTCACGGGCTCAAGGTCCAACATGGCCTTTTCCAGGGCCTGGATCTTCTCTGCCACCGTCTCGCTCTGTGGTGGCTCTTCTGTGCAGTCCACGCCACACGACTCGATCTCTGTGCGCAGGCCGCTTACCCTTAGCTGTATGGCGTCTCTGGCTGAGAGCGTGGCCGAAAGTCTGGCATCGATTCTGTCCATCTCCCGCTCTGCCTGATCCACATCCCTTTGAAGGCTGAGGATGACCTCCAGCAGCTCACCTCTCTCGCCCTTCAGGCCGTGCAGCTCAACCTCTATCTCAGCCTCGCGCTCCTGTGAAGCCCTGAGCTGCTCTTCCAAGGACAGAATCTCCGCTGAAGCTGCTTCTTTGCGCTGCAGAGCATCCATCTTCTGCATATCCAGAGCCTCCCTTCGAGCCTGGAGCTCCAACAGTTTCTCCTGGCCACTCTCCTCCCGAAGCCTGTACTTCAGAATCTCGGCGTCAATGCCTGCCAGCCTCTCCTGGAGACGCTTGATCTCCATATTTGCGCCGTCGGCTGCTTTGTTCAGTTCTGGGATCTCAGAGCCCGAAAGATCGCCCTCGAGCCTCTCGATCTTCCGCTGCACCTCTCCCAGGACGTCCTCGGTCTCTTTGATCTCCACATCGAGCTGATCGAGCCGCTCTTTGAAGGTCAAAGATTCTCTTTCCATCTGCACCAGCCGCTCGCGTCTTTCCTGAATGGACCTCTGCAGCCTGGGCTTGGAGGCAGCGAGCTCGTCGAGCTGGAAGGTCTTCCTGGATATCGCCTTGTTCAGCTCTTCTACCTCCCTTGTAATATGGGCGACCTGCTCCTCTACTCGATCCAACTTGTCCAGATTGGTGTTGCGCCCAGATTCTGCCAAGGCGATCCTCTCGGACAACTCTTTCAACTTTTTCTCCTCTTCCGCTGCGAACTTCATCTTGGAGCGATAGTGGCCGCCGGTCATGGCTCCAGACTTCTCAACGAGATCTCCTTCCAGTGTTACCATCCGATATCTGCCCATGAGCTGTCTGGCATGATTCAGGTTCTCCACCACTAAAGTGTCCCGGAAGACATACCAAAAGGCAGGCATGAACTTGGGGTCGAAGTCCACAAGGTTCAGGGCAAAGTCAACGACCCCGGGATGGTTTGGCTTGGAAGGGAGGCTGCCCCGATCCAGCTTGTTGAGGGGCAGAAAGGTGGCACGGCCGATCTGAGACCTCTTCAGATATTCGATAGCATAAGCAGCATCCGCATCAGTGGCTGCGACGATGCTCTGCAATCGTCCACCTGCTGCTACTTCAAGAGCGGCAGAATAGCGTGAACCTACATTTCCAAGCTCCGCTATAGTTCCGTAGAGACCCTGCAGCATCTGCCTTTTCATGGCCGATCTGATCGCATCCACTGCCCTGCTGTAGCCTGCCTTGTCTTCTGTTGCCCTCAGACGACCGTCGGCGCGGGCATACTCGCTTTGAAGCCGCTGCAACTCTCTTTCAGCTTCCGCAATCTCCCTGCGAAGACGCAACCGGCCTGCTTCCAGGTCGTCCCTGTCGCGTTCCTGCTCCATAGCCTTGACATTGAGAGCTGCAAGTTCTGTCCTGAGCTGCTCTGATTCGTGGTCCACAGTGCCCAAAGCATCGATCGCCTCCTTGATGCCCTCAGAGAGCTCCTCCCTCTCCAGGTCGCAGCGCCGTGTGGCATCCAGCAGCCTGTCTCTCTCCCTCACTAAATCTCCCAGTTTTGCTTTTGCCTCCTCCCGCAGGGCACGCGCACCTGAAAGTTCGTCCCTTATGAGAGAGTACCTGGCATCGGCCAAGGCGAGCTTTTCCTGGGCCATTGAGAGCGTCTCAATCTGCTCGTCCAGTTCACCCTTCAGGCTTGCCCCGCGCAAACTGGCGTCCCTCACCTTCTCTGCAAGCTCCTCCAGCTCCTGGTTTACGTTGCCGATCTGAATGAAGCAGGTCTTCTGCTGCTCCTCTGCCTCAGCAATAGCCATCTCGGCCATCTCTCTCCTGCTGGCCTCACGAGCTATCTCTCCTTTCAGCTCCTCGATCCTGCGCTTCACCTCAATCTGCTCATCCTCCCCCTTGTGAGTGATCATTGAGCTGAGATTTTGCAGTCGCTCATCTAGGGCAGCAAGCTTTGCCTTCTTGCTCTCCGACCTATGCAGAAGGTCTTCTCTCTTGGCTTTGAGGGTGCGAACCTCATCCTCCAGTCCGGAGAGCTCAGTGGACGCTTCCTTCAGCCTGGCCAGCAGCAAAAAAGCCTCCTGCCTTCTCAATTCCTCGCGGTGAGCCTGGTAGGAGAGGGCTTTGTCGCGTTCTTCCTTCAACCTGGCAAGCTGCATGCTCACCTCCTCGAGGATGACGTCCACCCTTGCGATGCGCTCGCGCACTACATCCAGCTCATCCATCGCCTTCTTTTTCTTCTCGTCGAACTCAGAGACGCCTGCGATCTCATCCACGATCTTGCGCCGTTCCACAGGCGTCATCTCGATGATGCGAGTCACATCGCCCTGCATGACTATGTTGTAGCTCTCTGGAGTGATGCCCGCCTTGGAGAGCTGATCCTGGAGTTCCGCCTGGCTGCATGCCTTTCCATTAAAATAATAAGATGAGGCGTATTTATCGTGGTTTACCTTGATCTTCCTTGAGACCTCGATGATGTCCTGGTCCAAAGGAAAAAGGCGGCTCGTGTTATCCAATCGAACAGTGACCTGAGCATAGTCCGGGTTCTTGCCGCCATCTCCACGATAAATCAGGTCAGGGAGCCTCTCCGCACGCATGGCCCGCGAACTGGAGAGGCAAAGTGCAAAGAGCAGGGCATCGACTACATTAGACTTGCCGCTACCGTTAGGTCCTGTGATCGTCACGAAGTCGTTCTTCAGAGGAACCCTGATGTTTTTGCCAAAGGATTTGAAATTCTTAAGCTCGACCTCTTTGATGTACAAAGGTTACCTCCGTTTGCTTAATTTTCTGTGAACTCTCAGCGCGTTCCAGCCGATCTTTCAGGGGGCCTGCCGATCAGGGATTCAATACTTTAACTTAAGTATGTATTCAAGGATGTATATATCATTTTCCTATTTGATGACATGTCATTAAACAGCGTTCAATCATGACTAACATAAGCAATATATCTCGATAGATTATTATGGGATGAGGCCCAAAAGGTGTGCTTTGATGCTGGAATATCTCATATTTTTCCTGAGCCTCACAGCCCTTTTCTCAGGTGCGAAGTTCCTTACCAACAGTGCCCGACACATTGCGAGAGCAGCTGGAGTCTCGGAATTCGTTATCGGAGCAACCATCGTTGCCTTTGGAACATCCCTGCCTGAATTGGCATCATCCATCATCGCCATGCTGTCTGGCCATCCAAGCATTGTGGTAGGCAATGCTTTGGGCTCCAATGTGGCCAACATCGGCCTGGCTCTGGGATTGGCCAGCATGCTTTATCCCATTTATGTAAGCAGACAGATAACTGACATCGATATACCCTTTCTGCTCGCCTCCGTAGTAGCTACGTTCGTTGTATTCATAGACCTTCGCATAACATGGATTGAAGGCTTACTACTGATATTAATGTATTTGGCCTTTATTTATCACGAGATCTCACAGCATCGCGAATCAAATAATACAACGAATGAAAGATTTGATTTCAGGCACCTGCTGGGTTTTGTTCTGGGATTGGCACTGCTCTACATCGGCGCCAGATATCTGGTCTCTTCTGCACTTGACATATCAGATAGCCTGGGCTTAAGTGAATCGCAAATAGCCTTCTTCTTTATTGCTCTGGGAACGTCTCTGCCTGAGATTGCCACCAGTGTGATAGCTGCAAGAAGTGGAAGAGCAGAGATTGCAATGGGCAATGTTCTAGGCTCAAATACATTCAATTCCCTGATAATTTTGGGCAGCAGTTCATTATTTGGCGTGGTATCTGTCGATAGCTCCTTTCTCTTCGCCACCCTCCCTGCCATGACCCTGCTCTCCATCCTTCTGGGTTTCATGTCCATTAATAACACTATCACACGCCTGGAAGGTACTCTTTTGTTTCTGATTTATTGGATCATAGCCCTCAATCTCATCCGATAGTCCAAAACCTATTTACCCTCTGCAAGATTCCAAATTCAGTATGGAGATTCTCGCCGACGTCGGTGGAAGGCCGGGGCTGGACTGCAGAGGCTTTTGCAGCTACTGCTATTTCAGGGGGGTGAAGAGCATACAGCCCTTCGGCTGCAAGTTTTGCATGCCTTTTAAGAAGGGCTGCGACTATTGCTCCCGCGCCATCGTTGAAGGCTACCCAGGCTTCAAGCCCATGGATCTGGTCGTCTTCGAGGTGGCACAGAAGGCCTATGGCTCCATACCTGACAAGGTCACCATCAGCGGCGGCGGAGACCTGAGCTGCTACCCAGAGCTATTGCCCCTGACAAAAACGGTGAGTCAGGGATTTGTTCCCATCCACCTGGGCTATACCAGCGGCAAGGGCTTTACACGTGAAAATGAAGCTGAGGCGTTGGTGGAGGCTGGAGTGCGAGAGGTCTCCTTTACGGTCTTCTCCACGCGGCCCGAGATGCGACGTCGGTATATGGGCGATAGGCATCCAGAGGTGGCACTGTCCAACCTCAAGATCTTCTGCGAAAGCTGCGACGTTTATTGTGCGGCTGTGTTGATTCCGGGCGTCAACGACGGCCCAGAACTGGAGAAGACCTGTTGCGACCTGGAGGAGATGGGTGCAAAGGGGCTGATTCTCATGAGATTCGCCAACCTCCGAGAGCAGGGCTTGATTTTGGGAAATGAGCCCATAATCCCTGGCGTGACGCCCCACACCGTCGAAGAGTTCAGAAGAATCGTTTCAGAAACAGCAAACAGGCATAGCTTTCGGGTAACAGGGACTCCTCTGTGGGACCCTGCGACAGGTGCCCCATTCGCCCTTGCAGCGCACCCGGAAGAAATTCACAGGCTGCCAGCTTTGCGAAGAGGCGCCACGATCATCACCAGCAAGATAGCTCAGCCCATGTTGAAGGCCATCTTTCTACAACTTAGCGAAGATGTAAATGTGGTCGCGACATCAAAGGACGTTGGCTGCTTGATTACCATTGAGGATTTTCTGGACCTGGACCTCGCCGAGGTCAAGGACACAGTGCTCATTCCGGGCCGAACCCTGGCCCACGATAAAGAGATAACGAAGATCCTCAGTCGTGACGGAAGGAACAGGCTCGTGGTCAGGGGTCCGGATATGCTCACTGTCGACGGAGAGATGAGCATCTCCATGAATGCGCGAGAGGTATTGGACATTGAAGTCGAAGCCTTCAAAGAATTGATCGAGGCCATCAATGCTATTGGCGTTTAAGGCTCGAAGATTCAGGAAAACTATTAGTACTTTGATGAGGCCCAAAAAATGATGCTTCGGAAAAGGCCTTTTCATGTCATGATCATCCCAACTTTGGGCTGTCCCTCCAAATGCGCTTACTGCTGGAGCTCAGAGGTCGGATCTCCCGTAATGAGCATTGAGACCGTTGAAGATATTGTGGAGTGGCTCAAAGTTTTTCGGAATGATCCTGTCACATTCACCTTCCACGGAGGCGAGCCGCTTCTTGCAGGAGCTGATTTCTATCGTAAAGCTCTGCCTCTGCTCTCGTCCCTGACGCATCTGAGCCCGAACTTCGCTTTGCAGACCAACCTTTGGATGCTCACTCATGAACTGGCCGAAGTCCTTGCCAAGTATCAGATTCCCATCGGCTCCAGCCTGGACGGGCCTTTGGAAATAAATGATTTTCAGAGGTCGGAAGGGTATTACAAGAGGACGATGCAGGGCTATGAGATCGCCAAAGAGCACGGACTGCAGGTACAGTTCATCTGCACATTTACATCGTATTCGGTCAAGTTCAAAGAGGACATATTCAATTATTTCCTGGATAACGGCTTGACGATGAAGCTGCACCCCGCGCTCCCATCCCTGCGCAGCGACGACCCGGATAAATGGGCGCTTCCGCCGGAGGAGTACGGGGACCTGCTGGTCTATCTCATGGATAAGTACCTGGAGAACATGGATCAGATCGAGGTCAGAAACATAAACGACTATTGCAGATGCGTCTTTACTGGCAGGGGCACTGTCTGCACCTTTGTGGACTGCATGGAGAATACCTTCGCAGTGGGCCCTGACGGCAGCATCTATCCTTGCTATCGTTTTGTCGGCATGCCGCAGTACGTGATGGGAAATGTCCGGGACAGGCCAAGTCAGGCTGACCTGGCAGGATCTGAAGCCGGGATGCGCATGCTCCGGTTTAAGGAATTTGTGGACTTGAACTGCAAGAGCTGCAAACACATCCGCTACTGTCGAGGAGGCTGTCCGTACAACGCAATGGTCCCTGCAAGCGGAGATATCAAAGGCGTCGACCCGCACTGCGTTGCCTACAAGAGGATATTCGATGAGATCTCCGACAGGTTCAATAAGGAGATGATGGGCTCCCTCGGAATGGAGATGGGGCTCACCAGCAGCTCCGAGAGGACCAGGAAACCGGGGATCATGGCCCTAGTCCGAAAGCTGGCATCAAATTAGGGATCATCACGGACAGGGCAAGGTCAAGACGGAGCTGTTGCCCACGATGGTCTCGGATCGTATCTGTGCGTATCCAACATAAGTTCCGTGCATCATATAGGATGGCACGGTCTTTGCGTTCTTTTGCACACGTGTGCCGATCTTGGCAGTCCCCTGAATCTCGGAGCTGATCTGGTAGACGGACATGTTATCGTTCTGGTAGATCGTTGTGTCCTTGATGAGATCTTTGTCGATGTAATAGGTTTCGGAATAGACTGAGCCCACCTGATAGTTCTTGGCGCAGAGGGCATTTTTGAGGTCGCCTTGCGTAAGCGGGGCCGAATACGGCTTGTAATCATAGTCTGCCGAAATGGTTAGGGATGCCTCGTCCACACTCGAGTCCCTGTAGACTTCGGAGTCGATGGTCCTTGTGGCCATTCCGCTCCCTCTGGTCCCCAGCACGATCTTCTGGCCGCTAAAACCTGTCTGGGTCTGGAGTACTCTGGACTCATCCATGTAGCCATTGACAAAGACCCAGGAATGCTCCGTGAAGTTCTGTGCCAGGGTGTCCTCTGCTACAGTGACCATAATGTTGGCTGTGAGACTTAAGGCAAATAGCAGCATCAATGAAAGTTCCCATCTCATCTTGACGCCTCTGAGATCGTTAACATCTGAATCGGGATATAAACCTGATCCTGTGAATGAAAGCCCGCATCTTTTTACCCCGATCTAGAAAGAACTAAGAGCAGGTCCTATGGAGTAATACGTCTCAGCAGGATACCCATAAATCATTCCATAGGCATTTGGCTGTGGTTGCGTTTCCTGAAATGTCCTTGGCGTCTGGTTCCAACTTGCGTCGATCGAGTGCACAGGCGTGAAGGTCTTGCTGATGCTGTAAGGCTGCGCTTGCTCAGGTTCAGTGATATTTTTAAGCATCAAAGATTCATTTTTTCCAAAGATGCTCTCTATCCAGGCATTGTATTTAACAACGGCCTGGTTATACGAGGTAATATCTCCTCCTCGGGCCTGATCGTACATTTGGGCCATGAACCTACACTGTTTGAGCCCATCCAGCACGCCCCTTTGATACTCAGTCAGAGCCAGGGAGGGGACTGTAAGACAGATCAGGATCATAACTAGCGCCATTCTCCTCATATTACATTCCACCCAAACAACAGATAATATTGAAGGTAAAAGAGAAAAAGGATTTGAGCTGCAACATTGAAATGCATTCGATGCGACAGGGAATGGGAGGAAGGGCAAAGTCGATGATGAAGCACAGGGTATTAGGACAGATGTTGTCTCGACCTTTGCCCGATTTTAGATCGGCGTTCGACGTTATATACATGTGGTACATCCCGACCAAGCGCCTCTTTTGCGTGGGAACCCATGCGAAACGAAATCCTTAAATACGACCATTGACGTATGATGTGCTTGGCAAAAGTCGACTAACTCTTTTCTCCCTCCTACATCCAAGACTTTTGCCTCCCTCCTAATAATATGCAATATATCGCTAATATGCAATATATCGCAAGTCTTAATAGGTCAACCATCATTTTCAATTTTAAGGTTTTAGAAGCATGAGACTCACAACGCAGATCGTATGGTCGTCGATCATACTTGCTTTGTTCTCCATCAATGCTTTCTCATTTTATGATACCGCAGGCAAATCTGTGGATCAACTTATAAATGAGAGCAATGGAATTTACGCCCATAGCAGCAGCTTTCCCGAGAATCCCCGTGAATCCAGAATGCTCTGGAGCAAGGAGACCAAAGTCAATTTTACAATGCCTGGCATTAAATCAGGAAACGCCACGAGCACCCCGCGATCCAGTGATTCTGTAAATGCCGATGATGCTGTCCAGCATCAGGTTGCGAGCACCTCATCCTCGAAGACAAATGTAGCTGGAAGCTGGTCATTTGAGCTCAGAGACAGTAAAACCAGAGAGCTGTCCCTGACTTTATTCCAGTCAGAAGATGCGATCTTCGGAACGGGTAGCATGAATGATGGCGGTGATACTATGGAGGTTTCCGCTTCTGGCTCAGTTGAGAGGGATAGATTAAACCTGGACATTACATCTCTTGGGACCGTCAGATTATACAGGCTTGCTCTGACGACAAACGGCGACTTGGTATCTGGAAATTACAGAGCGTTCTCGGCTGGCAAAGAGCCCTGGACTGGAATCGCCAATGGTATACGAACGAAATGACTTTTCCCAGTCAAGGTTATAAACCAGAAATGCCTGAGAATCGATCATGGAAATCGCAACCATAATATTCTACATCATATTGTTCCTGATAGCCTTCATGATCGCACGAATCATAATGAAGATTATGCGCGGCTACTAGACATAGAGGGCTTTGCGAGGCGACAGGCTTAATATTTGTGCAATCAAACTCCCAAGCCATGTTTCCTCAAGTCCTTGCTACAGTAGGGGGCTCAGGAACGCGGCTCTATCCCCTTACTCTGGATCAGCCCAAGCCCCTGGTAGAAATTTGCGACACGGCGATCATTGCCAATCTCTTTCGAGTTCTGGCAAGTCAAGGTTGTCGCAGGTTCATTCTGGGCAGCAAGGGCGCGAGCAATACCCTCAACCTCAGCAATTACTTCAAAGCGGGCGAGGGCTTCTTCAAGCGCCTGGGCATCACCGACCACCAGGACTTCAGCTATCAGCCGCTCTACAACGACACAGGTAGCGCCGATTCTATGCGCTATTGTATTAATTATTTCGACATCAAGGACGATCTGCTGGTGGTCTCGGGCGATAACCTCATCGATATCGACCTTAGGGACTTCGTCGAGTTCCATCACAAGCACAAGCCCGTCCTCACAGTGGCCCTGAAGGAGCTGGGTCCCGATGAGAACGTCTCACAGTACGGTGTTGCCAGGTTAGACGATGAGATGCGAATCAAAGGATTTGTGGAGAAGCCAAAAGTTGGAAGCGAGCCCAGCAGGATGATAAACACTGCTTTTTATCTATTCTCGCCCGAGATTCGCGACGTTCTGCAGAAGATGGGGGATCGGGCCCGCGACATCGGTGGGGATCTTATACCTTATCTGACCGAGAACGGCTATCCTGTCTATGGCTACCCCATCTCTGGCTACTGGATAGATATCGGAACGCCCGAGAGACTGCACCAGGCGGCCATAGACTGTCTCAGCGGACGTGTTCGGCACTTCGATCGCAAGTATCATTATCGTCCAAACCAGTGGATACATCCCTCCACTTTGAGCAAGATCGAGAGATATCTGGATTCGGGGGATATCGAGCTGGTGGGGAATGTATCCATCGGCAGAAACTGTCACATTGAGAAGGGCGTTATCATCGAGAACTCTCATATCGGCCACACCAGCCTTATCGAGCGAGACGTGGAGATTCGCGAGAGCATGATCATGAGCTTTGCCAATATCCAGCACATGACCTCAATTTATCGCACCATCGTGGGCCGACACACGACCATCGAAGAGCATAGCGTTTTGGGCGGAAATGGGGCAAATAGTGCAGGCCAGGTTGCAGTCATTGGCGAGAATGTCACACTGCCTGCCGAATCTGTGGTGGCATCAGGGACCAGGGTTGCACCGCTCAAGTACAGTCATAGCATTCTGGCCACAGGCAGGTTCATGGAACTGGGAATAGACGAAAGGAATATCTATTTCACAGAAAAGATTCATTGAAGCGCTAGTAGTAGCGCTCCCACACGCCATCTGTCTTTTGGATCTTATATTTCCGGCCGTTCTCAAGCAAATATCTGTCCAGGTCCTGCGCATCCTGGAAAAAGCGCCTATCTCGGAGGTTATTGTAAATGTCCTCTGTGGTGAAGCCCATCAGCTCACCTTTGCCGTAAACGATCCTCTCGATAGTATAGTATATATCATCGAACTTCCTCAGCGGATAGGTCCACTCTGCGAACTGCATCCAAGCAACCTCCTTATAAGGCATTAGGAGTTTTAAGCGAATAAGAACCTTTCGTTTTCATCATAGGGTCTTCATCATGGGATGGTTCATAAACATGAAGGAAAATCAAATCGCGGTGGTCGCATGAACCTATCTAACATCGAGGATCTCACAACCTTGCACAGGAAAATCTGCTCTTGCAAGCTATGCGATCTATCATTAGGCCGCACCAAGGCAGTGCCTGGAGAGGGGCCCTGTCCTGCAAAGATTATGCTGATAGGAGAGGCTCCTGGCCGGGAGGAGGACCTCACTGGAAGGCCTTTCGTGGGCCGAGCCGGAAGGCTGCTGGACCGCGCTCTATTTGACGCGGGCTTGCACAGATCAGAGGTGTTCATAACCAGCGTCGTGAAATGCCGCCCGCCGAAGAACAGAAAGCCCAAGCGCAGCGAGATTGTGGCCTGCCATCCTTACTTGAAGGCTCAAATGACGATGCTGAATCCGCAGGTTGTATGCTTGATGGGAAACGTGGCCGCACAAGCGATCCTCGGAATGCAGGGAATCACAGCTCTGCGTGGCAGGATCCTGCATGATCGCTGTATTGTGACTTATCATCCTGCAGCGGTTCTGAGGAATAAGAATCTCATGGATGATTTTGTCTCTGACCTCAAGAAGACCAGCAGACCATACTAAAGCCAAAAGGTGCGTGCCTTGTTCTGCCTTACATATGATATCTGGAATGAGATCGTCGATGATGTGGTTGGTGCCCACGTAGATCTCTTCGAAGCCATGCACCATGCATCCGAGCAGCTCCAGCTCTCAAAGCCCCTGATAGACGATCTGAAGAGCAAGGGCATGAAAGAAATTGAAACCGGTTCCCAGAGTTTCCTTCTAAAGATAGATTTCTTTGAGGACAAAATAGAGGGTTTCAAGATATCCCTTATGGCTGCAGAGGATATAGAGGACTTCGAGAAGATCAAGGCTGAGATAGCGTCCGATCATGGCGTATGTATTGAGGAGATCGAGGGCTTTGAGCTCGAACACGGCCTGGTGATGGACGAAGATATCTTCGAAGAGATGAGAGAAAGCTACGGGGTGGATGTTGAGATCGACGAGGACAAGCTCCTCTTCGAGTTGGTGATATTCGATAGCCAGGATCTAGATGACAGCCGAAAGATCAATGGGGCATGGGGAGGCAATGCTCAGGCAAATTAATCGAAGTCCGAGCACCGCCCTTCACGGAATTTGTAGATGAGATAATCCTCGAAGACATGCTCCATGCCATCCACTGCCAGGAACTCGCCTCTGTCCACCTCAGCTGCGGTTGCATCGATGAGGCTCTGAAGGTCTCCGCACTTCTTGACTATGAACAAAAGGGCTTCGTTTAAGATCTCAGTGGATATCTCCTCGCTTAGTATCTCGCAGAGCCTCTCCACAAGCTGTGCATCGCTGGCATCCAGACGAGCCTTTGAGCCTATGAAGCTCGCATCCAAATCTCCAAGGTTGTGTTCGAAATAGCTGCGAATGCCGGCATTTACCTCTTCTTTTGTGCCCACCAGGTAGAGCACCTTTCTCGCCTGCATGGTTGTGATGTCATTTATGCGAGCAGAGCAGACGGTTATCTCCTTAGGATCGATCTTCAGAAAATCGGCCAGTGCCTGCCTGCGCTGCTCCATATTTACCATTTAGAGGGTCTCCGGCTCGATCTCGTGCTTGAAGGATATCCGAACCTTTGCGCGGTACTCTACAATCCTACCGTCGGCCAGCTTCGTGTCCAGCTCCAAGACCTCGGCGATGCGAAGGTTTGTCAGTTTGTCCGATGCTCTATCCACTGCCCCTTTAACTGCCTCCTCCCAGCCAATAGGAGATGAACCCACCAATTCGATGGTTTTGTAGACGCTCCCACCCACTTCGCGCTGCATAATCATCATTGCGATCTCATCCTTGATATCTTTTATCTCACCAGGGAGAGCTGTGATGGGCAAAAGACCCGGGCCTTGGAGAGCGGGGAGGAGGCAGTTTATTAGACCCTGCAAGAGCATCCCCGATGCTATGGGAGGCTTGAGAAATGGCCTATCAATTTAAAAGAGAATGGAATGGGTCAAAGGTCGTCTAATCTACCTTTTCATCCATTGATGCGTCCTTTGCTCCTTCGCTTGGTGTTTCATCCTTTGATCCACTCTTAGGTCCTCTGCCCATGGCTAGCAATGATGCCTTGGCCTGGATCCTGGCCAGAGGATAGTCGTCCTTGGCCACCTTTTCCAGTGCTTCGATTGCCCTGTTATCCTTCAGCTCTCCTACAATCCAAGCTGCACCAGCGCGTATATCCTTATCTGCGTCGCTCAAGGCCTGGATCATTCGATCCGACACCTGTTTTCCGTATGCTGCAATTGCAACCATTGCATTGCTCTTGACCAGATACTCCTCGTCCTTGAGAGCTTCAATGAGCGCCTCAAGCGCCTCGGAGGGTGATCGCTTGGAGAGAAGAATGATGGCATTTGAGCGCACCAGCATGTGCTTGTCCTTCGTGGCCTCGATCAGCTTCTCAGTAGACCAGCTAGGATCTGGGAGCACCGCGGGCATGGAGGGGGCTTCAGCACCGCATGTTGGACAGACCTCATCCATCATGGATCGCGTAACTATTGGCGCTGCGTTGCCTTCAACTTTTTTCTCTTCAGTCGAGACTTCTTCAGCTCTCTTTTCTTCTTCCATACTATCTTCCCTGCAGCTTATTCTACTTCAGCTTTTCCTAGGGCAAAAGCCCGTCTGTTGGCTTCCAGATATTTGGACGGAACGACCTGTGCCAGAGCATCCAGCAAAAGATCTTCAGGAAGCGGGATGTGCCTGGAGAGCGCACCGAGCATGACCACATTCATTGCCTGAGCGGTGCCTGCCTTCTTGGCAAGTGCAGTGGCATCTATGGGCGTCGCCATGCGACAGACATTGGATAGCTCAGCGAGGATCTCCTCTAAAGAGGGATATGCAGCAATCCCCGTGGTCACAGTCACAGGCAGAACGGGACTGGTGTTCACCAAAGCTACGCCATCCGAAGAGAGGAAGTGACCGAAGCGAAGGGCTTCAGCAGGCTCCAGGGCCAGGAGCACGTCTGCTCCTCCTGCTGCAACCATAGGGCTGAAGCGGCATCCAATTCGAGTATGGTTGATCACACTCCCTCCACGCTGAGCCATGCCGTGCGTCTCTGCTCCGCGAACGCTCTTGCCTGCCTTGACGGCTGCTCTGCCAATTACATCAGAGATCAAAATGACTCCCTGGCCGCCTACGCCAACTATTACTATGTCACACTCCGAGGTCCTCATCTCACCACCTCCGAGATTGCAGAGCTGGGGCAGATTTGGGCGCACACTCCACAGCCAGTGCATAGCGCATTGATCCTGGCCTTCTCGCCCTCGAACTCGATGGCAGGACAGCCATAGTCCACGCAAATCCTGCATCCTTTACAGTCATCGCCCACAGTGAAACTCCTGCGACTGCTCCCCGAGCGCCGGGCCAAGATCACACATGGCTGCCTGGCGATGACCACAGAAAGCCCTGGAAACTCCTTGGCCTTTTGGAAGCATTCGATGGTCCTTTCCAGATCGTTTGGATCAACCGTCTCCACGAGGCCTGCCCCCAAAGCACTTGCCAGCGCCTCTAAAGAGACCTTAATCGTTGGCTCACCAGTGGCAGTAACCCCTGTACCGGGATGTGGCTGGTGTCCTGTCATGGCGGTGGTGGAGTTGTCCAGGATTGTCACAGTTATCCTGGCTTTGTTATAGGCCGCGTTCAGAAGGCCTGTCATGCCGCCATGCAGAAACGTCGAGTCTCCCAGGCTGCAGCAGATGCCCTCAGTCTCGCCTCCAAACCTTATGCCGCTGGCAAGGGTGATGCTCGCACCCATGCAAAGACATGTGTCCACTGTGCCCATGCCCACTGCCATGGTGTAGCAGCCGATGTCGCTTGGATATATGGCCCTCTTGCCGAAGACCTTGCGCATGGCGTAGTAGGTGGCGCGGTGACTGCAGCCCGGACAGAGGACAGGGGGCCTGGGCGGCAGGATCTTATCCGCGGCTATGATTCGCAACGGCTGCTTTTCCTCTAGCCCTCTCATGCGTGCCACTGCATTTCTAACCTGTAGGAGATCCAGCTCACCTTCGCGCGAAATTGGGCCACCCTTTCCAAGGATCTCAACTGCGGGATTGACCTTTCTTGCCAGTCTTTCCACCTGCTCTTCAACCACTGGTTCCAGCTCTTCCACTACCAAAACCCGCTTGACATGCTCAAGCATTTGCTCTATCAACTTGGAAGGCAGCGGATAGGTTCCAATGCGAAGTAGCGATACGTCCAGGTCCAGATCCAAAACTGCCTCCTCTGCATAAAGGCCTGCTATGCCCGATGCGATGATTCCATCGTCTGCTCGCAGTGTGAGCTTATTCCATTTCGTGCCTTGCAGCGCTTGCTCAATTGCGGACTGCTTCCCGACCAGCTCGGCATGCAGCGGCCTGGCATGCACAGGCAAGGCCACGCGTCGCGCAGGGTTCTTGACGAATCGAGGACTTTTGCATGAAGGCTGATGCTCGCCGAACTGTACATTTGCCCTGGCATGCGACACTCGCGTCGTAGGCCTGAGCATCACAGGGATATTAAACCTCTCTGACAGCTCAAAGCCGAAAGCTGCCATATCCTTGGCCTCCTGGGGATCAGCCGGGTCCAGGCATGGAATAGATGCGAACTGGGCGTAGCGCCTTGAATCCTGCTCGTTCTGAGAGGAGTGACAGTTGGGGTCATCTGCTGATATCAACACCAATCCTGCGCCCACGCCCAGATACGCCAGCGTCATGAAAGGATCTGCTGCCACGTTAAGGCCAACGTGCTTCATTGTGGCTGCTGCACGCACGCCCGTCCAGGAGCCTCCGGCTGCCACCTCCAGAGCAACTTTTTCGTTGACCGACCATTCCACATGCACTGGCAAGTCTCCTACAAGATCAACAAGGGTCTCTACGATCTCCGACGATGGCGTGCCCGGATAGCCGGCCACAAGCCCTACGCCAGCCTCAAGCAGTCCTCTTGCAATTGCCGCGTTTCCTAGGAGATATTCTCTCACAAACAACCATCCTTTAAATATATTTTTAACAATATTCCATGGATTAAAGGTTAATTCTCCTTCTCTCTGATAATCTTTTTGATCTATTTCGTGTTTTTAATCTATTTTTAGTCTCACAAGTGACGAGCCCAAAATTAATTAAACTAAAGGATATGATCTAATTAAAATGGTCGAGTGGCAATCGGACGACACGGGCTCCGTTTACAACTTTCTCTCCCGCGGCTGCCAGATCTGCAAGCAAGGGGCAGGGCTGGTGCTCTTTGTAACCGGCAGATGCAATCGTAGTTGCTTTTACTGCCCCATCTCGGAGGAGCGACGTTCGCAGGACAAGGCATTTGCAGATGAGCTTCCAGTGCAAGATATTGAAGACATTTTGAGAGAGGCCAGAGCCATCGGCGCCCTGGGCACAGGCATCACAGGCGGTGAGCCTCTGATGAAGATGGACTTCGTCTTGGAGTGCATAAAGGCCTTAAAGGGAGAGTTGGGACAGGAGCACCACATTCACCTTTACACTGGAATCCTTCCCGGGCGTGAGGCCCTCAGGAAGCTGAAAGACGCAGGATTAGACGAGATCCGTTTTCATCCTCCTGAATCAGATTGGACTGGACCTTCGGGCCTGAAGGAGATCTTGCTGGATGCCAAGTCGCTGGGCCTCGAGGCAGGTGTCGAGATCCCTGCATTCAAAGCTGCGCCAGGGATAGTGGATGCTGTCAAGGAGGCAGATGCTTTCTTGAATCTCAACGAGCTGGAGTTCTCAGAGACCAACTTTGCAGGCCTTCGTGCCCACGGTTTTGTGCCTGAGGATCTTGGCTGCGGTGCAGAAGGCAGCGAGGAGATCGCAAGGGAGCACTTCTTGCACAATGACCTGAAAGTGCACTACTGCCCTTCCCGCTTCAAAGATGCGATACAGCTCCGTGAGCGGCTGAAGCGGCGAGCAGAGCGTGTGGCACGGGCATTTGATTTTGTGACTGAGGATGGGACCATCGTTCATGGCACCATCGAAGGTGATCTGTCTGGGGCCCTGCAGCTTTTGCAGGATCTTGAAGTCCCTGTCGAGATGTATTTCTGTCGTGAGGGCCGAATTGACATCGCTGCGCCCATCTTAGAGGATATTTCAAAAGAGTTAAAAAGCATCAGTTGTACAGTTTCAGTAATTGAAAGATACCCCTTAGAAGATGGGCTGGTTGTGGAGAGAATAGATTTATAATCCTTAAATTCATTGCTAAGGGGCGGTGATTTTGCCGGATGGAGAGCGCTGAAGAACGAATCCAAGAGAGGCTCAGGAATTACCTTAAGCGAGACGGCATAGGTATTCGGAAGGCCGTTTTGAAATTGTTTTTGAGCGATGGTGCATATACAACTGAGGACGTTTTCACTTATCTGGCCAAAGAGGGTTTTGACGTGAGCTATCGTGGGGTCTCTGCCATGGTCGGGCTCATGAACACCCGCCTGGGCATCCTGAGCATTGATGTTTCCGGTGACCATAATGTCTATTCCCTCAAAGGCGACCACAAAGGAGTCGTGAGGGCGGTGCTAGATAATTACTAGTCTTGCGGTATTGAAGATTGCCACAAACATCAGTTAGGCGGCTCCCCTCTTTTCATTCTCTTCATGTACTTGCTTAGCACTATATCCGCCATCAGGTTAATGCCCGTCAGGGCAGCATGAACCACAGGACCTGCAGACATACGCTCTTTGTAGAGGCTATGCAGTTTTTTGAGGTGCGACAGGTTATACTCAAGACAGAGCCCCACCAGTTGCCAGTGCTCTGGGAGGGCACCACTCTTGCCAAACCCCTTGGTCTCCCCCAGTTTGGTTCCTGAGATTGTGGTGAAGAACAGCGGAAGTATGAGGCCTGTGTATTCTTTCAGCGACTCAACCAGATCTATGGTCTTCATCACATCCTGAGCCGTCTCTCCAGGCAGCCCAAGCACCAGGCTTGCCACAGGAATCCACGACACCTCATCGAAGAGCCTGTAGCAATCCTGCACTATTTGCGGCCACTGTCCGACCTCACCAGGCAGGGCTTTGCGCGGCATGTGCATCTCCAGGATGCGACAGCTCCCAGTCTCAATGCCAATCCAGGCGGACATGTATTTCTGATCTGAGCCGACGCCTACGACCTCCGACACCTTGCGAATCAAGCCTGGATTCTGATGGGCGGTTGCAAGGCTGAGGTGGGAGATGTCTATGGTGTGCGGCCCGAGCAGCTTTACGCCCCTCATCAGCTTCAGCACCGACTCATCGCTCGTCTCCATCCCTCTTGATCCATAGGTGAGAACATCCTCGGAGTGAAGAATGATGTCCTTTTGCCCGTTTAAGAGGTTCACCCTGACGTCATCCAGTATGCGCTCAATCGGCCTGTGGCGAACTGTGCGCATTGTAGGCGAGCAAAAGGCGCATCCTCTCCAGCATCCTCTGCCAACCTCCACGATTCCGGCGATGGTGGCGCCACGGTTTATCGGAATTTTATCTGCGGGGACCGCACCTCCTCTGATGACCCGAGGCACTGGTTCGCCTTGCAGGATCTGGCTGCATACTCTGGGAAATTCGCTCTCGCCCTCGCCAAGGTAGATGTGATCCACGCCGACGTCTTCATCCATCAGCTCCCAGGCGCCATTGCCTCCTACCACGATCTTTGGCCTGTGTTCCTGGATGAGCGGATGGTTTATCAGAGCAAGAAACTTGGAGCGGTTATGCGGAGGGCCACGACCGATGATCTCCTCCAGCTCTCTTACTGCAATCTTGCCCATTGGATCGTCGTGGGTGATTCCCACGATCTCCGTCCGAGGACCTATGGCCCTGTCCAGGTGGTCTGGATGGGCGACGATTATATCATCCTTTGAGAATCCAAAATCCAGCAATGCAGCCTCCACTTTCCTAGTGCCGCATGGTGCAATTTGCGCAGATCCATCAGATCCTGCAGGCACTGGCGGGCAGAAGAAGTGGCGCAGTACCCAGTCGGGCAGCACTGCTCTTGGCATTATGGCTGCAAAGCCCAGCATCACACCACCGTGGTAGCTGCTCATCATTGTCTCGTCGCTGGTCAGAACGATCCTCTTGCCTTGAATGTGTGGCATCTTGAGTGCATCCTTTCTTTAGTTTTGGCAGATAACGTTGTTGGACAGGATTGCCCCAACAAGTTTTTATCGGATTGCTGACGTTGGAACCTGGTTGTGCAAGAGAAGTCGCTATCGGAGATCAACCAACGCATTCGCGACGGCTCCGTCCGCGTTGTAACAGCGGAGGAGATGCCTGATCTGGTGCAGGAGCTTGGGACCGCAGGAGCGGTGAGAGAGGTAGACGTTGTAACCACAGGAACCTTTGGGGCCATGTGCTCCTCTGGGGTCTTTCTAAACCTGGGCCACAGCGATCCACCCATAAAGATTTTCAGGGCTTTTCTAAACAAGGTGGAGGCCTATGGGGGAGTTGCTGCCGTGGATCTTTTCCTGGGAGCCACTCAGCCATCCCAGGATCGAGGAATCGAGTACGGTGGAGCGCATGTTATCGAAGATCTGGTGGCGGGCAAGCAGATTGATGTAGAGGCAGAGGGAGCTGGCACTGACTGCTACCCTCAGATGGAGCTTGAGACTGCTCTGAGACTGGATGACTTCAACCAGGCAACGATGGTAAACCCGCGCAACGCATACCAGCGCTATAACGCGGCCACCAATTCCTCGGATCGCACCCTGCATACATACATGGGAACGCTGCTTCCCCGCTGTGGAAACATCCACTACAGCGGAGCTGGAGTGCTCTCACCACTATCAAATGATCCCAACCTGGATTATATCGGAGTTGGCACACGTATATTTCTCGCCGGGGCCAAAGGATACGTTATCGGCTCAGGAACACAGCACAATCCACAGAACAACTTCTCCACACTCATGGTCACTGGCGATCTGAAGAAGATGAGCAACAGATTTTTGAGGGCCGCCACATTTCACAAATACGGCCCGAGCCTGTACCTTGGGATCGGGATTCCAATACCCGTTCTTAATGAGACTGTTGCCAGGAACACTGCTGTTCGTGATAGAGATATCACCGTCCCTGTGGTGGACTATGGCATCCCGCGCCGTGACAGACCCTCTTTGACGATGGTGAGCTACGAGGATCTGAAGTCAGGAATTGTCGACTTAAACGGAAAGGAGGTTCCCACCTCATCTCTCTCCAGCTTCCACGTGGCCCGAGAGGTTGCAAAGAATCTTGCAGAGCTGGTGGAGAAGGGCGAGTTTCTGCTAAGCCAGGCAGTGGAGCCGCTTTCGCGCATCGGCAATTCCCGGCCAATGAAGCAGACGAAGGAGTCGCCAAACGTGGGTGATGTCATGAGCCGCGATGTGGTCACCGTCAGGGAGGACATTCAGGTGGAGAAAGCGGCAAAGCTGATCGTGAGCGGAAGCTTCGATCATCTGCCTGTAGTCTCAAAGGATGGAAGGCTGATGGGCATCATAACTGCCTGGGACATATCAAAAGCAGTTGCAAGCGGCAAGCCTGCTCGAATTTCGGAGATCATGACCAGGCGAGTTTATTCTGCTATGCTAGACGAGCCCATAGAGCTCGCAGCCCGCACCCTCGATATGCACAGCATCTCGGCTCTGCCTGTAGTGGATAAAGACAACAAGGTAATTGGAATGATCACAAGCAATCATCTCTCCCGATTACTGGCCAGGAGGCGGTAGACCTGAAACTCATGCTGCACGTCGCGCCTGGAATTGTGCGCCATCCACTCATTGCATCTGTAATTTTAGAGACATCAGCACTTGTGAATATAGAGAGAGCCAGCATCGATGCCGTGAGCGGCGAGATCGTCCTGGAGGTTCCGAGCGAGAAATGCACGGAGGTAAAGGAGGCCTTTGAGCGCCGGGGAGTTCGGGTTGTGCCCCTGGAGATACCCGTTATCAGAGATGAGAACGAGTGCGTACACTGCGGTGCGTGTATCTCAATATGTCCCACAGGGACCTTCAGATTCGAGGATTGGCTTGTGGTAGCAGATTCGGGGAAGTGCATTCAGTGCGGAGCATGCGTTGAGGGATGCCCACAGCGTGCCCTGAAACTTGTGCTGAAGTAGCACTTCAGGAGCTTGGAGGGTGAAACTGTAATAATTTGATTAGATATATATTTATTTTTTAATTCCAGCTTCTGGAGGCAACTTCTGGAGGAAATACTAAAATGATTTGCGTGTTTAATTGAGTTTAGACCTTTTTTGTGGATTTATCGGCTGCTAAAAATATATTACTTAATTAATAATCTTTTTAATTTTTTTAATTTACTGTCAAAAGAAATCGAAGATTTTATATGTAAGAACTCTTAATACTGAAGAAATACGTAGTGATGTATATTTCGGTGGTGGGGGAACAAGAGATGTTGACTGAGGTTGATGATTTCGCGCAGCTGGACGGTGTTCGTGGTGTCTGAAGACAGAATCGTCTCCTGCCTTGAGTCCTTTGCAAAGACTCTGGCAGATCCGAAGGGCTATGATCCAGAGAGTTTGAAGGGGCTATCCCAAAATGCGCCAGATCCCCTCTCCTCTTTCATTTTGGCCACCCTCTCCTCGGATGAGGCGGCCATGCAGTGCAAATTTCAGGAGCTTGCAGATCACGTATCAAGCCTTGACAGCTTTTCTGCCTGGTTCAACATGGCTCTGCTGGCTCACCGCTTATTCTTTCATCAAGCTGCCATTGAGCATTATGAACGCGCCCTGCATCTGGCCGAGGTCCAATACGATAAAAAGAGGGCATCTTTGGCGTTGAGCGGTCTGGGAAAGCTTTATGCTGAGGTGGAAGACTGGGAGCGAGCGGCCGGATGCTACGAAAAGGCGCAGCAGTCCCTGACGGAGGCTGGACAGTCGGCTGAAGCTTTGACGGTTTTAGGAGATCTCGGCCATGTCTATCGGATGAGAGGCGAGCACGACAAGGCTTTGAACTGTTTTTGCAGGATTCTAGAAGAGCTCGATTCAGATGATAGGTCCGGCAGGGCCGATGCACTGAGCTGCATGGCAGAGATTTACAGGTTGCAGGGCGCCTATTTTAAGGCAGAGGAATGCACAAAGAGATGCCTGCTTGAGTGGGAGCTGTCTGGCAACAAGGCTGGAGCTGCAAGATGCATGGACTCACTTGGCTCGCTCTATCAGCTTCAGGGTGCATACAAGAGAGCCAAAGAATGCTATGATGCTGCCTGCCACCAACTTGAGGATCTGGGAGATTTTGCAGGCGCAGCCAAGATGCAGAGCAAGCTTGGCGACGTCTATTTCCAGGAGAAGATGTGGCCAGGGGCGATGGAGTGTTATGAGAAGAGCCTGAGGGCTCTGGAGGGTGCCAGCGCAGCCCGCGTTCTGAACAGCATGGGATTGGCCTGCCAGGAGCAGGGAAAATGGGAATTGGCCACGACCTATCTTCAAAGGTCAATTCAGATCATGGAGCAACAGGACGATCCTTGTGGAATGGCCGATTCCCTCTCGTCCTTGGGATGCTTGCACTATCGTTTGGGCCGGCATGATGAAGCCCTGAGATGCTACCACAGATGCCTGGAGATCAAAGAGCTACATAAGAATCTTACAGGCGTTCCGACGATTCTGAATAACCTGGGGCTAATCCATGCCGATCGGGGCGAATGGGAGGCTGCTGCAGTCTGTTTTCAGAGGTCCATAGATCTGCTTGAAAAATCCGGCGAGTCCCTGGCTGCAGCCCAGGCCATGTCAGACCTGGGCTGCATGCATTATCTGCATGGAGAAACGGAGTTGGCTCATGACCTCTACAGCCAGGCGCTGGAGATTCAGGAGCGTCTTGGCGACCTGAACGGCGCTTCCAAGACTTTGGGGAACCTGGGGCTCATCTATCAGCTCAAAGGCGATTTGAATGCAGCACAGGGCTGTTTCCAAAAGAGCCTGGACGGATATGAACGATCTGGCGACGCGCGAGGCGTGGCGACATCTCATCTGAACCTGGGGCTGATAGACCAGCTCAAAGGCGATTGGGAGCATGCACTCTCTCATTTTAAGAGTGCAATTGAGACCTATAAAGAACTGGGAGACTGCAGTGGTGTCTCTGCGGTGCACAATAATTTGGGAAACCTTTACGCCGATATTGGAGACCGTCTGCAGGCCACTAAGTACTACACACTCAGCCTGGATGCGAGGCGCGCGCTGGGCGATCGGCACGGAGTGGCCATCACCGTCGGCAATCTGGCCAGCGTCTACCATCAGTTGGGCCAAAGAGAGAAGGCTGAGGAGCAATACAGGCAGAGCCTGGCGGATTTTCGGGAGCTCAAAGACAGGTTGGGCGAGTGCAATTCTCTAATGGGACTGGCGAGTTTGACGGCCGAATCCGGGAATTTAGAGGAGGCTTTGCAGCTTTTCGGCCAATGCCTGGCACTGCAAAAGGAACGGGAGGATTCGAGGGGTGTGATCGCAGCTCTTGGAGGGATGCTGGACGTCTGCTGCCGCCTGGGTCGCTGGCAGGAGGCGAGGCGTCAATGCGATGATGTCCTGGAATTCGTGCGCTCTCTTGGGGACTTTGAGGCTGTAGCAACTGTGCTGTGCAGCCAGGGCAATCTTCATTCTGAGCTGGGCGACTGGGACGGAGCCCAAAATAGCTACAGGGAGAGCCTGGAGATTTTGGAGCGGCTTGGTGACACATATAGCATGGCCGTTGCCATGAACAACCTTGGAAATATATGCTATCGTCGAGGCGATTGGACTGCAGCCCTGGAGTACTATAACAGCAGCCTTACGAGCTTTGAGCAGTCAGGCGATTCGAGGAGCGTGGCATCTGTCGTGAGCAATGTTGCCAGCATTTGCTACAAAAGAGGAGACTGGTCACGAGCATTGGAGTGCTATCAAAAGAGCCTCGACATCTTCGAGAGCCTGGAAGATCCCAGAGGGGCGGCCAGCGTCCTTGGAAATCTTGGAACCTTTTATTATCGAAGAGGTGAGCGCTCATTGGCCCTGGAGCACTTCAGAAGAGGCAAGGGAATCCTCGAGCGTCTGGGAGATAGACAGGGCGTAGCAGAGATGCAGGCCAACATCGATATGGTAAAGGCCAGCCAGGGAGATATTCTCGCATCCATTAGCGATCACAAGAGACAGCTCCAGGAGCTGGTGGCAAGTGGTGACCTCTCCGGGCAGGCAGAGGTTCTGGGTGCAATTGCTGGTTGCTATGCAGACAGGTTTGAGTGGAACCTGGCACTCTCAAGCTATGAAGAAAGCCTCTCTCTCTTCGAGCAAACTGGTGATGTCTACTGCCAGGCCCAGACCATGTTCAACATCGCTCTGGTTCACAAAGACAGGGGTGATCTGGTCCAGGCCGCTCAGACCTTCGAGCAGAGCTTGAAGATATTTCAAAATCTTGATGCAGTACCATGCATAGCTCTGACAAAGATGAACCTTGGAACCATCCTCGAGATGAGCGGCCAGCTAGCCGAGGCCGAAGAGCTCTTGAGCGAGGCCTTGAAAGTGCTTGAGGCCCTTGGTGCCATGCCCGATCTATGTGAAGGCTATCTTGCGATGGGCCGGTTCAAATTACGCACGGGCAATAGCATCCAGGCCAAGTTCTATCTCTCGCTGGCCGAGACTCTGATCTTTCGCACCGATTACACGCCATTGAAGATCCAGCTATTTAGGGCACAGGGGGAGCTGCATCAAGCCGATAAACGCTATCGTGAGGCTGAGAGCTGCTATGAAAAAGCATTGGCCCAGGCGAGAAGGCTCTCCAATTCCCTTGAAGTGGCAAGATGCCTGGAGCACTTAGGAAGGCTGGCAATGGAGAAGAAGGACTATCGCGACTCTTTAGCAAGGCTGCAGCAGGCACTGACGTCCTTTCAGCGTCTTGGCGCCGCATGTGACGTCATCGCCGTCTACCATGATCTGGTCGCACTCTTCCTGGCCCAGGAGGATCATACACGTGCTGAGGAGATGGCAGCCCTACTTGAGCGCCAAGCAGGGCTCCTGGGATACCATGGCCCCTTCATCAAAGCCCTGATCGAATGCAAGGCAGACACCGATCCGATCAGCGAAGCCCAGGAAGAGCTAGGGGTTTTGAATCCCTAGCACATTTAAAGGTCAGATCCCACAATAGAGGGCAAGAAGCTCAACTGCAAATCCACCTCAGCCAGAGCATGTCTTATCTGAGGCTCCTTGAGGAGCGCATCCAGCTCATTTAAGCGGGCTATCACATCCCATATTCTGGACGCCTTGTGCTCGCTCCTGTAACGAACTGGAGAGTAGTGGATCTCTCCATGGGCCTGGCCCGCCTCGACTCCAAAGTAATCTCTGTCATAAAAGCCCTTGAAGTTGATGATGATGGGCTTGTAGATGCTCTTGAGGGCCGGGACATAGAACTCCTCTAGCATCCTTTGGAGCATTCGGTTCTTTGCCTCTGCAACTCTGAGCCTCAAATAGCCCTGGCCGTGGATGTAACTTGCATAATGGACCTCATATTTTATGCGGCTTCGCAGATCGGTCAGCATCCCGAGGGTGAACTCGCATGTGTCATCGGTCTCAGTGGGGTCCAGGTTGAGAAAGTAATTGATGTATAATATGTATCCATTCTCAAATAACACTACTACATGGGATTCATCATGCTCTCGGCTCGTGGCCTTGATGTCTTTCACATCCCAGCCAAAGAGCCTCTTGGCCTCTTCTTTTGCGCAGCTATGATAGGCAAACTCCCGAACCTTCTCAAGCAGATCTCCCATTGTTTCCATTTATCTTTCCTCATCACTTGTATCGGATAAACATTATGCAAGGGCGCGAGCGGCAAACGCTAGAGTCAAGAAAGATGCTGCCAGGGTCAGGGCTATCGTCCCTTGCATTAATCCCAATGCTCTGGGCACATCAGATGTTTCGGGCACCTTTCCGCCTTCTAGCAGCACGTAGTAGCCCGGCTTCTCCAGGCGGATGCCCAATGCTCCTGCGCAGGCTGCCATGGGCCAGCCGGAGTTGGGGCTTGGCGTGGCGCTGTGGTATTTGAGGGCTGCCATAAGGCTCGCGCCCGCCCTTTGGGGCCTCGCCAGAGCCATCAAGAGAGGGCTCAGGCGGGCCGGAATGAAGTTGGCAAGGTCGTCCAGCTTGGCACCTGCAAACCCCAGATCCCTCAATTCGCGGGTCTTGTATCCAAGCATGGAGTCCATGGTGCTTATGGCTTTGAAGGCAAGTGCGGCTTCAAGGCCAAGGCCAAAGGGCTCGAAGAGCAGATAGTAGAAGATAGGCGAGAGAATTGAGTCCACATAATTTTCTGAGAGCGACTCGATCACTGCAGAGACGGCCTGGGAGCGCGACAGAGAGGATGTCTCGCGGCCAACGAGAGCTGGCAGCATGCTCTTGGCTGAATCAATATCCTGGTCGATCATCCTGCCGATATCTGCAGAAGTATGCAGAAGACAGCGAATCGCGAAGGTGGATTTCAGGAGAAAGGCTGAGACCAGAAGGGGCAGAAGCGGGACTGGTGCTGCCAGGCGCACCAGAAGGTGGCCCGTGAGAACTGTACAAAGCACCACAATGAATGCGATAGCTATGCCTTGCAGCCTGCTCGGCCTTGCACGGCTGCGCAATAATGCGATTAGTTTGCCGATCCAGACCACTGGATGAATTCTGGCAGGTGGCTCTCCAAGGAGGATATCGAAGGCTGTTGCAATAAGTAAAACCGCCAGCCCCTCCTGGATCATAGCAGCTGCACCAGCCTCTTCCAAACCAGGGCTATTGGTTCGCCCTTCATCAGCGCATCCAAGATCTCTTCGGCCACATCCGGACGGTGAACTATGTGGCAGGACTCGCAGGACCAGGACCCATCCTTCTCATCGCCCCCCGTTCTAGGATCACGGCAAGGGTAAAAGGGACAAAAGCATAGTGAGCAGTCCTGTCCAGGGAAGTGGCAGGGAAAGTTCTCGCAGTTCAATCTCTGCATCTTAAGGCTCTCTCCAGGGCAGCGACAAGCTGCTCGTTCTCTTTTCTGCCTCTCACTGCCACCCTTATGTAGCTGCTTCCCAGGCCAAAGGACTGGCAGTCCCTCACCAGAACGCCGCAGGCCATAGTGCGCTCAGCAAGCCTCTCTGAGCTCAAGCCTGAGCGCTCGATGTTTACCAAGATGAAGTTGACGCTGCTTGGCAGCGGCTCCAGACCCAGGGATTGCAGGGCAGGGATGAGGAAGGCCCGCTCCCCTTGGATGAGCTCTCTGGAACCTTCCAGATGCTCTTTGCAGCCCAATAGATGCGCTCCTGCGGCAGCAGCAATTGAGCTTATAGACCACGGTACCCTGGCCAGGTTCATGATCTTGGCAAGCGTCGCATTCGTCACTCCAAAGCCCAGCCGAAGGCCAGGCACTCCGAAGGACTTCGTCAGGGACCTCATGACGAATAAATAGTTCATGCTGGGCGCAATGCTCGCCACGCTCTGCTCTGGATCTGCAAGCTCTATGAATGCCTCGTCGACAAGCAAGAATACCCGCCTTTGCTCGCATCTCTGGGCTAAATCGAGCACCATCTCCCTGGAAAGTAGCTTTCCTGTGGGGTTGTTTGGGTTGCAGAGGAAGAGGGCTTTTGCTCGATTCAAATCGGACTCGCAAAGGACGGGCAAACCGTCCAGGCCGATCTCTACCCTTTTTGTAGCTGCTCCGGCAAGGAGCGACTGGTTTTCATACTCGCCAAAGGTGGGGAATGGTATCAAGGCCAGATCTCCCTCCTCCAAACAGACCTCTGCAAAGAGCCTTATGAGCTCTGAGGAGCCATTCCCAGGAACGATATGCTCCGGCTCAACTTCCACAAAATCTGCCGCGGCGCGACGAAAGAGCCGATAGGTGTTGTCAGGATAGTGACCTATTTTTTTCAGCTCTTTCAAAACCAAATCATCCAGTGGCGGCGATCCCAGTGGGTTGATGTTGGCTGAGAAGTCCAAAGGCTCCGCTCCCAGGAGGCTGGAGGCTTCATGCACTTTTCCTCCGTGTTTGCACTCTTTTGCCAGGGCAAAGCTCTTGCGTATCCGGTTGATCATGAATTCAGTGGCCTTACCCAAGTGATTGCATTTCAAACTTGTGGACCGAAATCCTCCATTAACAATCGTGACCGGATAGATTCGTTATGTCCTATCAAAGTTAAATAAAAATACTACTATGGAATTTGCGATGATCTGGGATTTTTTATATTAAGAGGTATCCGAAAGTGTTTTATCTACACTATGCGAACCAAACCGGCGTATATCAAAGGAAGAGGAGGCTAAGAACCCGATGGCAACAAGAGAGGGCAGCTTCTCAGTTGAGGACATGAAGAACGTCCAGATCAACATAGGGGCTGTCGTTAAAGAAGAGGATGAGTGGGACCAGGAGATGGGACCCTATCCAAAGCCCAATGTGGCAACGCTTCGTGATTGGGACTTTAAGATTTGCAACAGGTACAAGATCATGTACTCTCCTGCTGATGATACATGTACCCTCTGTACCTACGGTCCCTGCGATCTGACTGGGAACAAGAAAGGGGCTTGCGGAATAAATCAGGCAGGCACATGTGGCAAGATAGTTCTGGTCGCAGTCCTGATGGGAACCTGCGCCCACACCGCTCACGGCAGACATCTGTATCATTGGTGCCTGGACAAGTTCGGAGACATGAAGTTCGATATGGGCGATGAGATCCTGGTTGATGCACCACTCACCCAGACCATTCTTGGCATCAAGCCAAAATCCCTCAAGGACTACGGCGAGGCCCTCGAGTACTGCGAGGAGCAGATAGTGCAGCTGCTGGCTGCTACCCATACCGGCCAGGAAGCATTCTACATGGACTTCGAGTCCAAGTCGCTGCACGGCGGCATGATCGACTCTCTTGGCAAAGAGATCTGCGATATGCTGCAGACCGTGGCCTACGACATGCCCCGCGGCGCAGCTGATGCCCCCTTGGTCGAGATCGGCATGGGAACCCTGGATCAGAACAAAGCAGTCCTCATAGCATACGGCCACAACCTGGCAGCAGGCGCCGAAGCCATGATCTACACCGAGAACAATAACCTCTGGGATAAGGTCGATATTGGCGGCGTATGCTGCACTGCCATAGACCTCACCAGGATCACTGAGGCGGGCAGGCCATCCAAGATTCCAGCCAACCTGGGACCCAAGGCCAAGGTCGCCGGTGCCATGGGCTGGTGGAGAAAGATGGTTCGCGCTGGAATTATGGATGCTGTTATTGTGGACGAGCAATGCGTCTTTTGTGACGTTCTTGAGGACTGCCAGGCAAGGCACATCCCCGTTATCGCCAGCAACGATAAGATCATGCTCGGCCTTCCTGACAGGACAAATGATTCTGCCGATGCAATTGTTGAGGATCTTGTCAGCTTCAAAGCACCTGGCGTGGCCATCCTTGATCCTGTAAAGGCAGGCGAGGTTGCCATCAGGACAGCTCTTGCTGTGAAGCCCAAGCGGGAGCAGTTCAAGAAAGAGATCTTATTCGACGAGCAGCAGTTTAAGGAGACCCTGGCAAAATGCACACAGTGCAATCAGTGCGCCTTCGTCTGTCCGCCTCATATCAGGATCAGCGAGATGATCGCTGAAGCTCTCAAGGGCAATTTGGAGCCGTTCTCCTCAACCTACGAGATCTGCGTGGGATGTCAGAGATGCGAGCAGACCTGTCCACAGGATATACCGATCTTGAAGCTCTATGAGTATGCCAACCGCGAATACATCAAGAACCAGAAGTTCAAGATGAGAGCTGGCAGGGGACCTGTACGCGATACTGAGATCCGAAAAGTAGGTGCCCCAATTGTGTTGGGCCAGATTCCAGGAGTCATAGCGCTGGTTGGTTGCTCCAATTACCCCAACGGCACAAAGGAGTGCTACGACATCGCAAAGGAGTTCGTGGACAGAGGCTACATAGTTGTGGCAACGGGCTGCATGGCAATGGACATGTCCCTGTACAAGGATGAAGAGGGCAAGACAATCTGGGAGCAGTATGGTGGAGCCTTCGACGGAAGGAACATCTGCAATATAGGCTCATGCGTGGCCAATGCACACATCCATGGAGCTGCCATCAAGGTAGCTACGATATTTGCTCACAGGAACCACAGGGCAAACTACGATGATATCGCCGACTACATCTTGTCCAAGGTGGGAGCTTGCGGTGTTGCTTGGGGAGCATACTCCCAGAAGGCAGCGTCCATCGCTACCGGAGTAAACAGACTCGGCATACCCGTGGTCGTCCAGCCAAGCTCTGTAATTTACCGCAGGACATTCATGGGCAGGACCGACAAGCCCGAGGACTGGATGGTCATCGATGCCAGGGATGGCAAGATGCAGCAGATCGAGCCCGCACCAGAGGCAATGCTGTATATCGCCGAGACCAAGGAAGAGGCAATGCTCGAGATGGCAAAACTCTGCTTCAGGCCTTCTGATAACAGCCAGGGAAGAGCCATCAAATTAACCCACTACTGCGATATCTCAAAGAAGTACTTTGGCAAGCTTCCCGACGACTGGCACCTCTTCGTCCGCGATGTCAAGGACCTGCCCCTGACCTATCAGCAGGAGATGATGAAGATCCTGGAGGAGAAGCACGGCTGGAAGATCGACTGGAAGGCCAAGAAATTCATCTCTGGACCTCTGCGGCCTGCGGATGTAAGCTTCGACCCCACGAACATCCCGCGCAAGATCAGGACGAAGAAGTGAGGGCTTTTTGGGAGGAGATAAAAAATGGCAGCAGAAGCAAAGAAGGGTATTGATACCACCAAAAATCCAGTTCCATTTGAGATGGCCCAGATCCCTGGGCCTGAGATGGCCAAGACTTATATGCCGAAGGTCATCGGCGCGATCATCAGGAAGGCGAAGAGGCCTCTGCTCGTAGTAGGAGCAGAGCTCTTCGATGACCCAATCATGTTCGACAAGATGATCGAGATGGGAAAGATGGGCATCCCAATCGCAGCCACTGCGCACAGCGTAAAGGGCTTTGTAGATAGGGGCTACCTGGACAACGTCTATCAGATCGGCCTGCACCCCCTGACCAACTACCTCAGGTTCGAGGACTGGAAGGGCCTGGATGGAAAGGGCCAGTACGATGTCGTTATATTCCTGGGCATCTTCTACAAGTTCGCAAACGGCATGCTCTCCACGCTGAAGAACTTCAACAGAAACATCAAGCGTGTCTCCATTGACAGGTACTATCACGTCAATGCTGACATGACCTTCGGGAACATGGCCTTTACGCCGGACGACTACCACGCAGCAGTGGATGAAGTAATAGCAGCAATGAAGAAATAAAGTTCATCTCATCAGAAGAGGTGTGTTAATGGCAGATGAAATCAAGTTAGATATATCCCCAATGTTTGAGGGAGAACGCATCAGAAAGGACGACCTATGGGTAGAGCTTGGAGGCCCCAAGGCAGATGGATTTGAGCTGTCGCTTGCAACGCCCATGGACCAGATCGAGGATGGAAAGGTAACAGTAGTAGGTCCTGACCTTGGAGAGGTCAAGGAGGGCTCCACCATACCTTTTGGCATGGTATTCAAGGTAGGCGGAGAGAAGATCGAGAAGGACCTGGAGTCCATCATAGAGAGGCGCAACCACGCCCTGCTATCCTACATCAGCGGCCTCATGCACCTCAACCAAAGATATGATATCTGGATGAGGATTGGCAAGGGCTTGAAGAAGAAGGGAGTCACCTCCTGGACCCAGATTTTCAAGCCCGTCATAGACCTGTACAAGGCAGAGATGCCCTTCATCGAGAAGATGGAGATAACCATCTACACAGATCCTGCAGAGGTCAAAAAGCAGCTCGCCAACGCAATGGCAGTCTACAAGGCCCGCGACGAGCGCGCAAAGGGCCTGCACGACGAGGACGTCGACGTCTTCTACGGCTGCACGCTTTGCCAGGCATTCGCTCCCACCAGCGCCTGCGTGGTCACGCCCGACCGACCGTCTTTGTGCGGAGCTATCACCTGGTTTGACGGACGTGCCGCAGCCAAGGTTGACCCAGAGGGTCCACAGTTCCCGATCCCCAAGGAGACTGCAATTGACCCGATAGCTGGCGAGTACGCTGCCATCAACGAGATGGCTGAGAAGCGCTCTGGCGGCGAGTACAGCGTCATGAAGCTGTACACGTTCTTCGATGCACCCCACACATCCTGCGGATGCTTCGAGACTATAGGCTTCTACATGCCAGAGGTCGACGGCATAGGCATCGCCGACCGCGACTTCAAGGGCGCAACCCCCAACGGACTGCCCTTCTCCACTATGGCAGGCCAGACAGGCGGCGGCAAGCAGGTCGTGGGGTTCTTAGGGATGGGCATTCTGTACTACTTCTCGCCCAAGTTCCTCCAGGCCGATGGCGGCTGGAGAAGGATCGTCTGGATGTCCAAGGGCCTCAAGGAGAGGGTA
>CAZRYL010000013.1:0-46090 GCA_964604285.1 uncultured Methanotrichaceae archaeon
TGAACTCTATGAGCTCAACTTTGCCCGCTGCCAGCTCCTTGTTCATGAGCATTGAAGAGAAGTAGAGCGCTCTTGCCATCTCCTCGGCCATGGCCAGTTCAGGGCAGATCATGTAGCTTATGCCTATCTCTCTGCGGTCCTGTACAGGCTGATCAATATATTCGGGATTGCTGACTCGGGCGATGGTCTGTGGCACGCCGAGGTGGCTGGCAATGATGCAGGTAATTACGTTCACTTCGTCGTTGCCTGTGACCGCAACCACCATGTCCGCTTTCTTGACTCCTGCCTCAAGAAGCAGGCGCGCATTGGCGGCATTGCCCATCAGGATCTTCACGTCCATCTCCTGTAGCCTGGAACAGGCAGCAGGATCTCTGTCTATGACTGTTACATCATGGTCTGCATAAAGCTCGCTGGCCACGAGAAATCCCACCTCGCCGGCTCCTGTGATCAATATACGCATTTACTTCCTCCAATGGTCCCTGGGATAAATAATAGGAATATGGGCAGAGGATTACATTATTAACCTCTTCGACCTATTTTAAGCCAGAGGGTTGGCAAATATGGCGCTGGAAGAAATATCAATCACAATGTTATTGTTTGCCTGTCTGGTCATTTTGGCGTCTTCGCAAGGGTATATGGGTACAGTTAGCACTGGAACTGGAATTTTGTCTCCGCTGACCGTTGGCTTTGATGCTTCCTCCCCTGTTGTCATGGGGGCGATATCTTCACAGATTAACTTGACAGGAAGCTGGTCATTAGATCTGAAAGGCCAAAATATAAAGCACTTCGATCTGCAAATATTCCAGGAAAGCGACATGATCGTAGGATCTGGCACAATGTATTCAAACGGCGCCAGCCATAAGGTGGCCGTCGCCGGATCTTCAGCAGGTGACAGGCCGACGATATTCGTCGCACCCCTCAATCAAACGGAGGCCTTCAGGCTCAAGCTGTCTGCTTCAGGGACAGCTCTTGCTGGAGAGTATGATTTGCTTTCGGCTGACGGTGTGCGCGAATCAGGGACAATAACAGGAAGTGTTGCACTTGCGAGGAAGCAGAGCTCGCCCACTGTGCTGGGCACTCGAACCAACCCAAGCGCAACCTCTGGCGCATTCGTGGGAACAACCGCTCAAAAGCAGGGCTAGACGACCAGAAAAGGGTAGCCGATCGCGGATGTTATGAAGCCTTAAGTTTATGAAGCCTTAAGTGAAAGTCACCCTCAGATCTTCATTCCCGGGCTGAACCTCTTCATAAGCCGTTTCATATTCATTTTTCCCATTCCGCCCCTCATGCCTTTTATGGCTTTCTGCATTGCCTGGTGGGATTTGAGAAGCTCGCGAACGAGCTCCGGAGATGTGCCGCTGCCGCGGGATATGCGCTTGATGCGCGAGGCGGTTATGATCTTGGGGTCCTCCAGTTCGGCTTCTGTCATGGAGTCCATGACGACACGATACTTATCAAGCCGGTCCTTTGTCATCTGATACTCTTTGTCGGACAGCTCTAGTCCCAGACCGCCCATGGGCAGCATCTGCATGATTTGCTTCAATGGCCCGAGCTTGTTCATAGCCTCCATCTGATGATACATATCCTTGAGCGTGAACTTGCCACGCATCAGGGATTCAACGTCTACCTCCTGGTCGGTCTGAACCTCCTGCACCTTCTCTATCAGGGTCTTTATGTCGCCCATCCCAAGCAAGCGTGAGATGAAGCGATCGGCTTCGAACTTCTCAAGGTCTGCAGGCGTCTCTCCAACGCCGATGAAAGCCACTGAGGTTTTGGTCTCAGCCACTGCTGACAGCGCCCCTCCTCCCTTGGCTGTGCCGTCCAGCTTTGTGATGATGACGCCCGTAATTTGAACGGCCTCGTTGAAGGCGCGCGCTTGCTCTGAGGCCTGCTGGCCGATGGCTGCATCCATCACCAGGAGCTTTTGCTCGGCATTCACTACTGCGTGAATATCCTTCATCTCCTGGATCAGGTCCGCCTCTAAGGCGTGTCTCCCTGCTGTATCGACGATCCTGACTTCATACTTTTTTGTAGCTTCAAGGCCGTTCCTGGCAACAGCAGGCGCGTCGGGGTTGCCTTTTTCGCCATAAAAGAAGATCCCCTGCCTCTCGCAGAGGGCTTTGAGCTGATCATAGGCCCCGGCGCGGAAGGTATCCGAACAGATCACTGCGGTTCGAAGGCCCTTTCTTTGGAAGTACGTGGCCAGCTTCGCTGCAGTGGTGGTCTTTCCTGAGCCCTGCAGGCCTACAAGCATAATATTTTGCTTTTTCAGGGGAATGTCAGCACCACGACCTACCAGATTTATCAACTCCTGGTAGACGATATTGATGACGTGCTCGCGCGGATTCATTCCCGCTACTGGTTTCTCATTTAGCGCTCTCTCCTTAATGGTATTGGAGAGCTGCATCACCAGCTTCACATTAACATCAGCCTGCAGAAGAGCGCGCTGGATCTCCCGAACGGCTTCATCCACCAGGGCTTTATCTATCTTATTCGCCGACGCTATCTTCTTCAGAGCATTGCGCAGCGATCCGCCTAAGTTATCCAGAACCATAGTGCTTCACGCCCAAAGGGGTCTGCAAACCATATAAAAATATTCCTTGATGCAAATCCAACAAGAGCACCATTACAAGGGCTGAGCCTTATGCAAGTTGGTGACTTCCTCCCTTGGCCCTGACGGGGCAGGGCTTCCTGTTTCATAGAACACCTTCCGGGTTCTTCACAGGCTTGAATACTCCTCGATTACATCGAGGCTGCAGTCGACACAGTCGCAGCAGGACTCAGCCCACTACACTGCAGCCCAATTCAGGTTCGAAAGGGGTACGATTCATCCCATCCCCCAAAGATGGTGGGTCTTAGCCCAGCACCATAACCACAAGGTTTATAATCGCTGTAGTTCATACCGTCATTTGCCGTTAAAAAAAATAGAAAATATCGACTAATATGATGGTCTGGGAGATGTTACATGATAAAAAAATTTAGCTTCATTGTGGGAGCCATCTTGCTTGCTCTGATCGCACAGGCAGTTGCAGAATCGCCGTCTGACGTAGTTAATTTGAATCGTAATGCAGCCTATCAACCACCCAACACATCTATAATAAATCCAATGGACCCCGGATATGTTTGGGGAAATCCGCAAGCAATTCCGCTCTCCGGCATAAATCCCCTCGTTTTCGAGAGCGCTGTATTCAAAAAGGACCCTGGTGGATTGACATTGGGCAGTTTATACACCACAAGTATAGACAACTTCTTGAAAGCTGACCCAGAGGCTGGGGCAAGTAACGTTACCAAGAAAACAGCAAAGATTGGCCTTGTTAACTGGCCTAAATAGCCCAATGCGGCTAAAAACGTTCTATTTTTTTAACTCATGCTATGGTGGATGTCTATTCCTCTTGGCGGCCTTGAGAACTCCTTTGCAGGCCTCCATCGATCGGTGACATTTTTCCGCGTGGTTCCGGACCTCTGCTGCGCGAGGATCGCCTTCGGCTTCCATCCTGGCCGACATTTTAGAGTAAATTTTAAAGGCCTTCTTGTAGGCTTTGAGCGCAGTCTTGCAGCTCTCCTCTTTGTCCTGTACCCTGGCCAAAAAAACGTAAGCAAAAGCCAGATCATTCAAGATGTCGGCATACTCTAAAGGCGCTTTTTCCACAGTGTAATACTGCATAGCAGATTCACAGGCTTGTATGGCTTTCAGACAATTTTCAGCAGTGTCTTCAGTCTCCGCCAGTGTGATCAAGCTATAGCCAAGATTCTTCTTTGCATCAGCGTACTCTTCCGGGCATCTTCCCTCATAAAGCTCAATAGCCCTTTCGCATGCTTCAATGGATCTTTGGCAATTTTCTGCTCTGTCCTCCACCTCAGCTAGGGCCGAATACGCTGCCCAGAGCAACATCTGGGACTCAGCGTGCTCCAAAGGATGCATACCTGCCTCATAAATTCGAAGAGATTCGCGACAGGCATTCACAGCTTTGTTGCAGTCTTCTGCTTTTGCATTTGCAGAAATTTCTGTATCTGCTAACTTAATAAGGGTTATGGCCAGATCTTTCTGGCAAGATGCGTACTTCAAAGGCTGAAACTCCTCTGTATAAAGCCGAAGCCTCTCCTGGCAGGCATCCAGTGCAAGAAGACAGTTTTCTGCTCTATTCTCGATGTCGGCTAAGGAGAGATAGGCGAGCCACAAGATTTTATGGGTTTCCGCCCAGTCCTCAGGATAGCTTTCCCAAGTGTAGACCTTGAGGGCCTCCTGGGCTGCACGAACAGCTCGCATGCAGTTCTGGGCTGTGTCATCGCTTTCGGCCAGGATCATATAGACATTTCCCAGATTGCGTTGAGTGAGGGCATATTGTTTTGGAAACTGCCCCAGGGAATAGATCTGCAGAGCATTCCTGTAGGCCTCCAGGGCTCGCTGGCAGTTCTCAGGGCCATCTTCCCACTCAGCAAGGGCGAGATATGCATTCCCAAGGTTGTTCTGGGTCGCAGCATATTGCGCAGGCTGACTTTCCGGCCGACAGACCTGTAGAGCTTCACTGCATGCCTGGATGGCACGCCTGCAATTCTCTGCTCGGTCCTCGGCCTCTGAGAGTGATAAATACGCCACAGACAGATTGTTTTTCACAGCAGAATACTTATCTGGTGAGCGATTCGGAGTGTAAAATTGCAGAGCCTCATGGTAGGCTGCGATGGCATTTTTGCAATTTTTCGCACGTTCAAACGCCTCTGCCAGGGTTAGATACGCGCTGCCGAGGTTAATCTTAACGTCTGCATATTGGTGTGGGTTGTCCTTCTGGGAATAAACCTTGAGGGCCTCTTTGCAGGCAGCGATGGCATTTTTGCTGTTTTCCGCCCTATTTTCCAGCTCGGCCAGCTTTCTGTAGGCCGAACCCAGCTCTTGTTGCAATGCTGCAAAGTCCCAGGGGCTACTTGAAACAAAGAAGGATCGCAAGGACTCTGTCCAGCAGCCTATGGCCTTCTTGAGGTCCTCTGCTCGATTTGTGTGGTCTGCATTAGCCGCATAGGCAAAGCCCAGAGACCTCATGACTTTTGCGCGAGGGATCGACTCTGGCTCCTCTGTGTAGGCCTCCATGGCCTTCTGATACGCCTCAATGGCACGTATGTAGTTTTCAGGATTTTTGGAGATCTTTCCGATTTCCAGGCAGATGTCGCCCATCTTCCTGTGTATATTGCTCTTCTTCAAAGAGTCCATCTCAAAGGCCAGCATTTTTTCATAAACCGCTAAAGCCTTTTCATATTCCTCAATACCCTCTCTCATCATGCCAAGCGCCATCCCCATCTACTGCACATCCACCATTTGATCGATGATACATCTAACCTTCGGATCGAAGATTCTTTGGGATGAGAAGGCCACCCGCGAAAAGTCGGCCAACTATTCTTGCGTGCCTTCTGCCAGTCTCATGAGCCTGATTACCTCTTCATCGCCAAGCTGGGGGAATTGTTCATAATGCTCCCCGACCGACAGGAAGTTTTGTGGCACATCCAGGACGACCATTTCGTCTGCATCGGCCCTGATCCTTTCAGCGGCACTTTCCGATGAAACTGGAACGGCCACAACGATCTTTTTAGGATTTCTATGCTTCAGCTCCATTATGGCCAGCAAAATTGTGAGCCCTGTGGCCACACCGTCATCAACGATTATTGCCACCTTTCCAGCTACTGGCAGCGGCTCTCTGCCTCTCAGGTAAACTTGCCTTCTGCGCCTGGCTTCTTCCATCTCCTTTTCAGCTTGCAAATTGAGCCATTCCTGGTCCAGATGAGATATGCCAAAGCTGTCGCATATCATGTGGCCATCCTCGGCCACAGCTGCCAGTGCACACTCTTCGTTTCCAGGATAGCCGATCTTTCTGGTTATCACTAAATCAAGTGGAGCATGAAGACTTTTAGCAATCTCATAGCCAAGAACCACACCGCCTCTTGGCAGTGCTAAAATCACGATTTCATCCCCTCTGTATTTGGCCAGGGCCGCTGCCAGCTGCCTTCCAGCCTCAGCTCTGTTCTTGAAACGCATGACTAATACTGTTCTCAGGCAAAGACTAAAAAATTTTTGGGATTTTTGAGAGAACTTCCCATAACCTAGAATAGGAAGGGAGCAATATCGAACAACGTCAGGGCGATCACCGCAGCCATCCAGTAAAGCGGTCTGTTGTAATACCATGCCATTTTGCCGCGGGCATAGATGTAGACGATGTATGGAAAAAGCGGCACGAAGGATAGCACAGGGCTTGGCTCCACTTTCAAGACATAGCTGAATATGTATCCCTGGAAAAGAAGGCAGAGGACTGTTACCAGGCCGACCTTGGATTGGTTGTTCAATCTCATTTGCATCACAGCGATATGTCGGAGTTGTCTCCGACGATGAGTCGGTGCCCTTTTGGCAGTACGGCACCATCTCGGATCTTAACGTTTCTGCCAATCAGGCTCTCTACGATCTTTCCAGCATTGATTATGCTGCTCTCATCCATGATTATTGAATCCTCTACTTCCGTCCCGCAGATCCGGCATCCGTATCCAACTGAGGTATATGGGCCAATATATGTGTCTGATATTATGCTTCCCTTTCCAATTATGCAAGGCCCCTTTATCACCGATCTGTCTATCTTAGACTTCTCTTCGATGATCACCCTGCCCATAACCCTGGACTCATTGATCAGGCCATCATTTCTCGTTTTTATATCATCGAGGATGAGGCGGTTAGCCTCAAAAATGTCCTCAGGCTTGCCTGTATCCTTCCACCATCCCTCCACGAAAGATGCTTCAACCTTGTATCCGTGCTCAATCAGCCACTGAATGGCATCGGTGATCTCCAGCTCGTCTCTCCATGATGGTTTGATGGACTTGCAAGCATCGATTATCATCGGCTTGAAGAAGTAGACTCCTACAAGTGCATAATTGGAAGGCGGAACTTTGGGCTTTTCCACCAGCCTTCTGATGCTTCCATCCTGGTTGAGGTCGGCGACTCCGAAGCGCTGAGGATCATCGACCTTGGTGAGCAGCACGCTTGCATCGCTCTTAAGACTCCTGAATCGTTTTTCATGCTGGACTATGCCGTCTCTGAGAATATTATCTCCCAGGTACATCACAAAATCGTCATCCAGAAATTCTTCGGCTACTAATATTGTGTGGGCGAGTCCCTTGGGCTCGCCCTGATAGATGAACTCAATGGGAACATCCCATGACTCGGACTTCACAGTATCGATGACCTGATCTTTGTTCGGGCCCAGGATTATTCCAATCTCATCAACACCTGCCTCGATGACGTCCTCGATGGCATAGAATAGTACGGGCTTGTTCGCAACGGGTATGAGCTGTTTTTGCTGGGAGTAGGTGATAGGACGGAGCCTGGTTCCCGAACCGCCGGAAAGTATGAGTGCTTTCACAAATATACCTCGAAGCTGAAAGGCTGTCGAGCCAGATTGCTCCCTTGTCAAGATATACCCTTCGATCGCTCAGTTCAAAAAAATGATGATCCTTTGGTCCTCGAAGCCTCCCAAGCCACTTCAATCAAAATCGCCTTGGTTCATGGGTGTTTTTCACGCGATGACGATAAGCCCAAATACAAAGAGCAACAAAAGCCATTCAGATGAAGAGGCTTACAGCTTACGTCTCGGGCCAGGTCCAGAGGACTGGATACAGAGCCAGGGTCATGGATATTGCCCGAGTCCTTGGTCTGAAGGGAACAGTCGAGAATCTTGATGACGGCCGGGTAAAGATCATGGCCGAGGGCGATGACGATAAGCTGAAGTGGTTCGAAGAGGCCATCAACATCAAGAACACTCTGATAAAGGTCTCCTCAATCGAAAAGGCCTATTCTGCGCCCGAAGGGGATTTCGCCAACTTCTACAAGGTCGTTGGCCCTGGAGAGACGGATTCCAGGCTGGATACTGCAGCGGATCATCTGAAGGAGCTCATCTTAGCAGTCAATAGCATGAACAACAACCTTGGCGGAAAGATGGACGTGATGATTCAAAAGCAGGATCAGATGCTTGACAAGCAGGATCAGATGCTGGACAAGCAGGATCAGATGCTGGACAAGCAGGATCAGATGCTGCATAAACAGGATATGATGTTAGATGCACAAAAGGAGATGGTGGAGTTGCAGCATGATCTCCTGGATGAAGTCCAAGATTCCAGAAAAGACCTGAAAAGCTACCTTGACCAAAGGTTCGAGAAGCTGGAGAGCGATGTGATCGAGATGAAGGCTGCCTTGCGTGCAAAGGGTATAATCTAATGCTTTAGCGCTCTTCTCTTGCTTTTTCTCTTCCAAGAGTATCCTTTCGGCCTTCTATTCAATGATTTTTACGAAAGCTCATCGACGCCTCAGTGAATATCAAAACATCGAAGACTATCACAGCAGTGAAATCTGCGAAGACGTTCGTCACATCTCCACTGATCATCAAACCTCTCGCTGCGTCCACGGCATCAGGTCAAGAAATTGACGAAGGCTATGGGTTGCAGGAATGGATGCACCAGCGGGATAGGATATAGCGCATTGCTGGCGAAGAATAGCGGCATGATCATTGCCTGTCCTATGCCCATGAAGCGTTCGCGGGTTTTCATGAGAGAGGCCACAAAGATGGACAGAGCTGCGAAGCCTCCAGAGATCATGAATAGCATCAAGAATGCTGCGAGGATATAGAGCAAATTTGAGATGAACTTCACGCTCAGCATATATCCAGCATGCGTTTATGGCTCTAACGTCCAGGCGACCTCATCCGCAAAAATTCTCTGTCGGAGGAGCGGAGGGTACCTGCAAAGCGTTCATACTCCCTGCAGCGACATTGCGGTATGCGCATTCCCAGATGGTCTTGTCTGTGATCTCAAAATGCTGGCCACCGAAAAATGCAGCGGTGTGGATTACTGGACAGTTTACGCGCGATCCTGGCTTGATGCACCATAGATCATATCGGCAAGCCCAAAAGCGCGAAGACGCCCATCATCCTCAAGCCGATGTAAGTCATCAAGATCATGAAAATGTACCTTAGCTGCTCGGCTGGCAGGCGGTGGGCTGCCTTCACACCCAATTGAGCTGTTAGCACGCTTGTCATGGCAAGCAGCATGAACTGCAAAAGATCGATATAGCCTAAAGAGTATGCCGGAAGTCCGGACACGCCCCAGCCATTTATGATATAGGCTAAGGTTCCGCCGACAGCATTGAAGGCGATGGCAACTGAGGAGGTTCCAACAGCCTGAAAAACATTGAATCCCATGGCGATGATCATGACGGGAACCAAGATCACGCCACCGCCAATTCCCGTCAGACCGGACACCACACCAACTGCCATTCCCCAGAGGATGTACGGCTTCAAGTCCTCCCTTGCCCTGGCCAAGTGATCTCCTCTGGGAAGTATCTTCTCTGCAAGGAGCAATCTGATGGCTCCTGCAATTACTACTATTCCGAAGATGGTTTTGAGAAGATCACCCGGCACATGAGCAGCTATAGTTCCTCCCAGGAATGCGCCCAACAGGCCGGACAGACCAAGAGCGACCCCTGGCCTCAAAAGCACAGCACCTCTGCAGTTATGGCCGCGGCAACCGCTCAGTGCTGTGGGCAAAATCACTGCGAGTGAAGTTCCGAAGGCAACCCTTGTAGCAATGGTTGGTTCTATTCCTGTTGATGTCAGTGCCCAGATCTGCACAGGCACCATTATGAAGCCTCCACCGATGCCTAATAGGCCGCAGGCAAAGCCAACGACGACGCCGGTGCCAAGCAGCACGAGGATGTACTGGAGCTGTGTGTCGAGGATCATCTTTAAGCTATTTTCAGCTCCTTGTGCTTGGCTAAAATGTCGTCAGCCAGCCGATCCAGGGCCTTGAAGTCTGCCTGCTTGGGATGGCCTTTTGCGACCACGGGATCGAGAAATTGCAGCTTCAGATTTGGCATGGCTTCAGTTAACTGCTCCAGCATACGGCCTCCCCATCCAAAGGAGCAGATGATCGACGCAAATTTGGCCTTAGGCCGCAGAACATTGGCCAGAATGGCAACGAAGAGCGCATTGGGATGAGCACCGGCCAGAATGGCGGGCGTGCCTATGACAATAGTGGCTGCATCCACCAGGGCCTCGGCGAGCTCTCCCACGTCATAGCTGGTGAGATCGAATCGCTTCACAGTGATCCCCCTGGCAATGAGGGCATCCACAAAGTAATCCACCATGATCCTCGTGGCACCATGCATGGAAACATAAGGCAAAATCACCTCGTTCTTAACATCGTCCGATGACCAGTCACCGTATGCATCCAGTATGAACTTGGGCCTATTGTAAACCGGACCATGGCTGGGAGCGATATAATCGATCTGAAAGGCCTTGATCCTGGCCAGATGTTTCTTGATGCTCTGCCGGAAGGGCATCATGATCTCAGCATAATACCTCTTTGCGGACTCGTAGACAGTTGCCTCGTCTAGAGCGAAGAGATCGCTTGTTGCCAGATGAGAACCCAGAAAATCGCATGAAAAGAGAACCCTTTCTTCTGGCAGATAGGTCAGCATAGTATCCGGCCAATGTACCCACGGTGCATGGATGAATTGTAGCGTCTTGCCGCCTAAAAAAATTTTATCGCCGTCCTTTACCTCCTGGCCCCTATCTTTGGATATGAGGTCAAACTCCTCAAGCAGGTTCAGGCATTTGCCTGTAGCGGCTATCTTCGCATCAGGGTACAGTTTGACCAGTTCCTTTAAGGTTCCAGAGTGGTCTTGCTCGGCGTGCTGGGATATTATGTAATCGATCTTCTCAATTCCAAGGCCCTTGAGATTGCCTATGAGCACTCCAGCCATATTTGCATCCACAGCATCTATCAAAGCGTTCTTCTCGCTGCCAGTGATCAAGTATGAGTTATAGCTGGTTCCCATGGGCAGAGGAATTAGGGCGTCGAACAGCCTCCTGTCCCAATCAATGGCGCCTACCCACTGCACTCCAGGCCTGATGTTTCTGACTGCCGTCATCGTCTGTCTACCTCTAATTCAAACCTTTTTATGACAAATATCTGCAAAGTATTTAGGGATATGCAGTGCAAATTCATTAATTTAATTAACAGTTAAAATTTAAAAAATGTAAATCGATATAGTGGCGAGCCACTTTGTTACTGCAACTCGACCACCAAATCACAGATAATCACGCTAACGACTCAGTGAGCCGTATAAAATTCAGCTATGCTAAGAACGTTATTTTTTCTATCCATCACCTGTACCATCTCACCATCTTCCAGTCCGGGGTCATATTTGACAACCTGGCCTGAAAATACACGACCGCCTCTGGCTACAAAAGGAACAGCAGCATCTTTTACCACTACTCTCCCCATTGAAATTCTATGAGACCTCTCAATTTCTGACATGTTTCACTCACCTTTTACTGCTCATCTCTTTTGAGATCCTACAGTATTATGTATTCATCTTATTATGTATTAAATCTTTCGGATATAGTATTAAAGATCCATGATCGCTGGATGACGCTGCTCGTACCTACTACTTTCGATCCGCATACGTTGTCTATATCTCTTTGAAGTCCAAGGTCACAGTTCAGTCACACGAAAAGAGCGATATGCACAAAAGCCGTATCATTTATATTGGATAAATACGTAACTATGATATCGGAGCGAAGAATGGCGATTCGTGGCCTGCATTTCAGTCGGAAAAACGGAGGTATTGGCATATGAAGACAGTAGAAGCCCTTCTCCTTGCCTTGCTGGTTTTGTTCTTTGTCGCTCCTAATGCGGCTCTTTGTGGGACTCAGTCTTTGGTCACAGCCGATGAGGTCATGGTTAAGATGAAGCTGGGCTTGCCCGCAGAGTATGATAACGTTATTATAAAAGGCAATTTGACATCAGATCAGCTTGGCTTGACTGCTAAAGAGATCCTGCGCATCCCATTTGAAGTGGAGATGCCCTCAGATGAGCCAATGAATGCCAATTCTTCAATCGTTATTAAAAATTCCACAATAGATGGTCTTGTGGACTTCAACAACACCGTATTTCATAAACAGGTCATCTTCGAGAATACATTCTTCGTCCAAAATGCATCCTTCCGTCACTCTGTGTTTAATGGAGATGTATCATTTGCTCGGTGTGTGTTCAATAAGACGGGAGAGTTCACAGGCTCACAGTTCAAAGGCAAGGCAAGTTTTCTGCAGACGTATTTTAGCGGTATCGCATCCTTCTTTAGCACTCAATTTGGCAGCAATGCAGATTTCAGTCGTGCCACGTTCTGCTCAGTTGCATCCTTCAAAGACTCAAAGTTCACTGGACCCGTTGGTTTCATGGAGACTCAATTTTGCAACCATGCCGAATTTGCCTCTGGCCAATATGCGTCTGATGCGAGCTTTGACAGGACCAAATTCGGTGGAGATGCCAACTTCAGTGGATCTTTATTCAGCCAGCTTGCAAAATTCAATGAAACTCAATTTAAAAACGAGACGACATTTGAAGGGGCGCATTTCACAGGAACAGCCCGGTTTTTGAAACCCATCTTCAACAACACGATAAAATTCAACTTTGCGCAGTTCGACAAAGACACCTGCTTTACACAGGCTCAATTCGCGGGTCCTGCATTCTTCACAAGTGCCAAATTTAACGATCTGGTCGAGTTTATGGAATGCGATTTCCTTGAGAGCTCAACCTTCAATCAATCCGATTTCCGATTCGATGCTGTATTCAATAACGCGTCGTTTCGCGGACCTTCCGATTTTTCAGGAGCCAATTTCCGGGGATTTGTCGATTTTGGTGGTTCGCAGTTTGCACATGATACTGACTTTTGTAGTGCAAGCTTTCTTGGTCCTGCGGACTTCAGTAGATCGACATTTAATAAAAAAATCAATTTGCATGGAGCACAGTTTAAAAAGAATGTCTATTTCGAGAGCGTCAGGGTTAATACTATCAATTTGACGAACGCTAGATATGAATGGCTCTTCTTGCATTGGGATTCTGTTGATCATCTTGAGTTCGATGATGCCGCTTATCAAACGCTAATTAACAACTATAAAAGACTGAAATGGCGGAAGGATTCATACGATTGCCATTATGCTTACCTGAGCGAGATCCCTTCAAAGGCCGCCAGGAACCGTTCATGGGTCATCAATGCAGTGGAGTCGATCATCCTTCGCAGTCGTCTCAGTTGAAGGGTGGCATTCATGCACGGCTTCTCCGGAAGTTTAATCTTAAATAAAGGCGCAACTTGTAACTCATGAGGCTGTGGTTCTATGGGGCAGCTGGGGGCGTTACGGGCTCTCACACATTAATTGACCTCGAAGATTTTCGAATTGGCGTCGATGCAGGGCTTTTTCAGGGAAGCGAAACGGATCGGAACAAAGCAGGCTTTGGGCATGATCCGCGCTCCCTCAAAGCTCTATTTCTCACACACGCTCACGTCGATCACAGTGGCCGTATACCTCAACTGGTCAAAGAAGGCTTCTCAGGGCCGGTTTTATCAACTTCAGCCACCGAGGACCTTTGTGAAGTTATGCTCAAGGACTCAGCCCATCTAATGCAAGAAGCATCGGATCATGAAAGCCGCCATCGGGACCAGAAACACAATCGATCAACTCCTCCGTTATACACGGAAAAGGATGTCGTTTTGGCGTTGAGACAATTCAAAACTCTCGATTACGGCAAAGAAAACTCCATCGGAGATATCTCTGTAAAATTTAAGGATGCTGGGCACATTTTAGGCTCCGCAATAATCGAGTTGTATTTTGGCAAAAAGAAGCTGGTCTTCAGTGGAGATCTGGGTCGGCCTGGTTCGCCATTTCTTCGTGATCCAGAGAAGGTGGATGAGGCAGATTGGCTGGTTCTCGAATCGACCTACGGAGACAAGGATCATGGAAACATAGCTGACCGCAAAGAGAAGCTGCTGGAAATTATTCTTGAGACACTGGAGAGTGGCGGAAATGTCATAATTCCTTCTTTTGCTATCGGACGAACGCAAGAGATATTATACGAGCTGAATTTTTATGCTGAAAAGGGTAAATTGAAAGGTGTAAAGTGTTTCGTAGACAGTCCGATGGCTCTTTCCGCGACGGAAATCTATAGCCGGCATTCAGAATGTTTCGATGAGGATACCCTTGGCTTATTGAGAAGTGGAGACAGTCCACTGGAGTTTCCAGGAATACAATACACGAGATCCAGAGACGAATCGAAGGCCATAAATGACCTGAAAGAGCCACATATAGTAATCTCAGCTGGTGGTATGTGTACAGGTGGCAGAGTTCTGCATCATTTGATCCAGAATATTGAGCGCAAGAATTGCACCTTGCTGTTTGTAGGTTATCAGGCAGAGGGAACTTTAGGAAGAAGGCTGCTTGATGGAGCAAAATCCGTCAAAATAATGGACAGGCAACTGGATGTTCGAGCAAGGGTAAAATCACTGGATGCTTTCTCGGCCCATGCAGGTCGAGGCGAGATTCTAAAATGGCTTCGTTCATTTAAAGAATTTCCAGGCCAGATATTCTTAAATCATGGCGAGCCCAATGCCTCTCGTGCGCTTGCCGAGGCGATAAGAAGCGAATTTGACTGTGTTGTCCTCATTCCCAAAGCTGGGGAGAGGTTTACGCTTCAATGAGACGGGCAACAGGATCAATATTGACCTTATATGAAAGATATAGTTTTATCCTTAACGATACAATTGTTGACATTGGGAAGACTTTAGCCCCCTCAAAAAAAATTGCAAAAGCCGAAGAGCATAAATTGGAGGTCAGATAGGATGAATAAATTCATGATATCGATTATCCTCATCGTCTCTTTGATGGGGAATGTTTTTGCGTTGGATGTAAAAAATGGTGTGGAGATGCGACCTGGAGAGGCTGCGGCAGAAAAGCTGTTTAACTATGGAATCGGTCAGCCATGGGTGGGTGGCAATCCCCCGTCCACAAGCACGTCTTATTATACGTATTCTCAATACTATTCCATTGATAAGGGATCATCTACTAAAAAACATATCGAAGCTCCGAAGAAGCATGAGATAGCGGATGAGACTCCTACTACGGTTTATTTTAGCTATCAGATGCAGGCTGTGCCCTACACGCAATATAAAACCTACTCCACATATACAGGAGGAAACTCATTGTGGATAAAAGGTGCCACAAGCTGGACACAGTACGCTTGTGTTCCTCAAGGATCAAGTCTGTCTCTGTTGGCAACCTCTTCCTCAGGGGGCAACGGATACCTGTATGAGATAAATCCAAGTGGATTGCTTTCCAAGAATAGCTTCTACTTCTTCCCGGGAAGCAGCCTGATAGGCTTCTACGCTGATACAATTGGGCAGCATATACTACTATTCATCATCAACGGCCAGGTAAGCAATTCAGTGGTGATAGATGTAGTGGCCTATATGCCCCCTTATCAATATCCAACGCTGATTCCATCGATCCAGCCATATCCTCAGGGGACAATTCTGCCACCTGATTCAACCCCTGCCATAACCACTGGTGATTCTACTGCCATAATAATCTCTCAAGGCATGAGGGGATATCAAGTATTTTTAGATGGAAATTACATAGGGACTGAGGGAGCTGGCGGGGATCCTCTGGACGGAAAGTTCACCTTCAAAGTCGCTGGCAACAAGAACCACGAAGTCAGGGTATATGATGGTCGATTCAACTATCCCAAGACCATGTTCTTTGAAAGAGGCGGCACCAAGATAATCAATGTCGAGCCAGGAATGGCAGTCTACATTTAATGCCTTTCCTGGCATCTATGTTTTCTTTCTTGCTTATGTTTTCTTTCTTGCTTCACTTCACCTCGGTGTTCTCAAAGAGATATGCGCCCAGGAATAGCATGGCACTGCAATAGACCGTAAGAACAGCGAGGTCCAGCGCTGGTGAAAGGGCGCTAGTGCCGATCAGGCTGTATCTCAAGCCATCAACGCCATAGGTTAGAGGATTAAGATAAGCCAGGTCCTTCACAACTCCTGGAAATCTATCCAGAGGAAAGAGGGCCCCTGAGAGGAAGAACAACGGGAAGATGAGGAAATTCATGATCAGGCTAAAGCCAGACATGTCCTCCATCTTTGAGGCAAAGGCGAGCCCGAGACCGATGAAAGTCGCAGCTATCAGGATCATAAAGACCAGGGAGATCAAGAACCCCTGAATGCTGGGAATCGCCATCCCCATAAGTATCCCTGATATTAGTATTATCACTGCCTGCAAAATGCCGGTGGTCAAGCCGCCAGCAGTACGCCCCAGAACTATGGCAATCCTGCTGACCGGGGCCACCATTATCTCTTTTAAGAATCCGAACTCCCTATCCCAGAGGACTGAAAGGCCCGCGAAAGTGGCAGAGAAGAGCAGGGTCATCCCTATTATTCCTGGAGTCAGAAAACTGACATAGGCTAGGCCTTGCGGAATTCCAGGAAGGCTTGCGCCATTGCCAAATCCAACTCCCAGGAAAGCCAGGAAGAAGAAAGGCGATGCTATTGACCCGAAAAGGCGGCTCTTCAGCCGGAAGAAGCGCAGCATTTCACGAAGCCAGATGCTGTAGATGGCGTAAAGATCCTGTTTCATCATCTATGCCTCATGTGTATCATAGCTGCCATAGAGTTGGCCGAGCCTCCAGTTTCTCTTATTTTCCTTCCTGTGTACTTTAGAAAAACATCCTCTAAAGTGGGCTCGTGAAGTCCAACTGAGCTTATTTTCGCACAGCTTCTGTTGGCGTGCTGCATCACCTCAGGAATCCTTGACTGGGCATGGTCCACCATCAGTTCGATAGTATCATCGCTGGCGATAATGGACTTGATCCAGGGCATAGGTCTCAAAGATTGCATGAGCTCTTCGGCACCGCTCTGAACAACCAGGCTAATGGTATCAGATCCGATCACGTCTTTGAGGTTCTCGGGAGTATCCAGGGCGACGATCTTGCCGTTATCGATTATGGCAACGCGGTCGCATAGACTGTCTGCTTCCTCCATGTAGTGGGTGGTAAGGATGATGGTCACGCCCTTCTCTTCATTCATCTTGCGTATGTACTGCCAGATGTAACGCCTGGTTTGGGCATCCAAACCGAGCGTAGGCTCATCCAGGAATAGCACATGTGGATAGTGCATCAAACCTCGGGCGATCTCCAGCCTTCGCCGCATTCCTCCAGAATAGTCTTCCAACTTTTCATCAGCTTTTTCAACGAGGTCCACCAGTTCCAGGACCTCCTCAATCCTTTTCTTTCGCAATTCTCCGTCCATTCCGTACATCCTGCCGTGAAAGTCCAGGTTCTCCCGACCCGTAAGCATGCCATCAACAGATGGGTCCTGGAAGACGACCCCGATGGAGGATCGTACCAGGTTTCTCTCTTTGGCCACATCATGGCCCCACACTCTGGCTTCGCCGCCTGTGGGCGTGAGCATGGTGGTAAGCATCTTGATGATGGTGCTCTTGCCAGCTCCGTTGGCTCCGAGGAGGCCGAAGAGCTCGCCTTTCTTTATATCCAGACTAATTTGATTTACTGCAGTGATATTGCCGAACTTTTTTGTCAGTCCGTGGATGGAGATTGCAGCATCGTTCCCATCATTGGCTGGCTGTGCGTCGTTTTCTTGCTCAACTGCACCTGTAATTTCCGTCACCTTCTCATATCTGCAAAATGAATCTGAAATCATGGATTTCGGGCGCCCTTCTTATAAACCCACCGGAAAGAGCTGCAAAGCGATATCAACAAAATATTTGGATTTGGCAAAGTTATTATATGTTGATAGTTAATATTCCCTTGGGTGAAAGATAACATGTTCAAATTCATAAAGAAGTTCATAAAGGCGGCTTTTATAGCAGCAATTCTCTCGGCCTTGGTAAAAGGGTTTAGACACTATCGCCATATCAAGAAATGATTCAACCATTTTTTACTGCCACGAACATCATCCATAACCCAACTACTACAGTAATTCCGAAGAGCACAATTCCTTGGAGCTCGAAGCCTTTGGGCAACTGGGTCAGGACAACTGCCCCCATGATAACGCTTCCGGCACCCATGCATAGCACGCCCATCCTTGCCGAAAAGACATAGGCGAGGAAGCCCAGAGCGATGAAGGCTGCTGCCAGAAGCAGCGGAAGGGAGGACAGCGGGATAGATATGATCATGAAGATGTTCCTGCTATTGTATGCTTATAATTTATTGGTCCCTCGTTATTGGCCAAGGGGTAGAAATATTTACCCCTTGGTAAAAGATGTGCGGCCATGAAGCTTGCGATTACAATTATTATGGCTCTTGCATCTGTAAGCATTGCATTGGCGGATTATACCGCAGAGTACTGGTCTGGCCAGGCTGATCAGTTCTTCCTGAATGGGAGCTACGAAGAAGCAGCGGCAAGCTACGATAAAGCGCTGGAACTGGATCCCAGCAACATAGTATTGTGGGACAACAAAGGATCCGCCCTGGCCAATTTGGGAAGGTTCGATGATGCAATCGCCTGTTTTGACATGGCGCTTGAGATCAATTCCACAAGCATTCAGACCCTGAACCTGAAAGCCCTAGCACTCTCGCAGGGCCTGGGAAGATATGCTGAGGCCATTGCAATCCTTGACAGGGCCCTGCAGATCGATCCAATGTCTTGTGATGTCTTGACAACCAAGGGCATGGCTCTGGCCAATGACGGCAAGTTAGAAGAAGCCCTCGTTTGTTTCGAGAAGGTCACCAAGATAAATTCGCTGGACCCCAAGGGCTGGAACAACAAAGGAGTCGTCCTGAGAGATTTGGGCAGATATGATGAAGCAGTTGCCTGTTTCAATAAAGCCATTGAGCTGAACCCGTTCTATGAAGTCGCAATGCAAAACAGAGAGTATGCGCTTCAGGACATCAACCGGAACTCAGACGAGAATTCCGTTCACTCCATGTCGCACATATTATGAGGTGTCCGGAATAAATTTTTTGGCGGGCAACAACTTAAAATGCAAGTACGACGATCATCGATAAAGAGGTGGTTGTAAAGTGAGGGTAAGGCACATCTGTCTTGTGATTATAATTTTGGCCACGATATACTTCGCGCTTGCAGATATGCCCCTGGGCTTTACTGCTGCTATGAATAATGACGGCCAAAAGGATGCGCTTTTCGTCAGAAACTATGAAACTGGCGCGTCCATGACCGAATTGTATACAGATGTCGAGAGGTTGAACAGGAACACGCTCGTCACCACCAGATCATACGGAGACTCCACAGACCGCGCAGCCTCAGGCGGCAGCCTGGAGGCCAGCATAAACTCTCAGGTCATTGGCAAAGCGCATATCGCATGGCAGTCCGTCGATCCAAGCACCACAGTCAATGGTCGTCATCCGCTCATCGGTCGAAGCGTTGAGGACCTAACCGGTGTGTTCTCAATCGAGAAGTTCATAGAGCTGTGGTCTGGCAGTCAGCCTGGAGAGATAAGCGTAGATTGGTTGCCGTGCTCGTGAATGGCCGCCCCTTGTACGTCGGCCAATTCAATGCCCTGGGAATCTGGGCCAATGCGAGATGCGAAGTATTATTATGTTTTTCTACAGATGCCTGGGTGTGACCTCTGACGGCTATCTTGCCAGGCTGAAGAGTTTTAGTCATAATGCGAGACAGTATCTGCTATTCGTTTTTCTGACGACGTTAAACCAGGGAATCTATGGAGTGATCTTTAACCTGTATATTTTAAGTTTGGGCTTCAGGGAAGACTTTTTGGGTCTTATACTATCACTTTCGTCTGCATCTATCGGGCTTTTCGCAATACCTGCCGCGCTCATATGTGATCGTTTTGGCAGGAAAAACACATTATTGCTCTCATCAGTGCTTTACACTCTTTCTCTTATTTTTTTATATAATACTACTTCGCAGGAGTTATTGGCCATCTCAAGCATCGCATATGGTGTGGCTCTGGCCCTGAGCCTCGTCACTGGAGGGACATTTTTAGTTGAGAACTCCACGGTTTATGAGAGAATGCACCTTTTTTCCATGTATTATATTATCTATACTATTTCGATACTATCTGGGAATATGCTCGGCGGCATCCTCCCTGGCGTGCTGGCTGACATGCTATCGTTTGAGCCTGGGGAAGCCATGTCATATCGTTTGACGCTGTATGTATCGCTGGCCGCAGCGATCATCTCATTGCTGCCATTGTCATACATAAAAGAGAAGAGCTCCCAAAATAATATAAACATGAGCCGTATGGCGGTCTACAAATCCATATTTCAGTCGAAGACAGCTTGCCAGATGATATTTATTTACTGTCTTTATGGAATAGGATGGGGAGTCTCACTTCCGTATTTCAACGTATACTTCGACACCATACTCGGAGCCGACACAAGCCAGATAGGCATAATATTCTCCGTGTCGCAACTCACCATGGTGATAGGATACTTTTTAGTGCCAATGCTAACTGAAGAGTTGGGTAAAATCAGGCTGGCTTCCATAGTGCAGGTTTTATCCATACCATTTCTTCTGATGTTCGCCCTCACTTCAAGCGTTCTGGTCGCAGCGTTAGGCTATGTCATGCGTTGGCTGCTAATGAACATGGCAAACCCTGTCTTGAACAGCTTTAAGCTGGAGATAGTAAGCAATGAGCAGAGATCGATCATGAACAGCTTGACGTGGATGGCATGCTACACGTTTGTTGGGATTGGAACATATGCAGGAGGGCTATTGATGGCCAGTGGGCAAAACACCATGCCTTTCTTGATCACGAGCGCATTTTATGGGATAACTGCGATCCTGTATTATGTATACTTTAACGGGGTCGAAAGAAGACAAAACACATGATGCAAGCAGAACTCATCCCCAGAACCGCTTGGTCCTGGCATACTCCCGTTCAGCCTTAAGTATATCCCTGTAAAACTCCGTCTCATTGGTCTGCAGTTTGCCCACCACGCGCGCCGCGGTCTCAGGCCCAAGGCCCCGGCTTGCAAGCGCTATGGCAGCCGTCTTTCCGTAGCTCAGGACCAGGTTTGCATTGCGAAAAACTCTTTTCGTCCTGCGCCGATCCTCTGCAGTCTTCTTCTTCTCGGGCTTCTTGACCACATTTATCTCATCCTCCTCCCAGGGCTTTAGGGCCGCAACCATGCGAGAGCCGCAGAGTGGGCACTCTGGCTTTTCGGGCAGGCGCTCGACGACGCGCATGGACTTCCACTTCTTGCAATTCACGCAAAACAGCAAAACCCGGTCGTTCATGATCCTGTTCTTTAAGAGATCGATAACCGCTGCGTCCGCATGCTCAGGCGATGTGACGTCCCTTCCTCCGCCCCTGCCGCAATTTCCAATGGGGCTGATGCTGCTTGAGGTGACCTGTATCGAATGGTCGCGGATCTTTTCCAGGACGCTCCTCGCCCTCGGGAGGTCCAGGCGATCGTGGTAGATCTCCCGCAGCGCCTCGCGGTACATTGGGGTGCCCTCGAAGACCGCCAGGAGCTTGTTCATGCTCACCCTCTGGTAGTCCACGTCGCGCGATAAGGCTCCGAACTTTCGGGCCACGTGAACCATCTTCCAGCGTAATAGCGTGGTGTTCTTCAAAGTCATCTCGAGGATCGGCTCAACGTACTCCGGGTTCATCTCTTCAATCAATCTCGCTATCTCCTCTGCCAGGAGTACTTTTGGCAGCGTCAGCTCGATTCGATAGGGATCGATCTGCATCGCCACGCTGCTCCCAAATCTGGCAGAGAGGATGGAGGTGAGAGCACGGCCTATTGTGTCGTTTGTTTTGTGGCCGAAGCAGCAGTTGATGATCGCCCCTTCCCCTCCACTCTCTACTACCACGTGAGACTCATCGGGGACCGGCAGGTTCTGATCGAGCTGCGCTCTTATCAGGGCAACCAGTTCAGCTGAAGCCTCCTGGTCCACAGGGTACTTTCTCCCAAGCTGCTCGGCTGCCTGCTCCTCACTGCAGCCCGCTTCCAGAGCCTCGCGAATCTCCCGCCTGATCATGCCGACCTCCTGCGCCACCTCGAAGGGGACCGGAATCTCCTCGCCTGTCCAGCTCGGGATCTCGCCGCTGCGGTGGATTGGGACGACCTTGATCTCATCCTCTTCGACCTGTGAGATCTCCCAGATCTCTCCCTTTGTCACGAAGGTTGCGCCAGGCTGGGCAAAGCTCACCACGAAAGCCTCGTCCAGGGTTCCCACGGAGCGGCGACCCACGATATCGTAGACGTTGTACCTCTTCTCATCAGGTATCATCGAGAGGTTCTCGATGTAGTACTCCCGCGCCTTCCTGGTCCTCTGCAAGATGTCATCTTGCACCCTCGTCAGCCTGTGCTCCTCAACCTGAGCCAGTACCCCTTTCAGCTCCTCCATTGTGAGATCCCGGAATGGATAGGCTCGAATGAAGATCTGGTATGCCTTCTGCAGGCTGATGTCTCCAAAGTCCATCTCCAGCCCCACGATCTGGTTGGCCAGGACATCCATGGGCTTCTCGTGAATCTGTATGGGCTCGAGCTGTGTAGCAGCAGCCCTTCGGGCGATGGCACAGGCCTCTGCCACGTCATCTGCACAGGTTGCGATGATGGTCCCAGATGAGACCAGGCCGATCCTGTGACCGGCCCGGCCCACACGTTGCAGCAGGCGCGAGACCTCGCGAGGCGAGCTGTACTGAATTACGTGATCTACATCGCCGATATCAATGCCAAGCTCCATGGAGGAGGTGCAGATGAGGCCGCGCAGCGCACCGCCTTTGAATGCCTCCTCTGCCTCCACCCGCGCCTCGACAGAAAGGCTGCCGTGATGAACTCCTATGGGCTCGCCAAGCTGCCGGAACCTGGAGCTGAGAACCTCGGCTGCCTGTCTGGTATTGACGAAGATCAGGCATTTTCTGGAGCGGACTGTCTCCCGGATGAAACGGATTTGTGCCGCTAGCCTGGGATCGCATTCAAGTGTGCTTGCCATGGCATAGTCTGCCCTTGAAGGCTGGGGGCTCACGACTCGAAAATCGCTTGCTCTCTTTACCTCTGCCTGAAAGATTTTATAGCTGCGAAAATTTCCGACCAGTAGCCTTGCAACGACGTCTGGAGATCCGACAGTAGCCGAAAGGCCTATCCTCTGAAAATCTCCTGCGTTTTCTGCCAGCCGTTCCAGGAGCACTGCCAACTGCGAGCCGCGCTTGGAGGCGGCCATCTCATGGATCTCGTCCACGACGACCATCCTGACGCTTGCCAGGTTCTTGCGCAGCCGCTTTCCTGTCAGCATAACCTGCAGAGTCTCAGGCGTTGTGATCAAGAGGTCCGGGGGTCGGAGCGACTGTTTTCTGCGGTCGGCCTGGCTAGTGTCGCCATGACGAACTGCGACTGAGACTTCAAGCATCTCTCCCCACTCGTGAAACCTGCGCAGCATGTCCCTGTTCAGGGCGCGAAGAGGCGTGATGTAGACTGCCTGTGTGCCCTGATGTTCTTTGGACAGAATTTTATGAAATATTGGAAGGGCTGCAGCTTCGGTCTTTCCTGTCCCAGTGGGCGCTATGAGTAGCACATTTTCGCCGGCCAAAATCGCAGGGATCGCCTGCTCCTGTGGCAGAGTCGGCTCGAGGATGGACTGGCAAGCAAGCATCTCGCGTATCCTGGGATGAAGCTGGCTGAACGCGTTCACAAACAATTATATCCTGAGAAGGGTATGAAAAGCTTACGATGGAGGAAGTCACTCGGATGCAGATAGCAGTTGTGGGCGGAGGCGATTGCAGCCAGGAGGTACATGAGATGGCCCGGCTGCTGGGAAGGCTTCTTGCAGAGCAGGGTCACGTCCTGCTCTGCGGCGGTCTTGGTGGTGTGATGGAAGCTGCCTGCTGCGGAGCGAGAGATGCAGGAGGTATATCCGTCGGCATACTGCCCGGAGACAAGAACGAGGCAAACAGGTGCGTTGGCATAGCCATCGCAACAGGGATGAACCATGCCAGGAATGTGATAATCGTGAAGAGCGCCGATGTGGTGATAGCCCTGCCAGGGATGCACGGCACTCTATCTGAAATAGCACTTGCTTTGAAGATGGGCAAGCGCGTCATCAGCCTGCAAAGCTGGGAGATTCCGGGCACAGTGAGGGCAGAGACCCCCGAGGATGCTGTGAAGCTGGTGGGGGCTGTGATTTGACACAAATTTGCAATCATTATGTGATAGCGATATTGTTATCCGTCTTCCTTTTATCTGGCACAGGGTTTGCAGCCGACGCATCTATGAAGGACGATGCTTACCACTACATGAGGAACAGCATCGACGATAATCTCTACAATGAGTGGTGGTACTTCAATGCAATATCTAACAACTCTCAATTCTTTGTCTTCTACCTCCTTTCCGATCCAGATAACCTGACAGGATCGCGAAAGCTGCAGGTACTGGCTGCAGTTCTTGAAGACGGCAAGCCTACGATCACCGGCCTGCGTCAGAGTCGCGGATTTGGAGGGGACCGAAATTCTCCGACTCTCGACCTCGATCAGAGCGGCTTTGCTCTCCAGGATGAATCCAACTTGAATGTTTGGGGAATGGCAAGCGACGAGGCATCTGGCACCCCAATCAGTTGGAACCTGATCTATCAGCCTGCAGTCAGCCCCTGGTTTGCAATTCCAGTTCAGGAGCAAGTCGGCCATCTCAAAGGCGGCTGGATGAAGTGGCTGGCATATATGCCTTCAGCCAATGTTTCCGGAAGCCTGACGCTTGGCGAGAGGGTCTTCAAAGTGGACGGCACGGGATATCATGACCACTGTTGGGGCCGCTGGGCTCTGAATGATCCCCAGTTCGCCTGGGCTCAGTGCTCTATTCCCAAAGAAGGCTTCAGCCTGACTTTAGGCGGCATTCTCGGAGAGCCTCAAAGATTGTATCTGGGAATAAAATTGGACGGCAAAACCATCGTATTTTCCGGCAAACAGGTGAAGCTGAATATGACCCGGTTCGCAAACGATTCTCATGCTGCTGAAACCTATCCTTCAAGGTACGAGGTAGTGGCTGAGAACAATGATTTTCTACTGAACATGACGGCAAATGTGAAAAAGACCGTTCCGCTGAGGATCGATTATCCTGCACCAGCCCCCGGTTATATGGTGTTCCAGCAGGTCTCTGATCTGCAAGGAGTCCTGCATTCGAAGATGGGAAGAGAATACCAGTTCGATGCAGTTGGTTTCACAGGATATACGACTCCAATGCTGTAATCCAGTCGCGGGAAATGTCGGCTCAACAGACATTTGAAGAGCGCAAGGCAGAGTGTATTAGAGAGAGTAAAGCATGATGAAGAAGATTATGGTTGCTACCGATGGATCGGAGACGAGCAGGAATGCTGCAAATGTAGCAGTGGAGATTGCGAGAATTTCTGGCGGAAGCATAACAGCCGTCTATGTAATGGACGTTTCTCGCCTGGCCCAATTGCCCGGCTATGCAACTTTTCCTGGCTTAAAAGACCAATTGCTGGCGCTGATGCAAAAGGAGGGCCGTGAGGCGACGCAGTACGTTGAGGAAATGGCTCGTTCTGCTAAAGTTCCATGCATTAAGGTACTTGCCGAAGGAAATCCCAGTGCAGAGCTGCTCAGGATCTCACAGGAATCTGGAATGGACTTGCTCATCATGGGCAACGTAGGGAAGACGGGCCTTGATAGATTTCTCCTGGGAAGCGTTGCAGAGAAAGTGGTCCAGCAATCGGCGGTTCCTGTGCTGCTGGTCCGGGGAGGCGGCGACGTGCATTAAGAAGGATCCTGAGGCCAATTTCCAATTCAAGAATATCATTGAGGGGATGAATCCGCCCGTTGGGAGCCTTCAAAAGAGTCTGGCCGGGCGGTCCTGGATCCTAAATTAAAACCTACGTATACGAGTAATTAAGCCGTGCGAGACGAAAGTGATCTCCTGACTCAGGCCATGCAGTCTGACTGATGTCTCTTTGAACTTAGATGCTGGCGATGCTGACACGTCCGAGCGAGTTGCACTTCAAAGAAAAGAGGACATCATGCTTTGCGTATCAGGTCTGCAGTCTCGTCCATCATCGCATCATCTCTCAGAGCCGTGAGCTTGGGAGGCGATTCCTGGAATAGCTCCAGTGCATTGAAGAACCTGTCCAGAACATCGCCTTTGTAGGTCGGCACCAGGAATATATGTGTGTGCGGAATTCTTCTGCCCCTGGCATACATGCAAACGAAATCCGGCTCAAGAGCCCGCATCATCTTATTTGACACTGCTTTTGCAACGCGAAAGAGACTGGCGTTCTCTGCATCTGTAAGCTCATGCCACCATGGAACATGCCTCTTGGGGATCACAAGGCAGTGGCCCCTGGAAAAGGGATTGATGTCAAGGATGCAAAGAGACAGATCGTCCTCGTAGATTTTATGAGACGGCGAAAGGCCCGCAACGATGTCGCAAAAGATGCAGCCTTTCTTGTTTTCTTCGCCTTGTTGGGCCATACTGGAATGTTATTCCTGAAGGTACTTGTTTTTAACGTCTTTTTCTTGACGCCAACCTTTAATAAAGAAGGCTGCGAAGTGCCTGGCGTGATATGGCATGTCATTTGAGATCGAGAAGATTCATGCTCGTGAGATACTGGATTCGCGCGGAAACCCGACAGTCGAGGTAGACGTCTACACATGTTGCGGCTTTGGCCGTGCAGCAGTGCCCTCGGGCGCGTCTACAGGCACGCACGAGGCCCTGGAGCTGCGCGATGGGGGCGACAGATACAATGGCAAAGGGGTCTTGAAGGCCGTGAAGAATGTGAATGAGGTCATAGCCCCCGAGCTGCTGGGCATGAATGCCTCGGCTCAAAGGGAGATAGATCATTTAATGATAGAGATGGACGGGACTCCGAACAAGTCCAATCTCGGAGCCAATGCGATTCTCGGCGTCTCATTGGCCACTGCAAAGGCTGCAGCTTCTTCCTGTGGCATGCCGCTCTACAAATATTTGGGTGGAGTGAACACATCCCGGCTGCCCATCCCATCCTTCAATGTCCTCAACGGTGGCAAGCATGCAGGCAATGAGCTGTCCATTCAGGAGTTCATGATCCAGCCCACTGGCGCGAAGAGCTTCAGCGAGGGCCTGCGCATGGCTGCAGAGACCTACCACTCCTTGGGAAAGATCCTGCAGGGAAAATATGGCGTGGGCGCTACCAATGTTGGGTATGAAGGAGGCTATGCACCGCCGCTCATCAAGACCCGCGATGCTCTGGACGCCATCATGAGCGCCATTGATTCTGCAGGCTACGAAGGCGAGATCAAGATTGGCCTTGATGCTGCTGCATCAAGCTTTTACATGGAAGGCGGCTACTCAGTGGACGCAAACAGGCTTTCTCCCGGTGAGTTCATCGATTATTATGTGGACCTTGTAAACACCTATCCGATTATCCTGTTGGAAGACCCCTTCGAAGAAGAGGCTTACGACGATTTTGCCAGGTTGACTGCAAAGCTACCAGGAACGATAATAGTAGGTGACGACATTTATGTTACCAACATAAAGCGTATTGAGAAGGGCATAAAGATGAGCGCCACCAACGCCCTGCTGCTCAAGCTCAACCAGATCGGATCAGTATCCGAGGCCTTCGATGCTGCCAGGATGGCCTTCCGGGCTGGCTGGAAGGTAATGGCCTCTCACAGATCTGCGGAGACGGAGGATTCAGCTCTGGCAGATGTGGCTGTGGCCCTTGGCTGCGAGCTTCTCAAGACAGGTGCGCCTGCTCGGTCTGAGCGAACTGCCAAGTACAACCAACTCCTGAGGATACAGGAGGAGCTGGGGGATGCGTCCAGCTACGTCAGGCTTTAACAGGTTTATATTTCAATGAACGCAGAGCTGGCAGTGATCGGTGGCGTGGGCTTCTGCCTAGAGGGCTTGGCAGATGAGATCGAGACGCCACACGGAGATGTTCCTGTCGTCTTTACCAGGATGAAAGGGCGGAGAGTCGTCTTCATCTCCAGGCACGGCATTGGCCACTTGCCACCTCACAAGGTCAATTACCGCGCCATCATTTCTGCAGCCAAGAGATGCGGCGCAGCACGTGTCATCTCCACAAATACAGTCGGCTCAATGTCGTCTCACTCAAGTGGCTGCATATTTTTGCCTTATGATTTTGTGGAGTTTACAAAGTCAAGGTGCAACACATTCTATGAGGATAAAGCCGTTCACGTGGATATGAGCCAGCCTTACTGTCCAGAACTCCGTGCCCACTTGGCAGAAGCTGCGCGCTCTTTATGCCTCACGGTCTCCGAGGGCATCTACGTCTGTTCGGAGGGGCCCCACCTGGAGTCCCCCGCCCAGATAATGATGCTGCGCCAGTTCGGGGACGTGGTTGGAATGACAGGCTACCCGGAGGTCGTCCTTGCAAAAGAAGCGGCGCTTTGTTATGCATCGCTATGCATTGTTACCAATCCTGCCTGCGGATTGGCATGCAAAAAGAAGCTGAGCGTTTCAGAGATTTCTGACTTGATGAAAAAATATAGCGACAGCGTCCGGGAGATAATCTACAGGGCATCGCAAAATATTCCGGCCCAGAGGTCGTGCGACTGCAAGGATGCTCTATCAGACGCTTCTCTGTAGCTTATGCCTCACATCACATCTATCTGAACGCTGCCCTGCCCCGAGCTGCCGGTGGCATCTGTCACTTTTAGGATAATCACATGTCCTCCCTTGCTCAACTTTGAGGGATTTTGGCGGAAAGATCTGCTCGTGGACAGAACCCCGTCAATGCTCGAGCTCCAGCTATAGTCGTATGGTCCCCTGCCACCTTTTATGATGGCATCAAAGCTGATATCATCATCACCTTGCAGTATATCCCCCGCATTTGGAGATGTTATTGTCACTGTTAGCTTTTCCGTGCTTCCTTCAGATGCCTTTGTAGCATTATCGTTTCCTGCATTCTTCTGCTCGACGCAGCCCGCAATGAGAATTGCAAAGCATATGGCAACGAATAACATCTGTTTCATGAAGAGTTCTTGCTTTTTTAAAATTTAAAGCGAGCGCATGGCATGTCAAGCCTTCGGAAGACAGATCGCGTGCAATCCCCATATAATTATGAAACAATTGTATTTAAAATAATTATATAAAAACTCATTCCGAAAACTATTTGAATAATTAGTATAACCCAAGGCGAGCATTAACAAAAAAATCAGCAATCTTAAATTAGCCAAACTTTTAAGAGCGTATTTTTAATTAAATTATGTTTTCAATTAATAGAATAATGAATCAAATTAATTAGTTGGTATTGCTTAATGGGGATACGGATTATAAATTCAACAGCTTTTTATTGATTTGTCGACCTAAGCAATATTGCTGATACTAAAAATAATAAAATTAGGTCGTGAGATCATTAAGCGCAGCAGGCATAATATTATATCCGAAATATTGGAGATCTGCAAAGATGGTGCAAGCAAGACGAGGATAGTATACCAGGCGAACCTAAATTTCAGAACCGTAAACCCTTACATCGATTTGCTGGTAAAAAATGGTTTGATAAATGTTAGCCACGGGAATGGTGTGCTGTACGAAACGACTGAAAAAGGAATGAGTCTACTGGATAACTTCAAGCAAATAAATAACGAGCTGAAGGATCTACGGTGACAAAAAAACAAATTTGTAACTGCTCATGTCGCCGGCGATAAGTCACCCGATCTTCCTACTTTAATCGATTATAAGGGAGGAAGTCGCTGTTGCACCTATCCCTTATGATGGTTTACCAATTTTCATCGTGATATCCTACAGCTAATGCTGCGCGGGCGCGCTGCCGCCATTTTTTTGGGGATACAAAGTCAAAAAAGATTTATTCAGTCAGGACGCCTGATTCAACTCAAAGTATTCCTCGATTAACCAGTCGCCGATCTCCTTTAGGTATCTGCGCTTGCGTTCATCTTCGGCAATTAGTTGAAAAACCTCGAAGAGATCTTCATCCATTGATAGTCTGGTTATCTGCTTGCAGCATTTAAACCTATCGTAGCCATGCGCATCCTTCATCCTGCTCTTTGCTTTTTCCCAGGATCAGAGCCACAGCAAAGGGGCCTTTAATTCTCTTGAGACTCCCAGCGTGGATAGGGTGGTCGCCGCAGATTATGAACAGGGTATCTTCTTCTGCTGCGCATAATATCTTTCCCACACATCTGTCGATTATCTGCGCGGCCTCTCTGATCTCCTTGGGTCCTTTGCCCAGGTGAACGGCCTTGTCGATTCCAATGAAGTATGCTACCAGAAGCCTTGGCCTCTGGGCAATGGCTTGTAGCGTCATGCGGCATGCTTCACAATCGAAATCCTCCGGACTGATGTTGTCCGGGATTCCTGCTATGATCTCAATTAAGCCTTGATAGACATCTGCTCCGTTCTGCTCCATGATCACAGCCGTCTTCAGGCCGCTGGCGCTGGCGATCTCAGGTATGCTGAGCGTGCTTGATTCCTTTGCTCCTGCCTTGTCGAGGATACCATGATGCTTGGGTAGAAGACCGCTCAGGATTGTGGCAATGGCTGGAGTAGTGTGGTTGGATACAGTCTCCGCTCTTAGGAGAAGGCCATATCTTGCCAGTTTGGGAATGCTTTCGAGCTGCGGTTCAAGCCACCGATAAAGGTCATAACCCAGGCTATCGATGATGATAAGCACAACGTTTCTGCATCCCCACTTTTCTACCACATCGATAGAGTGGCCATCGGTCTTGGGAAGACCAATGCCTAAAACACTGGCAATGGTTGGAGCCACATCAAGAAGACTAAAGAGCTTCCCGGCCATAACACGCTCCATCATAGGTCGTGGCAAATGATGTTGTCCTGATCTTAATCTCCTTTGGTCGATCTGTCCCGTATGGGATCTGTCCTTATGGGATCTGTCCTTTATGAAATCTCATTCGAAACAAAACCCAGGACCCCGGACTCTTCGCGGGCCGGCCGATGGATTGACTTCTCCTTACAGCTCTTAAAGGCTCTTCGCCAAAATTGTGTGGTTTAGATCAGCATATGTTATCTCCTCTGTGCCTCTGTATCTCTATGATTGAATTATTGCATCACTTATGAGCAAGTAAGGATATCGGGCGACAGCGAGGGAATATTTAAGTATTAGTTGTCTGGTAAACTGGTCACAAACGTTGGTCGTATCGCCCCGATACTAAATAAATATAAGGAGGAGGAAATGAGATGGCGTTCTATACGTTGGGCCTCACTTTTGATCTTGTGATACTCCTAACAGTTATTGTACTCGCTGTTTGGATATATGGTATATATTTCAACTTTAAGAAATGGGGCCTCGGATCCACCGGCTACCACGACCAGTTGCGAAATAGCTTCTGGCTCTTCATTGCCACCTGGATTCATGAGGCATTTAAGGAAGGCGTATGGGTATTTCTCAGAACTGTTGTGCTTGATGTTCTTCTTTTGCGAAGAACGCTGGCCAGAAGCCCTGTACGTTGGGTCATGCACATGTGCATGTTCTACGGCTTCCTGACGCTTGCGGCACTTTCTGGCCTTGGACTCATGATAGATATTGTCGAGCACTTCAACTTGCTTGGGCTCGCTGAGCAGGCTGAGATTGCCAAGGAGGCGATGTCTCTGCCCTTTGATATCTTCGGGTACCTGCTTCTCATCGGCTCGACCATCGCTGTGTCCAGAAGGATCCTGCTCAAGTTCGTGAGGGATAACACTACTGCATACGACGCTTTTTTGATTGGCGCAGTATTTTTGATTACCATCACTGGATTTTATGCAGAGTGGATGCGCGGGAATGCGCTGCTGGTTGGCAATGCCTTTGAATATCCCATTTATGCGCCTCATTTCGCTCTGATTCACACAGTGCTGGCTTTGGGACTCTTTGCTTTCGTTCTGCCTTGGACCAAATACATCCATGTGATAGCTACGCCCATGACCCTTCTGGCCAACAGAGGAGGAGAATAAGATGGCCGACAATAAGGAATCCAAGCCTTTGATGACAGGCTACATGATATCTACACAGCTCCTGGAGATTGATGGCTGCAACCGCTGTCAGGAGTGCATGAAGTGGTGCCCTACATTCGCTGTAAGGCCTGACCGACCTGGCATCACTCCCATGTACAAGAATGCTCGATGGAGAGAGCTGCAGGCCAAGAGCCATAGCCTCAGGGCCAAGATCTTCGGTCCCAAGCCCCTCAATGAGGACGAGATGAAAGCCTTCACCGAGGACGTGTACTACTGCACAACCTGTGGCGTCTGCGGAACTGTTTGCGAGGCGGGAATAAAGACAGTAGACCTCTGGGAGGCCATGCGACCCAACCTGGTGGATCGCGGAAACGGACCCTACGGGAAGCAATCGTTCTTCCCCAAGCTCGTCAAAGCAGATCGGAACCCCTACCAGGCCAAACAAGAGGACAGGTTGTGCTGGGTTCCAAAAGACGCCAAGGTAGAGGAGTCGGGCGAGATTGTATACTTCGCAGGCTGCACTGCAGCTTACAGACAGCAAGCCCTTGGAGTTGCCACTGTTAGGATTTTAAATAAGCTAAATGTGGACTTCGCGATGCTGGGCAAGGATGAGTGGTGCTGTGCTTCTGCTATGGTTAGAACCGGCCAGAGGGAGGTCATGGCTGAGCATGCTGTGCATAACGTCGATGCTCTCAAAGATGCTGGTGCAAAGACTGTGCTATTTGCCTGTGCCGGCTGCATTAGAAATTCCACAGTCGATTGGCCAAGATGGTATGAGGGTTATATCCCTTACAAGAACGTGCCGCTCTCGGTATTCCTGAGAGAGAAATTAAGAAAAGGGGAAGTGGAGTATAAGATTCCTCTAAACTACACGGTTACATACCATGACCCCTGCCATAATGGTCGGCACTTAATGCATGAGATCGGAAGAGATTGGGCCTTTGAGGCGTCTCGTGAATGCATTGAGTCTATTCCGGGAGTAAAATTCAAAGACATGGTGAGGAATAGAGAGCTGCAAAGGTGTTGTGGCGCGGGCGGTGGGGTCAAAGCCGGCATTCCCGACTTGGCTCTTGACATGGCCAAAGCCAGAGTAAAGGATGGTGAGGAAGTTCAGGCAGACATCATTGCATCCACATGCCCATTCTGCAGAAGGAACATCATGGATGGGAGAAATGATGCCAAGTCCAGCATTAAAGTACTGGATGTGGTGGAACTCATGGCCGCATCCATGGGCCTTGACATGACCATCCCCGAGAATCCTTACACCAAATTCCAGGAGCAGGATGTCCTGGTTTGCGGGCCTGAGGTCTGCAAAGTAGAGACCATAGAGCGCAAGGAGCCGGGCAAGGATCTTGTGGGCGAGGCTCACTAAGCAAAAAAAGGATGTCATGAATCCGGGCATCCTTTCAACATCTTTTTTCTTGAAATGGATCAGTGCGATGTAGCCGTCATCGGTGCCGGGCCTGCGGGCTCCATGGCAGCCAAGTATGCCGCAAAATCTGGCTCAAAGGTCTTTCTTCTGGAGGAGCATTCCAGCGTTGGCTGGCCTATAGAATGTGCTGGTCTATTGGGCTTGAAGGCTATGCAGGAGTCGGAGCTGACAGGAGGCGCATTCATATTGCAAGGCTTGCGCGGGGCTGCGGTCTTCTCGCCTGGTAAATTTCGTATTGACTTCAAGGCAAAGAATAGCAGAGCATGGGTCGTGGATAGGAGGCTATTTGACAGGGCCCTTGCCAGAGATGCTTTGCAAAAGGGCGCGGAGCTGAGGCTGCGCTCAGCAGTCAGAATGATCAGGAAGGAGCAATGCGGCCTCGTCCTGACACTTGCAGATGGCGTAGAGATCCGGGCGCGTGTGGTGATATCTGCAGAGGGCGTACGGGCCCGCCTGGCGCGACTGGCAGGCATTAAGCCTCCTTCGAAGATCCTGTCTGGTGCGCAGGTCGAGGTTCCATTTGCACTCGAGGATCCTGAGAGAGTGGAAGTGCATCTGGGAGATGCTCCAGGGCTCTTTGCATGGGTTGTTCCTGCCGGTGAGGAGACTGCGAGAATCGGGCTTTGTGCATGTGACATGGGGTGCGATCGTTTGCAAGCTTTTTTAAAAAAAGATGAGATAAAAAAAAGGATCCTTGGCTCGCCAGTCGGCCTTTTCGTTGGAGGCCTGCCTCTTGGGCCTACTGCTGTTGCTTTTGCCGATAGATTCCTGGCAGTGGGCGATGCGGCAGGTCAGGTAAAGCCCACCTCTGGAGGAGGAATCTATCCTGGACTTGTAGCTGCCAAGATCGCTGGCAGCGTGGCTGCTGCAGCAGCGCTGGATGATGACTGCTCTATGAAGCGCCTCGGAGAGTACGACCGACTGTGGCGAGCAGCTCTTGGCCGAGAGCTGGATATTGGGCTGAAGGCGAACTGGATGCTGAACAGGATGAGCCCAGCAGACCTCGACGAAGTGATAAGCTATCTTGCAGGAAAGCCAAAACTCTTGAGGCTCATTGAGGAGCATGGGGATATCGACAGGCCAAGCCGCCTAATGGCCAAGATGCTTGTGCACCTGGACTGGGATGCCATACGGCTGGCCAGGCTGCTGCGCTTCGCGCTTGGCTAAATGACCTCAACCCTGCTGTTGCCCATCTCATCCTCAACGATTTGCAGGGTGTTGTCGAACTGACCCTGAACGTCGCTGATGTGACTTATGGCGATGATCTGTGGAAACCTCTCTTCCAGGCTGCGAAGCATTCCGATCATCTTCTCTCTGTGCTCCAGGTCCTGGCTGCCGAAGACCTCGTCCATGATGAGAAATGAGTAGCTTTCCCCTTCAGGGCCGAAGCGCATCAGATATTCGCTGATTGCAACACGAACGGAGACAGCGATCATGTCGATCTCGCCTCCAGAGTAGCGGGAGATGGGATAGTAATCGCCCCCGTCTTCGACCAGAATATTGAAGTCATCGTCTATCTTGAGAAGGCTGTACTTGCCCGAGACCTCATCCAATATCTCGCCAGCGGTTTTGGCGATATCCTTCTTCACCCTGAGAAGTACTTGGTCCATGAATCCGTTGAGAAGGCTCCGTGTCGTGTCCACGACCTCGAGCTTTCGGGCCACCTCGGCAAGTGTCCTCTCATGCTCTTTCTTTCTCTGTGATGATTCTTTTAGCCGCTCAAGCCCGCCCTTCAGGATGCCCAACTGGACCTTCTTTTCTGAGACTGCCTTTCTTGCTGTCTCCAGATCATTCTTCGCTTTGGACAGCTCCATCTTGACGGTCTCGTGCTCCTTTATGCTGTAGCCAAGGGCAGTCAAATCCTTCCTGACATTGGCCAGATCCTTTTCCAGATCCGTCAGGGCTAAAACCGCCTCTTTCAGCCTCCTTTCGATCTCCGGTTCTGTGGCGAGCTTCAGCTGGATCTTTTGAGCTTCCTCTTGCATCGTGGCGAGATGTTTATGCTCTTTTTGCAGGCCCTCGTATTCGGATAAATCGAAGCCAAGCGCCTGCAGCGAGGCTTGCAGCTGTTGTAAAATCAATGAACGGCCTACCAGATCTTGCTGCTGCAAAGAGATCTTCTCCTCAAGAAGTGGGATCTCCTGAGCCTTCTCCTGTAACGATAGGAAGCGGTCGTGCAGAGGCACAAGCTTTTCAAGCCTCTTCCTCGCACTAGCATACTCAGATTCGGCAAAGCCGAGGGCTTGGATCTGACAGTTCAGATCATGGCAATTCTCCTCGTGGATCAGTCTTTGCTTGTGCAGGCTCTCGCGCTCAGTCTCCTTGCGTGGCAGATCAGCCATTCGAACTGTAAGGCTTCTGCACTCCTCCGTCAGGGGGGCCAGTTCATTCAAAGCAGCCTCGAGCATTGCCATTCTCTGCGAATCGAAGTGAACAGGACCCAGGGCCTGGATGCTGGCAAGGATCTCATCCAGCTCAGATCTGGTGTCGGATATCTGGAGCTTGAGTCTATGCAGGTCTGCCTGCAAAGCAGAACGGAGGCTCTTTTTTGCATTCAGGTCATCGAAGCCCTTTTTAAGATTGCTCCTTGACCTGGTCACCCCATCCATCTTCTCATTCTGAGATCTGATCGCTCTATGAAGATCTGAAATCTCTCTTTCTGCCTGGAAAGCCACAAGGTTGTACTTCTTCAACAGCTCATCTCGCTGGCCCTCTAGTGGTCTCTCGCAGGTTGGACAGATGCCCTTCTCCCCCAGCGCCATGACCTTTTTCACTGAACGCTGTGCCTCCAACAGGGCGCGCTCCTGCACCTTCAGACTGCCCCTCAGATCCGCAAGGATGCTATTGAGGTCTGTTCCAAGCCTATCCAGCTCCCTGTCCTGGGCCTGAAGCATGCGCTCTTGCTCTTCCAGATCGCCAAGTCTTTCCAGAGCCTGACGAACCATGGTTGCCTCGCTCTCCAGGCGTTCTCTTCTCTCGTCCAGTGCTTGCTTGCGGGAGGCGAGGCCATCGAACTCCTTCTGGCGCTCCCTTTGAAGGCTCATCTCTTTTTGCTCTTGCTCAAGTCGTCTCGTCTCTTTTAGCCTGGGTTGTATCTCTTCAAGCCTTGCCTTTGCGAGAAGAAGACCTTTGATGGAATCCTCCGTCCTTGCGAGGTTTGATTCTGTAGCACTCATTCGGATGGTCTCTTCTTTGAGGCGGGCACAAAGCTCGACATATCTGTTGCGCAAGCCTTCCAACCTGTTCAGATGGGCCTGTAAATCACTGTGCTCCTTTTCTTTTGCTCTTAATTCCTCCAAAAGAGCGGCATCAGATCGAAGCTGTAAAAGCCGCTCATCATTCTCCTGAAGTGCTCTCTTTACGCCCTCGATGCCTGCCTCTGCTGCCGCCATCTTGCGGTAGGTATCCTCATACGCTTTGCGTTTTGGCTCTAAGAGCTCCAGCCGTTCCCTCACAAATTTCAGGCGTTGCAGGCCAGGCTCAAGGTCTAGTAGCTGACTTTTCAGGGCCTCAATATCCGCCAGCCTCATCTGCTCTTTTTTTATTGCCTCTCTCTTCGCGAGATCCTGAGACTCCAGCCGAGACCTCTTCTCCTCCAGAAGTGAATGAGAGCGCATCTTCTCATCCTGAACCTCAAGCTCAAGGGCTTTCTTCTTATGTGCATCTTCCAGGGCCAAGTGCAGGCTCTCGGCCTCTTTCAGCTCACATTCCGCCAACTGAATGCCCTGCGCCGCTTCCACAAGTCTTGCCTCCACGTCTCCAATCTCGGCAATGGCTCCTGTCAGCCGGTTCTTCTGCTCCTCCAGCATGATCCTGTCGGACTTGATCTGCTCAATTGCCAGCTCTCTGATGTCGTCCAAGCCCAGAAGCTTTAGAAGATACTCTCTCTTGCCGGTGCCGCCCTCTTTTAGCAAGTTGTCCAGGTCCTTTTGGCGGGCGTAGAAGGTCTTCATGAAGTCCTGGTAGCTTATCTTCAGGATCTCTTCAAGTCTCTGATCCACCTCCTTTGTGCCTGCAGCAATCCTCTGATCATCCAGAAGAAGAAACGCCTCAGGCATCAGGCCCTTCCCCTTCATGGCCCTGTAGATGGTCATCTCCTGTTTGCCCAGGCTCAAGGAGAGTCGCACCTCCACGGGGTCTGCATCACCTGCACGCACATTGCGGATGTAGTCCCTCTTTATGCTCGAAGCCCTGTTGCCGTAGAGAGCCCAGGCAATGGCCTCTACAATGGTGCTTTTTCCTGCGCCGTTACTGCCCACGATGCCAGTCAGCCCGTCCTGAAACTCCACCTCAGCGCGTCGAAACTTCTTGAAATTACGCATGACCAGTTTATTGAGATGCATCAAAAGCCTCGATATTTCTCGATTGCACTGCTTTTTTCATGAGCTCCGATCCGTAAACCACAACTTCGTCCAATATCGCAATTGGTATTCTCTTTTGGGAGGCCTCATCCCTCATGAAGCTGGAGAACTCCTCGTGCAGTTTATGCCTGTCCACAGGGCGCCCGGACCGTTCTGTCTCGTCATTGAACTGCAGCTTGATCTTGAAGTAGAGTGCAGCAGCACCCAGTCGGTTGAGCCTTCCCTGGTCGATGCTCCTGTAGGCAGCTCGGTTCACATTTGTGAGGTTGATCCTGATCATCTTATCTTGGATCTCGTCTTCATGACAAAGGTCCATGAGGCATTCCGAGATCTCCTCTGAGGATAGCCCTGAGCAGTCAACAGCCGGGTAATCTATCATGTACTTGGGCCTGACCTGGACGCTCTCAACGGCCCCTTTTTCCAGATCCACCAACAGCATTCCTTTTCTGTCTTTAGCCTCCCCGAAGTTGAAGTACTCAACAGAGCCGCTGTACCATGCGTTCTCAGAGATGGGTGTCTGGCCGTGAAAGTGCCCAAGGGCGATGTAATCGAAGTCGCTCTTGAGGAGGCTGTCCTTCAGCTCGTGCTCGCCCACGCTCCTCATCTTCCTGCTACGAAGCGACTCAACCAGACCGTGCATGACCAACACATCTCTATTCGACCGCTCGATCTTCTCGAACTCAGTCAGGTAGTCCCGAGGCTCCAGGCAGAATGGGATGCAGTGAAAATTATAATCTCCGACCTCAAAACGCTCATACTTATACCTCTGGGCGATGTGCACGCCTCTTAGACCCTCGAAGAGACGGAAGGGGCCGGTGATGGAGTAGCTCTTGGGAGCGTCATGGTTGCCGCTGATTATGATCACTGGTATTCCCTCCTCAGCCAGCCTGAACAATCCCCTCTGAAAGATAACCAGCGGCTTGATCTTGGGCCGGACGTGATGGAAGACATCGCCTGCGTGAACGACAGCATCTGGACGAAGCTGAATTATTTTTTCTATGGCCTGATCAAAACCCGAATAGATCATCTCTTCAATCCTGTTCTGTCCATGCTGATCCAGGCGGCTGTAGCTGGAAAATCCCAGATGAGAATCCGCCAGATGAACTATCTTCAAGAGCTTTACACCTCACTCAAGGAACGGCTTGTAGCCGCCCCTGCTGATGAGAGAATCATTTGCATCTTCTTTTTCCAGGCGGCGTCGGTAGTCCTCATAGCGGTGTATTCTAGCGGGCACAGGAAAGGGTATGTTCAATGTTGAAACGATTGCCTCGCCCTTCTCCAATGTCTGGATCTCGATGTCCAGCGTTGACAGGTCCTGCTTGGCCGACTCTTCAAGCTGGATGCGATCGTTTCTGTCTCCCAGGCCCATGACCACCATGGTGTTGAACTGTGATAGGAGCTGCTTGTCTATGAGCTTGGGCTGCTGGGTGATGGCGCACAGTCCCACCCCGAACTTTCGTCCCTCACGAGCGATTGTCTCAAAGCGAGAGGTGTTGCTGCCTGCTCCCAAGACTCTCTGAGCCTCCTCGATGGTGATGAGACAGTTCTTGCGCCCTTCGCGTTCATCTTTTTTGTACTCTTCCATGATGTAGCGCGAGATGACTGAGAGCAAGAAGAGCTCTGATCTGTCGCTCATCCTTGGTATGTCAACTAAAACGACCTTTCCGCTCTGCAGGTTGGCCAGCATATTGGCGAGGCTGGATCTCCCCTGGATGTACTTGTTCTTCTCAAGGATGTTCTTGATCCTTCGCACCAGGACATTGACTGTGCTGTCCTTGAATTTCTCCTTCATCATCCTTTCAAGGCCGTCAGGCCTCTGAATCTCCTCCAGCCAATTGCCATCGTCGAAGATCCTGGAGATGGCATCCAGGGCCTCCCTTTGCGGGGGCGACCACTCGTAAAGCAGGGCGACGTCCTCCGGCCTGACCTCGCCCTTGGAGATGGCAAGCTCCTCCACATAAGGATCTTTGGAATTCTTCTGATCTGTGGAATAACATGCCAGACCATCTCGATATCTCTTGAGATGCATCAGCCCTTTTATCGATCCCTTGCCTTTCAGGTATTCTCCGTGAGGATCGACTATGAGAAGCCCGAACTTAGACTCGCCACGAGTAGCAAGTCGCATGCATGATGCCGCAAAGACCTTCATGAAGTTAGATTTGCCCATGCCCGTAGTTGCGAAGACCCCCATGTGGTGGTCTATGGTATCGCTATGCAGTGCTACAGGAATCTCCTCTACCAGACGTGATCCATTGCGTAGATATCCGATCTCTATATCGCCCATGACCTGCTTTAAAAACTTGAACTCGGATCTCTCAGCTCTTGAGACTGTTGAGAATTTTGTGGGAATTGTCCTGGATTTGCTAAAAGATCCATCGCTATTGACGCAGCCAAGTGGCTCGGCGAAAACCCGGTTGAATATCTGCTCCTTGTCGAAGAACTGGGTTCCTTTCATGGTGGTGTCCCAGTTTCCTTCGTAGTTGGACCCATGCTGAATATCCAGGACCCTCGCCAGAAAGGTGAGCCTCCTTCCACGCGCCTCGTCATGATCTTTGATGGAGAAGATCTGCCCGACCTCTATGCGTTCATCATCAGGCAGGTCAAATGGAACTATGAACTGATACTCAGTCACGCTCTTGGAGATGATCCTGTAGGTCGTATCCTCCTTTCTTATTACCTTCTTATCGGGCAAAGCCTGTTCAACCTCGGATCCGAGCTTCGCCCTAAATGCGGATAAATCTGCCTCTTGCACAAAATGACCCTCGAACATTAAAGTTGCGGCCGCATATCCAGCACATCGTGGAAATCCTGCATTAGAATCCTCGCCTGAGGCTGGCTCATTCCCATATCTCCGAGCATCTCCATCAACCTGAGCCGCAGGAGGCAGCCTTCTTGGGCGCTGATCCTCACATCCTCATGTGCTCGGAAAAGAGCGTGAGGATAGCCCAGACACTCTGAGGAGCAGGAGTATGCGACCAGCTTTCCCAGTGCAGAGCCGATTCGATCTCTCACGTAAGATGGTGCGTCCACGCGAAAGGCCCGCTCTGAGTCGCCAGCGAAGCGAGCAATGTATGTCTCGCCACCCCATCTGCCCTGGCCATGCTCCACCTTTTTATCCTTCAGGTCCAGATACCATGGAACGCCCGGAACAAAAAGGCTACCAGCATAGCTGGTGTGCTGCAAAAATGGCAGGGTGAGTCCCTCCCCCCAGAATAGAGTGCTGGACTTGCTGACCGCCAGCAGATCGACGTCCTTATCCTCTGCTCTTTTGAAGATCACCGTCAGAACGCTTCGTAAGGGCTCGAAGACGTCGAAGCCTCCATCGTAGAGGATAATATCGCCGGAGCGGGCCTCGGTAATTGCCTCATTCAGAGCGATGTACTCCTGAAGCTCGCGAAAGTATGTGGAGAGCCGGTCCAGATCGGATTCCTTGAGATCGATCCCCTTCAGCCCGAAGAACCTCCTCAGATATGGATCGAACAGATCTTCGCAAATCCTCGGGTCCGCGAGGAACACATCGTCGTAGGTGATTGTCGTTCTCTGCCACTCACGTCCTCGGTAGACTGCAAAGCCTGCTCGTATCAGGTTGAGGTTGGCCACAGACCAATTGCAGACTGCAGCGTTGGAGCCGTCGACCGCAAAGATCTCACCATCGAAGTCTTGAGGCTCCATCAAAACGAAGTCCTCTTTGCGAACGCCCGTCTTTTCGCAATACTCGTCGATGCTCTCGAGGGAGATATGATCTCGTATCAGTTCAGCCACGATGGAAAGCCGGCCTAAATCCCACATTCAAGGCCAATTATGAAGCGGCATGATATTTACGATTTTGCAAAGGGTTGAGGTTAAAAGATGAGTGCGAGATGATAAGGAGGGAGGCAAAAGTCTTTGGTGTAGGAGGGAGAAAAGAGACTTCGACTTTTGCCAATCATACTACTACGATCAACGAATATATAGTTTTCGGTATTACGTCTATTGGCGAATAGCCGTGCTTCGTCTAACATTTATCGGTTGAGCCAACTTGTCTCATCCTATTGCTCTAATTCCTCCTTTTGTTGTTCTTGCATCACCTGGTATATGCCCGTCACCACTCCTACCATTGCTGGTGCCAGGAAAAAACCGCTAATTCCGGCCACTATGCCGCCCCCAAGGAACGCAAGCAACACCAGCAACGGGTGAATAGATGATTTTGCAAAGACTATGTAAGGCCTGATGACAAGCTCAGCTACGTGGACCATTATAGAGGCCACCAAAAAGAACAGCAGGGCGTCTGCAAGCCCAAATTCGATGTATCTGGCGATGGCTGTGGGGATGAAGACCAGCCAGGTCAAGAAAGGCACCATTCCGGCTAAAAAGACGATGCAGGCCATGGCGAAGGGCCTGGGAACTCCAAATATGTAAAAGATGAGAATTGAGGTAATGCCGCCAGCTATTGCGGTATAAATGCTCCCAGTGTAAATGCCAAAAAGTATGCCGTCTATTCTGGCAAGGCATCTTTGCTCAAAGTCTCTGCCACTCAAATTCAGAGCATCCATCGCAGCATTCTTCAGATGAGTCCCATCCAGAAGAAGAAAATAACAGACGCAAAGAGATATCAAAAAGTTCACTATTCCAAGGGATATCGCCGTGCCCAGGCTGAACACAGGCAGGCCGGCCATGAGGTGCAGGCCGATTTCCATCAGGTTCGTCATGCCTCTTGAGAGCTCGTCGAATATAGCCTGCGGAATGTGGACACGGGAAATGATCTCATAGCTGGTGGCGATTATATACCTTTGGTGAATCTGCAGCCACTTGATCTGGCTCACGGCTTCGACAAGTCCGAGGGCAAAGATCGCCGAAAGAGGAACGACAATGCAGACGATCGCTGCAAGAGCCCCTACCTGTCGGTTTTTTCCAAATAGATCTCTGACAGGTCGTCCGACGTATGCGAAGACCAATCCAAGGACAAGGCCGTCAAGCAGCGGCCAAATAAAGTAAGATACCAAAATAAAGAGCGCTATGGTTATTAAGATTATCAATTCTCTGTTGCCAATACTGCAAGACAGATCATTTTTTTCCATGGTTTCTGTCCCGTTTAGCCTAGACACCAGGCAAAGAGTCGCCAGGATTTTGTGGTTTTGTCCCAGGAACAGCTCCAATCCATGTGTAGTAATCAGCAGCCGGGTAACCATAAATTCTACCACCGGCATCAGGATAAAGAACTCCGCTGCTGGAGACCGGATTCGTTTTGACTGAGATTGGCGAGCGCATGAACTCATTTATGAGGGACAGGTTATTGCCAAATGACGCCCAAAGAAACTGATTATACTGATCCAGGTAAGTGTTATACTGTCCGGCATAGTCCGATACGTACTGGCCCCGTCCGTAGTATTCTCCCATAAATAGTCCTATCTTCAGACCATTGGCAACGCCCTTTTGGTAATCCGTCATCTCTCCGCTGGCCGGAAATGCCGCCAGAAGAAGCATGATCGCTACGGCGATTAACAATGTGCACTTCATCACAATCATCTCGGGAAAATTTCATCTTGCATCAGCTTTTAGCTTTTCTATCTACATCAGGCAGTGCTTATATTGATGTGTCGTCGATTGAATTGATAAAAAGTCAGGGGAACATGTCTGGTATACTGAAAGATCTATTAGAGATCGTCGGCAGCCGCGCATCCTCCTCCATCGTTGAGAGGCGCTGCTATTCATTTGATGCATCACAAATTGAAGGACTTCCTGACTTGGTGGTGAGGCCAAAGAGCACCAACGAGGTCTCCCGCATCCTTAGACTGTGCAGTAAGCATATGGTCCATGTGACGCCGAGAGGTGCTGGCACCGGCCTTTCAGGCGGTGCTTCGCCAGTGCAGGGCGGCATCGTCCTCGACATGTCCGGCATGAACAGGATCATTGATATCGATATCGGTAACCTGCAGGTCATCGTCGAGCCGGGCGTGGTCCAGGAGAGGCTAAATTTGGCTCTGAAGCCTCATGGGTTCTTCTTCCCGCCAGATCCTGGCAGCTCGGCCGTGTGCACTATCGGAGGAATGATATCCTATAACAGCAGCGGAATGCGTTGCGTCAAATACGGGACTACGCGCAGCTACGTCCTCGATCTGGAGGTTGTGCTCGCTGACGGTCGGGTGATACACACCGGCTCAAAGGTGCTTAAGTCAGCAGCCGGATACGATCTCACTCAGCTCTTTACGGGGTCGGAAGGCACTCTGGGAGTTATCACTCGTGCTGGATTGAAGGTCGTCCCTCTTCCCAGATCCAGAAGGCTTGTCCTGGCCTGCTTCGAGGATGCTGTGACAGCAGGTCAGGCCGTCTTGATGGTATTCTCATCAGGAATCACGCCTTCGGCCTGTGAGATCCTGGACAAGACGACCTGTCAGGTCCTGAAACGCTGTGATCCAGAGCTTGCCATTCCCGACGACGGCGATCTGATACTCTTCGAGGTGGACGGTCCTGAAAATTCGACTGTAAAAGAAGCTTTGCACATCGCCGAGATCTGCAGCCCTATCGCATTGGACGTGAGAGTGGCCACCAGCCAGCAGGAGATGAATGCCATCTGGGCAGCCAGAAGGCTTGTTGGTGCTGCAGTAGCCAAAATTGATCCTGCCAAAACACGCATCTACATGGGCGAGGATGTGGGCGTGCCGATGAGCCAGATACCAGCCTTGATAAAGAGAGTGCAGCATATCACAGCAAAGCTGGATATTCCTGCAATGAAATACGGCCACATCGGAGATGGAAACCTGCATGTTGCGCTCTTCATCGATGTCATGAATGAGGATCAATGGGAAAAACTCAGGATCGCCGCAGACAAGATTCATAAAGCGGCCCTGGAGCTGGGCGGAACTGTCAGCACTGAGCACGGAATAGGCTTGGCCAGGGCTCAGTACATGCCAGAGCAGGTGGGACAAGAAGCTCTGCAAGTAATGAGATCCATTAAAAAGGCCCTCGACCCTAAGGGCATTCTGAACCCCGGAAAGCTGGGCCTTTAGCAAGAGATTTGATGGAATCAATTGATATGAGTCTGGATCTTAAGGCTATCAATCGGTGTGTTCGCTGCGGAAATTGCCGCTCAGTCTGTCCCGTATTTGAGGAGCTGGGGTGGGAGTCGGCCAACACAAGGGGGCGTATTCTTGTTATGAGAGGCCTTGCAGATGGCCTCAAGGCCGATGCAGATGTAATGGACAGCCTGAACTCGTGTACCACCTGTGGTATTTGCACCGATAACTGCCCGGCTGGCGTAAACCCGCCCGATCTGATAGAGAGTGCCAGAAGACATCTTGTCTCCCAGGGGATAATGACTAGAGCACAAGAGAGTCTTAGCAGATACATATTCGACAGCGGTAACACCTTTGGAGAGCAGAAGGATAGGGCGGCGTGGCTCCAGGGACGCAGTCCTCTGAAGGAAAAGTCGGATTTCGTCTATTTTGTGGGCTGCATGAACTCATACCGCTATACTGAGACGGCAGCGCGCACCTATGATCTCTTGAGCCGCTTTGGAGTAACCCTTCTGCCAGAAGAGCAGTGCTGTGGCTCGCCCCTGCTGCGCACAGGCTTTGATGCCAGCAGGCTCGTGAATGCTAATGTACGACAGATGAAGCGGATTGGGGCCAGGACAATCATCACAGGCTGTGCAGGATGCTATACAACTCTCAAGAAGAATTATCCTGCAAGCTTTCGGGTGGTGAGCGTTCCGGAGTTCCTTGCAGAGCACGTCTTTGAGCTAAACCTCAAACGCCTCGACCTCACTGTAACCTATCACGATCCCTGCCATCTTGGAAGGCATAACAAGATCTATGAGCAGCCGCGCCAGGTGATCGAGGCAATCTGCAAGCTCGCTGAGATGAAGGACAACCGCCAAAACGCCCGTTGCTGCGGAGGAGGAGGTGGCGTTCGATCTGGATACAAGGATCTCTCCCTGCAGATGGCCAGGAGGAGGCTCAAGGATGTTCCAGAAGGAGTGAACTGGATCGTCACATCCTGTCCACTATGCATACGCAACCTGAGGGATGCAGGAGCAGGTAGTAGTGTGATAGATCTGGTAGATCTGGTGGCGATCGCTGCTGGACAGCATCAAGAATGATATCAAGGCGCCTCTACGATATCTTTCTTGATGCTGTTTAGCAGCTTGAGCAAATCCTTCTGTTCTTCGTCAGGCACCGCAAAGGAGTCCAGCTCGGCTATGAGATGAGTGATAAACACCTGCCATTCGGACCCGTTGATTCCCATTCCTTTATGCACAGTCGACATGTCACGACCAAGGTAAAAACAGGGCCCTCCAGTGAGCTGGCATATCATCTCCACAAGCATCTGACGAAGTCGCTTCTTGGAATTGTCGCCGTGGCCGACAAAGTACTTTGCCAGACGAGTGTCATCTGCAATTCTTGCCATCATGCCATCAACAACTGCTGCGATGACACTGTAGCCTCCTAGCTTATCATAGAGTGTTCCAGCCATATAAATCACTTAAACGAGCTAACACGACACAACTGCTAAAGCTCCTTTCCCAGGGAAGTTGTGGTAAGCTTGACGTGCTTTACGCCTTTTAGGGCCATCATGTTCTCTGCTGCCTTTC
>CAZRYL010000014.1:0-44035 GCA_964604285.1 uncultured Methanotrichaceae archaeon
GTAATGTGAAATCCGCCACAATAGAAGCAATGAATTTCGTACTTTTGTGTTCCAAGCCAACGTTTTTCTTTCATATGTTTAATTATCCTTTCTTTCATGTTTAATTCTCCTAAACCCATAGATTATTTATGTGTTTTGAGTAATCATGGCAGCGATACGCTCTGCTGCACAACCCGCATCGTGGCTACCGTACCAATGTCCACATCTTTCGCGGTTGCCATTAATTGTGATGCCGTCGCAATAGATGTTTATGCCGGTTTCCTCCGCGAACGAAACCGGCAGTTTTTTCCAATCGCCAAGCGATCGGATCTCTATATTATTCATTGTGCCTCCCCTTGTGCAACCCTTATCATAGCGACTCAGCGGTTTTGACATCGGTTTCCTCTTCGGAGCCGTTAAATTCCGAAGGAATAGTTTTGTACGATTCCTTAACCATCAGTCCGAGTTCCGATAGTTTTTTACGATCAACCGAGGTCCGCTTGTCGTTATAGGTAGCCGAGGCGGTTTCGAGAACCGCACGAGCTTTGTCTCGGATAGCGATAAGATCCTCAATGCAAGCTTCTATCTCGGCCTTCTCTTCGACTAAGCGGCAGATGTCGGCCTGCATCCTCGCTATCACCGTGTCGTAGTGTTGCATCAGGCTCATGCAGGACCCTCTTGCATAACGTGCGTTTGACTCCTGGCGTCAAACAGGAGTTCGTCGGTGCTCTTTCCAACCCATCCATCTTCTGGTGTCTGCATCTCATGCCCTCCTTGCCGCGATGACCGTCTCCTCGTAGATTTCCACCCCGGGGATGGACGCACGGGGGCCCAGGGCCGCGACGACCCGGCCGATGGCGGCCGTATCGGGGATCATGTACTGCCGGGGGACCAGGGCGGCGTCCGCGATCCTGAACTTCCAGACCTTCCTGGAGCTCACGCCGGCGAGCTTCGGGGGCGGCGGCGCGGAGACCACGACCGCGGGGATGACGGGCTCGTTGAGGATCTCCTCGGCGAGGGCCTTCTCGCCTTCCTTCTCGGCGGCGATGGCCGCTGCGAGCCGGGCCTCCTCTTCACGCCTCCTGGCTTCCTCCCGCAGGCGCGCCTCCTCCTCCCTGCGCTGACGCTCGAGCTCCGCCTGGTAGTCTGCGATTCCCTTCTTGAGGATGCGCTCGGCCTCGAGCAGGGGCTCCGCGGCCCGCTTCTTCTGGTTCAGGGCCTCCTTGTGGGCCTCGTGGGCCCGCTTGCAGATCGGGTCGAACGCCGCGTCGATCTCCTTCAGGAGACCCTTGACCGCGGTCAGCATCTCCCCGGCCCGCATGTAGCTCTCGTTGTCGCGGATCTCGATGGTCCGCGCCAGATCCGGGACCGTCAGGGCCCGCGCCGCGACGTCCTTCGCTTCCTGCGTGAGTGCGATTTCGATCATGATTTCCTCCCCATGTATTTCAGCTTCCAGTTGTGGACGGACACGAGCCCGAGCCACGCATTGATGTCGTCGTTGGCCCGGTGCTGCACGAGCCGGTAGGAGCCGTTGGCCTTCAGGTAGACGCTCCATCGCCTGGCCGTCCGCTTCCCCAGGCCGACGGCGTAGGCCGCCGTCTGGAGGGCGTGCCAGGGCTCCGGGGCGCCCGTCTTGATGTCGATGATGGACAGGGTCTTGTCTCCGTCCATCCAGCCGACTCGGTCCGGCGTTCCGGCGAAGCCCAGATTCCTGTCTGCGAAGGGCTGCTCGATCTGCAGGCAGATGAAGCCCGTCTCCGAAAGGAACCGTCCCCATGCCTCGAGGTAGGGGCGGACCTCGTCCGTTACGGAATCCTCGTCGAGCCTTCCCTCGTCGAGGTATCGCAGGGCGAGATGGACGTGGCCGCCGCGCCGGCGTCCGTCTTCCGTGTACCATTGGCCGTTGATGATCCCCTCGGCCGTGAGGATCTGCGTTACCGAGGGGATCACCCGGCCGTCGAGGATGTAGGCATGGCGTTCGGGGTCGAATACGAGGCCTGTCATACCTGGAGCTCCTCCTGGAGCGCCTTGATGACGGAGCTCGCCTGAGCGAAGGTGAGGGATTTCAGCGATGCGACAACGTCCGGCTCAGGGATCCCGGCAAGGCGGCTTGCCTTGGAATGGACTTCGTAGTCGTCCGTGATGCCGAGCTTACGACACATCGAGAAAATAGCCTTGCATTGGTTTTCCGTCGCAGGGTTTGCGTGGTCCGGGGCCGCCTTCGGCTTCGGGGGCTCCGGGGCGGGCTTTCCATTCTCTTTTGGAGCACCGTTCTCTGCCACGGCCTCGCGCAACTCCTCGGGCAGATCCTCGAGGTCCTGCGCGAAAATGTCAGAGGCCGCCGTAACGGTCAGGGCCGCGTCGATCTGGGCTCGCTTTTTCGCCATCTTGAGGATGGTGTTGGCCAAATCGGCCGGCATCGTGCGGACCTGGGCGATCCTGTAGGCGCCGCCGTCGCGTCGCTTGGCGTACTTCATCCTGCGCCGGTCTTCCGGCGTTTCTTCAAATTCTTCCTTGCATACGGCGGCCCGCCACCGGTACTTCTCTTCGTCGCTGGAACATTCTCCGACGCCGGCTCCGAGGTAGGCCCCCGCACGGTCGTAGACCTTGCAGCGGACCCTGTACCGGATCACGTCGCCCGTCGAGAGGTCCTCGATCTCCGGATCGGCGGAGAGCCTGAAGGTGAAGAGGAGCTTCTCCGCGCCGGCCTTGAAGAGAACGGGCTTGTTCCCGGCCCCGGGGATCTGGCCGTAGTGATGGCCGTCCTTCATGACGGCCTTCATGACCTCTTGAATGAGGTTGACCTGGGCGCGGATCTCGACGGCCGTCAGGGGCCTTGAATCCGTTGCCTGAACGTTGTAGGTTGCGATCTCTTCCATGCTCATTCCTCCTATCTTCTCGAATCGATTTCGTCTTGCTCCAATTGGCAATCAGGCCCGCAATGCGGATTGCCGACGACAGGGCATGCGTCGGCATAATCGCACCACCGCAAGCACCACGCTTCTGCGGCCACGATGCGCTCCCATTCCTCGGCCCACGAATCCGCGCCCCACGGGGCTGCCAACGATTGCGACCGCATCACAGCACCCCCGCGAGGGCCGCGAGAACGACACACAGGGCCCAGATGAAGATCACGAGGAGCGGGGCGGCGACGGCCCCGCAGAGGGCCGCGAGGAGATACAGCCGGAGGCTCATTTCAGCAGGCTCCTTTCGAGCGAGGCGACGAGCTCGAGCGCCTTCTCGAAGCCGTGGGCGCGGCCGACCCAGTAGAGGTCGTTCTCATTGTTGTCGGATTTCCCGATCATTCCCCGCGCCCCCGCGGCCCACTGCTCGAGGTTGTGCCGGATGGTCCGCAGGATGGTCGCGTTCGACACCCGGTCCCTGCGCTCCGCCATCTCGTCGAGGCTCGGCATGACGTACGGCGTGACATGGATTTCCCTGAGGGCGGCGTGCTCCGCGTCCGTGACGCCGCCCATTCTGGTGCAGATTCTCCGGGCATGCTGCACCATGTCGATTTTTTCCTCTTTCACTTCCGGACCTCCTTTCCGCACCTCTCCCCTTCCTCCCAAGGGGGCCGAAGCCCCCCAGGAAAAGGAGGGAGAAAGGGTATTCGGTTGCTCCGGCCTTATCCCGCCGATGCCCTGTGCCGCCGGGCGCAAGGCTCGAAAGCCCTGGTCTTATGGCCTCGGCCGGTTATTCGGGCCGCCTGTTTCAGGGGATCCGCCTGACGATCTTCCGGGGTCACGGCCTCATCGGGCTGCCCGTGGACGGCCCGGTCCCGGTGGTAGTCGGCGCGGGCCTCGTCGGCCTCGAGCTGCACCCGGTCCATGTCGATTGCGTAGTAGCTCATTTGAGGGTCCCTTTGTTCGGATCCAAGACGAAGCAGGCTATCCACCGTCCGGTTCCCTTTCCCGGCTTTCCATCCTCCGTGGCGTGCCACTTAACGTCTTTCAGGTTTCTTATCTCTGCGCCTTCCGCGATGAAGTAATGGATCCATTTGTCGATAGGGTAGACAAAGACGACCTTCTTGCCCTTCCGGTATTCCTCGATTGCCTTGCGTACCCATGCTGTGACGCCTCTTTTTTTGCCATCTCGCATGACCGTACCAAATGGCGGATTGACGTAGTTAGATGATCCCCACTCTGCCGTCAGCCCGTCGAAATCATCGGGCTTGGGATACGGGCAGGGATCAAAGTCGAACCAGAACTCATCATGCAGTTCGGCCAATAATTCCGGCGGCGTCAGCCAGTAGTGTTTTCCGTCTTTCGCTCCGTCGTAAGGCATTTCCCTACCTCGTCATCCAGATAAACACTGCTACCCCCACGGCCAGCGCGAGGAATGTGTATGCGCTAAGGATGGCTCTCATCGCTGTCCTCCAGGGGGCACCATGAGGGAAGTTCAGTGTACTTTTTAATCGTCGGATAGTGCTCATGGCTTGGATGGTAGCATTGTCCTTTGTTTGCATCGTCGTGGTCATAATCGAAGTATGGACAATGTGTCCTTTCGAATATTTCTATTTTTCCAACGGCTTCTATTTCACTGCCGTTTAAATTGACGCATGACTTGACCTTGATGATCTTCATCCGATCGCCTCCACGATTATCTGCAGCATGATCAGGAGCACCCACAGCGCAGGGGCCAGCAGCAGACCGCACAGCGCGGCGAGGGCGACCTCAGAGTTGGACAGGTAGTTACTCACGCGCATGTCTCGCCTCCTTCCCCATAGCATCCTCCACCGCGTAGATGTTCCGCAACCGCAGGGCCTCGGCCCTCATCATGGTCAGGTGCCGCCTACACGTTTCGTGTCTGACGTTATCCCCCAGGGCGGGCGGTTTCAGCCCCATCTCCTTGTCACAGGCAGGGCAGCAGACACGCGGAGGACCGGCAAGAAGGCGGTTGGCGAAATCGGTCATGTTCACGGCTTCTTCCCCTCTCGTAATTCGATGTTGAGTTTCTTCCCCCACTTCTTCGCCTGCTTCAACGCTTCGGCCTGGGTCGGGTATCCGGTCCCGTCCTCGATCCACGGGGCATCTACGCCGTCGAGGTAGATGCACCAGTCGTAGACAGCACCGTCATCCATGATTGACTGTTTTTCCTCGATGTCCAGTGTGCCCTTCAGCTTCACGGCTTCCCCCTCTCTTCCATCTCCCGCAGGATGTCGCGGGCCATCTCGTAGCGGCCCCTGAAATAGTCGTCGAACTCAATGGCGTTCTTCGTGACCTCGGACCCGCGCACCTTCTCCCTGACAATCGCCAGCGCCGTGGTCCATGCCAACGATTTGTAGGGCCGCGTGATGTCCCTCAGCGCGTAGTGCTCGGCGTTGACGATGCAGTCCTTGGTGTGTTCCACCTTAAAACCATCCTTTCGAGAGGAAGAGGGCGGCTTTCCTCTCGGTTGTGCGCCGCCCCGCATTGCCCCGAGGGTGGGGCTGGGTTAATTGCCTACTCCGGTCCGCTACTGCTTTCGGCCCGATCCGACGAGCTACGATCCCTGTGTCACCGCATCTCTGCTAGCAGGGACGGCTGCTCAGAGGCAGTCTGTGCCGCCTCTCGGATCGGCTCCACCTGTGCATCCGACAGAACCGTGTCGGGGGCATTGTCACCATTGCCTTGCTGTGAAGTGCGGGTGAGGCTGGCCCCGTCGTTGCTCACGGGAACGTCAGAAAGGTGGGAGAGTGATATTAACTCGCCGCTAGGCTTTCGCACTTCAAAAGCGATGTGCGAATAGGTCTTGCGGAAAAGTTCATATTTGTCCTTGTTAAAGGAAAATGCCTGACGAGTGGCCGCAACTTCTATGAACACTCCCCGCCTGATATCGTAGAAATCGGGGGTGTACTTGCAGCCGTTGATCTTGAACGAAGCAGGTTCATAAATCCATTCGGTATGGTCAAAGAAGTTTCTGATGAACTCGATTTCTCCTTCGTTTTCATGCTTTTTCATCGCTTGCGGAGAAGTAACGGAGTCCGCGCTTGTAAGATGGCCGTTGCTCCTCCTGTAAAATTTCTGATAGCATTTGCTGCACAGCTCATGTTTCTTGTTGGTCACTTTACCTTTGTGGCATATTCTGCAATGCATGGTCGCCCTCGCAAGTGTTATCGTCAGTAACAATCTACACCCGGCACAGGTTCCTGTCAAGAACTATTTGAAAATAATTTTCGGCAGGAATGTTACTGGACTTTAGGGAATAAAAAAGCCCCCGGCAGAACGCCGAGGGCTTTAACCCCATTATCTTATTAGTGCGGGACTATCCCTCCCCGCTACGGTTCTGGTTCACCTTTTGCAGCGCGCGCGCGCCTCTTTCTCTAGAGGTATCCTGCTGCCCTCCTTCGGGAACTGGATCACCTGGCAGCCGTTTCCTCGGCCTGAATCTCGACGACGGGTTTCTCGTCGGACCCCTCTATTTTTAAAAGCTCTTCAATCCTGTCAAGGCGGTCGTGATAGCCCTTCCGCTCCCCCTTGATCGCTGTAATGTCTTTCTGTAATGTTCTTGACAATAACCTTTCCGGTCTGTATATTGTTCGTGATGGTAACGAAACCCACAGCAATCGAAGTTCGCAAGGTTCGTGACAAGCTGAGGCTCACACAGGAGGAATTTGCATCCCTCACCGGCCTTCCCCGGTCCTCTATCGCCAAATATGAGCGGGGATGGAGCATTCCTCCGGGAGATGTCCTGCTTGCCATTATGCGGAAAGAGTTTCCCGTCAAACACAAAGAGTAAGAATCCTTACCACGGGCGGGCGAATCTTTCCATAGTTTTTTGTTCTTTAGGCGCACCTACCGAGAGAGAAAATCCGCTGCCTTTGGGGAAGGGCAGCAACCTGGGGCGAGGGACACATGGCGAGACCGAAGAACGGAGTAGCGAAGGAAGTGGTTTCGTGGTCGGCGGAGTGTGAACTTTTAGAGGCCGTGGACGATCTGCGTTCCCGGCGCTTCCCTGTGCCGGATCGGTCGGCCATGATCTCGGAGCTTGTCTATTTTGCCCTCTATGGCCTGCGTGGGAACAAGCCTACCGAAAAAGCCGACGAGTAGCAAAGTAGATTTATTATTCTTTAATAAACAACCCCACGATCCCCGCCACTAGGCCATTTGGGGACGCTATGAACATCGAAAATCATCCTATCTACGCGAAGCACCCCATCCGGCCGCAGACCCCGGAGGCGCAGGTGAGGGCGTGGAAGCGCAGGCACAAAATGATCGAGTGCTCCCCCTACGGCTGCACCATGACCGTCAAGGCATGCAGGGCACGGCACGCGAGGGCAATGAAAGCCAAGAAAACAACCAAGCTCGGCGTGCGGCCGGTATTGAGCGATGAATGGCTGGCGCTGGGCAAGTGCAGGAAGTGCGAGGTGCTCCATGATTGACTTCATCCTCTCCCATCCCTGGAGCCTGTGCATGGCGTGGATCATCCTTAGCTTCTTCGTCTGGTCCTGGCTCGTGGTGGCCTCACGCGCCGACGACGAGGCCGAGAAGATGGGGAGGGTCTACCGGGTAAAATGAACGAGGCCATGTTCGGAGCCATGTGTCTGCCGCTGCCGGTCAAGGAGTTCCGGTTCGCCCCGCCGCGTCGTTGGCGCATCGACTACGCATGGCCGGATCACAAGCTGGCCGTGGAGATCGAGGGCGCCGTCTGGTGCCAGGGACGGCATACCCGCGGTTCCGGGTTCGTCAAGGACATTGAGAAATACAACGCCCTGACGCTTGCCGGATGGTCCCTGTTGCGGTTCACGCCGGCACAGGTGCGCTCCGGAGAGTGCTATCAGGCGATTCACAGGTGGTTCAATGAGCAGGGCACAGAAAGCCGTCGACCGCGAGCGGATGATTCAGTCATTCGCTGAGGCGTTCCGCAAAGAGTTGGAAAAGGACGTCGGCTTCGACCTGCGCTCCCGGATCGACCGGGAGAAGCGGGCAGAGATCCGCGGCGCCATGCTGGCGGCGGAGCGGGAAGTGTACAAGGCCATGAGGGAAGGGAAATGAGCTGGGACGTCATCTCCTGCAGGACGATCGAGCGGGTCATCCGGGAAAACCCGGACGCCGACCTCCACGAGGATCTTCACAAGTACAACGCCCTCACTCTCCAGGGGATCGCCCTACTTCGATTCCTTCCCGAGGAGATCCGGAGCCTCGAGGCGATCCTGGTCATCAAGCAATTCGCACAAAAGGCGCAACGGGTGGGCTCCCGTGGGGCCGGATCTCGTTCCTCCGCCGGCCCAGCGCCTGTTTTATCAACCTAGGAGGACCATAGGGGTGGAGCCCTCGAGAGCCCACGACGCCCCAGGCAAAGTTGACGGAGGACAATCATGGCAGAAGGACGGCTTCTCAAAAAAAACATTTCGCACTCGCGGCGCTTGGCGGAGCTCAAGACTGATTCGGCCCGTATGCTCTGGCTCATGATGCTCCCCCACCTGGACATCAAGGGCCGGCTCCACGCGGCCCCGGAAATGATCAAGGGCAACGTCGTCCCCAGGCTCAAACACCTATCTGAAGACAAGGTCGAGGCCCTTCTGCAGGATCTCCACCGCGTCGGCCTCGTTTTCATCTACCAGGCGGACGGCGATACTTATCTCCAATTCCGGAAATTCGAAGTCTTCCAAAATCTCAGGCCAGGAAAAGAGGCTGAATCGCGTATCCCGGCCCCGGATCCCGAGGCCTTGCGAAAGCACTTTGAGGAGAACTCCGGGACTACTCCCGGAGAACTCCCTGAGCAATCACGGAGTAATACCGGAGAACTCCGGGGTAAGATAAGAGAAGATAAGATAAGAGAAGATAAGATAATTACATTACATCCATCACCGTTTGATCAATTTTGGCACACCTACCCCAAAAAGGTCGGCAAGCAAGCCGCTCTAAAAGCCTGGAACCGTGCCAACGGGAAAAGACCGCCGATAGATAAAATCCTCCAGGCTCTCGAAGCCCAAAAACAAAGCGAACAATGGACCCGCGACGGAGGGCAATACATCCCCAACCCGGCGACCTGGATCAACCAGGGCCGATGGGATGACGAGCTCAAGGTCGAGCTCGAGGACGAATGGGCAAGGCTCAAACGCGAGGCCCTCGAGAAAGACCGCCTCGAGGCGGAAAGGAGAAAGACCCAATGACGCGCTTCGAATTCATGGCCCTGGCCGAAAGCCTCGCCGCCTACTACAGCGCCAAGACGCCAGGATCCAAGACTATCGACCTGTGGTTTGACATGGTTCAGAACATCCCGGCTGAGGCCCTCCCGTGGATCGAGCAAAAAATCTACCAGGAACATGATTTGCTACCGCGGAATCTCCCGAAGGCGATCCGCGAGCTCTTCGAGGCCTGGCTCGACGCCCACCCGGAGAAGCGGGCCCGAAAGGAATCCGTCGACTGCCCGGACTGCGAAAGCGGATGGCTCATCCTGGAAAAAGACCAGGACCCGTACAGGACCCCGATATCCGCGACGGCCCCATGCGGGCGGTGCCGTCAGCTCAGGATGCCCAAGTACCTGCGGCTTGAGGATGCCATGCTCGCAGGATTCCGGAGAAAAAACCTCACCACGGAATATGCCGTCAGGAGAAGGCCCGTCCGCGAACTCGCGGCCAGCATCGGACGCAATGTCCCGCAGGTGAATACTGTGGCGCAGGAGGACTGACAGCCATGCAAAGGGGTGCCAACCATGAAAGACGCAGCAAGAAAAATCCTGACCGCCGTGGTCCTGGCAACGTGCCTGATCCTCGTCGCCGTGACGGTTCAGACCTGCCGGGAGCTCAGAAACATGCAGTGGTCCATGGAGCAGCTCGAGCAAAGAGTCGTAATGCAGATCCAGCAAGAGCGCGAACACCAGGCCGGCATCAATCTCGTCCTGGCGCGGGAAATCGACAAGACAAACGCTCGGATCTCGAGGCTCAAGCGATAGAGCGCGCCCTCGGCGACCTCTGGCTCATCGGGTGGAAGGAGATCCGCAACCACTGGAACCGCGAGATCAGCATCCGGACCATGCAGCGCATCGTCCAGCGGATCAACATGCCCATGGTACACGTCGGCAACAAGCCCTGCATCCTGCGGGAGACGCTGGCCCTGATCAAGCTCCGGATGCAAGCAATGCCCGCCATCAAGGGCAAGTAGGCTGCCGCGCCGGCCCCGGTTCCCGTCCGGGGCCCTCTTTTTGCCTGTCATCATCTGTCGTCGTCTGTCATCTTGCCTAAATCCTCAATCCGTGAGAGCCTTTGCACAGCTAGGGCACGAATCTGCCTCGTGCCGATTCCCTCCTTCAAGGGGCGGCCACAGATCCCCTCGACCAGCGCCCGCGACTGATGGGAGCTGTTAAGCCGCCCCCGGAGGGGGAGGGCTCCAGGAGCCAACAGTGACGCGCATCACGGCCGATGACATAGCCCCCGTCGTGGAGGCCCTGGCCGAGCAGAACCGGCAATTGCTCAAGAAGGTCGGCCTCGGGAAGGAGCGGCGCTTCCGCCGGCTGGCGAAGCTCCTGGATGCCAAGGAAACCAAGTTCGTCAAGCTCAAGAAGTCGGGCCTGGACCCGCAGAAAGCGGCCCAGGAGCTTCTGGACCAGATCGACGCGATAGCCGGCAAGGGCCCGAAGAAGAAAACGCCTCCTGGGGCAAAATTGAAGGCCGGCGTCCGGATCCTGGCGGAGACGAGCGAGGAACAGCTCCTGGCGATAGACATTGCCGATCTCGGGCTGCAGCTCGATGTCATCCGCGAGGCGAACAAGATCGAGGGCGCCTATCCGGCCGAAAAGAGCATCCAGCAGCACACGGGCCTCGAGGAAATTCTGAGGATCGTTCATGGGCAAGGCGGCGACGGCAAGTAAGCAAAGCAACCTGGACGCGCTGGCGACTGCCTATCAGCGCTACGTTCAGGATTTCCGCGCCTTCGCCCAGGACTGCCTTTTCATCCGCGATCACAACACGCAGCAGATCCTCCCGTTCCGGTTCAACCGGGGGCAGGAGATCCTGCACAACTGCCTCGAGAAGCAGAAGCGCGAGATGGGGGGCGTCCGGGCCCTGCTGCTGAAGTCCCGGAGATTTGGAGGATCCACCTACACGGAGGGGAGGTTCTACTGGCTCACCTCGACGCGCTTCAACCGGAACACGTTCATCGTCGGACACGAAATCTCGTCAACGGACGAGCTCTACTCCATGGCCAAGCTCTTCCACGAGCGCAACCCGCTCCCGCCGGCAACCCGGAAGTCCAACTCCAAGGAATTGATCTTCGATACGGAAAACGGCCGCGGGCTCAAGAGCGAATACACCCTGGCCTGCGCCCGCAACCTGGACGCCGGCCGGTCCCAGGGGATTCACTATCTGCACGGGTCCGAGTGCGCGTACTGGCCGGATCCCGAGACCCTTTGTACCTCGCTGCTGTCCTGCGTCCCCGACCCGCCGACGGACTCCGAGGTGATCTTCGAGTCAACCGCCAACGGCTACGGGAACCGCTTCCAGTCCGACGTGTTCAAGGCCTACGCCGAGGGACGCCACCCGTTCTACCAGGAAGACGGCATCACCTACGCCTGGCACAATCCGGCGTGGGACTGGATCCTAGTGTTCATCCCGTGGTTCGTCCATGAGCGCTACACCAAGCCCTTCGATTCCGATAGGCAGCGGGAATGGTTCGAGGTCGAGCTGCACCGCAAGGTGCTCAACAAGGAAACGATGACCTGGGAGGAGTCCGAGGCCCTGCGGCTGATGAAGCGGTTCCGCCTGTCGCTCGAGCAAATGCATTGGCGGGCCTGGGCAATCGAGAACAAGTGCAACGGGCGTCTCGAGATCTTCCGCCAGGAGTATCCGGCCACGGTCGAGGAAGCGTTCCTGTCCCAAGGAGCCAACGTCTTCGGGCGGCTGCTCTGTGACAACCTCGAGGCCGGCTGCAAGGATCCGATCCTGGTCGGGGATCCCGTGATCCGCAACGGCCTGACCAAGATCCGCCCCAATCCCAATGGCCACCTGAAGATCTGGGAGAAGCCGCGCAAGGACATGACGTACTTCCTGACCGTGGACTCGGCCGGCGGGATCAAGCCGTCGCACGAGCAGCGGCAGACCGAGCCTGACCCGACCTGCATCGATGTCTACAACCACCGCACCGGCGTCCAGGCCGCCCAGTGGCACGGGCACGTCGATTATGGGGTGATCGCAGAGCTCGTGGAGATGATCGGCGCTCTGTACTATCGTGCGCCGGCCTGCGTCGAGCTGATGAATCACGGCTACACGGTCGTCCGGGACCTCGAGGCAGCCCGGTATCCGCTCTTCGAGCACAAGCCGGGAGAGCCCGGATGGATGACCAACAAGAAGACCAAGCCGCTCATGGTTGACCGGCTGCACGAGCTGGCCTCCACGGGGCAACTGCAGATCCGCTGCAAGGAAACCGTTTCGGAGATGCGGACCTTCGTGGAAAAGGGCGGCAAGCTCAACGCAGAGCTCGGCTGCCACGACGAGCGGGTCGATACGGCCGGCATGGCCGCGATCATGATGACCCTGATGCCGCGCCAGTTGTCCGCGCAGGAAGAGGAAAAGTACAAGCCGGCTCATCGGCAGGGCGTATCCCTGGCCGGCTGGCAACTGCCGGAAGGCCTGCCCCCCGGCGGCACGGGGAACGAAACGGGGATCGGCGGCTGGCTGGCTCGGCAGCGGGCCCGCGATCTCGCTGACCAGGACTACGAGATCACGACAGGGTCTATGGCGAGGAACTGAGCCGGGTGATCGGCACGATCCGCAAAGGGAAATGAAGAAATGGGCCAGGACAACGGACAGAAAGAGAAGATCGTGATCCAGTCGCCGGCCGCCTGCCGGCAGTGCAGCGCAACGACGGAGCAGATCCAGAAGCAGTACGGTGGCTGGCTGGTCTATCCGGTCAATCCGGGGGTCGCCATCTACATGTGCCCGAACTGTTCGGCCGTTCAGGGCAACCCCAACGCATACGAAAACGAGCAGCGGATGCTGACCATAGCCAAAAACATCGAGGCAGAGCGGATCATCCGGCCGGCAGCCGGCCCCAGGATCCTGCCCGCCTTCAAGCGATGAGGAGGTAAACATGCCCAGCTTGACGATGGAATACAACTTTCGGGCCCTGACCGGCCAGCGGATCACTCCGGGCAACACGGCCACGGCAATCGGGACGAACATCATCAAATACGTCGAGCACAAGCTGCACATCGACTCCGGGGGGACAACGGCCATCGTGGCCGGCAACCGGATCCTGGGGGCCACCTCCGGGGCCTCGGCCATGGTGCTCGAGGTCGGCACCCTGGAAAGCGGGTCTTGGGCCGGCGGGGACGCCGTCTGCTGGCTGAAGCTCTGCAGCGTGGTCGGCACGTTTCAGAACAACGAGCACATCACCGTGGAAGGGGTAGCCGATGCGGCGGACGCCGACGGCACGACCATTGAGCTGCTTCCGGCCGAGTATGTCCGGCCAGAATTCCGCGGGATGACGGCTCGGAAACTGATCGTGCAGGCCGAGGACAATAACCAGCGCATATCGTGGAACGGGTACTACCCGACGCAGACAAGCAAGATGGGGCTTCTATTGCAATCAGGGTATTCCGTGACCCTGACGGACGCATCGGAAATGGCCTCCTGCTACGTCATTGACGCCGTATCGGGCTCGGCCGGATCATGCAATGTCGTTGGCTTATTCTAACGGGATATGCGGAGGCATTATGAAAAAAGTTCTGTTTCTCGCCGTCCTGGTTGCCGCTTTCTTTCTGTTCAACCTGGAGGTCCAAGCCTCGCCCTTCGTGGTTTCCGACCCTTATCCTGAGTCTGCTGTTCAGCCTGACGGGTTCCTTGTTGTGCTGGACAACGCTCCTGTGGTGGAAAGTCCGGCTGACCCTGTTACTTCGTCCACCGTCCGTTTCAAGTTTGACGTTGGTGCAGTAACGAGCGGCAATCACACTCTCAAGGTCAAGGCCTACAAGAACGATGCGGTATGGGGTAGGTTGGAGAGCGCCGAGGCGGTTTTTACCTTCGCAAGGCCTGCTGGCGTGTCCGCCCCGGCGGGCGTGACGTTGGCTCCCTGATCTGCACATACAAACTCAGGAGGAAATGAAATGGCAATCACCCGATATACGATGACGGTGCAGATGGAATTTGCGACTGCCGAGGACCGGGATGCAGCCTACGCAAAGGCGAAGACGTGGGCCACAACCGAAAAATCGGGAGGAAAGGTGGCCGCGGGGACGTTGACGAAGGGCGAGTACATCCGTCCCGAGACCAGTTCGGAGTCCATCTGATGGCGTTCGCCTACAGGCAGTCGGCTGCCGGCGCGAGCGGCAGCGACAACGTAACGCTCAACAGCGTCCAGGACGGCAGCCTGATCGTCGTCTTTTTCTACTCGTTTTATTCCGGGGGCTCCTACGGCACGGTCACATGCAGTGACGGGACCTCCCTGTCCGAGTGCACCCCGGCCGTCGGGTCGTACGAATACATCAAGGCGTTCTATCAGTATTCGTCCGGGGGCGGGAACAAGACCTATACGATCACGGGCGAGCACGATTGGTACGGCGTCTGCGCATTCGAGTTCTCGTATGCGGGCTCCTGCAAACTGGACGCCCAGAACCAGGGATATGGGGATGCGACGGGATCGGTTGCGACGGGAAATATCACCACGACGGGCGCGGGATCTGAACTCGTTATCGCGTGCTGTGCATCCTATGCCTCCTACAACCTGAACACCCCGAGGATCAACGGCGTGGCTGCTGACGGGTCTTTGGATCTGTCGATCGGATCCGGGGACGGTCTGGCCTGGTACAGGATCGTCAGTTCAACATTCACCGGGAATGCGAGCTGCACGGACGGCGATTCCGGATACTGGGTCGCCAATGTGATCTCGTTCAAAGAAACTACTGCTGGAGCGGGAGCCGTAATCCCGCTATTCATGGCATCCTATAGGCACAGGAGGGTTTAGACATGGCTCTTCCGCTCAAGTACAATACGGCATCGCAGACCATCATCATCGGGCCATTTCTTGATTCGACTGACGGCGTGACCGCCGAGACAGGGCTGACGATAGCCAACACGGACATCAAGCTCATCAAGCACGGCGGCACCTCGACAACGAACAAGAACTCCGGCGGGGCGACCCACATTGCGAACGGGTACTATTACGCGACGCTCAATGCATCCGATACAGACACCGTTGGTCGCCTCAACATCTACTGCACGATGAGCGGAGCCTGCCCGGTCTGGCATGAATTCGTCGTCCTGCCCGCCGTCGTGTTCGACTCGCTCTACGCCGGTACTGACACCCTCCAGGTCGATGTCACGCAAATCTCCGGGTCCAACGTCTCGACCTCGACGGCCCAGCTCGGCGTGAACCTCGTGAATATCGCCGGGAGTGCGGTCAGCACCTCGTCCGCTCAGCTCGGCGTCAATGTGGTCAACGCGGACGGTACTGCATGGGGGAGCGGGGCAATCACGGCGAACTCCATCGCATCCAATGCCATCACGGACGCCAAGATCAACACCGGGGCAATTACGGCGGCGAAATTCGCTTCCGGCGCACTTGACGCCGCCGCCCTTGCGACCGACGCCGCAAATGAGATCGGTACTGCCGTTTGGGCAACTGCGACCAGGACTCTCACGGCGGCGACGAACATCACGTCTACAGGCGGAACAATCGCTCTGAACGGGTCCGGGTACGTGACCTACAGCAATACTGCTCCGCCGACCGCAGCGGCCATTGCTGATGCGGTCTGGGACGAGGCGCGGGCGGACCATACCTCGTCCGGCACGTTTGGGCAGGGAGTCTCCTCAGTGCAGGGCAACGTTACCGGATCGGTGGCCTCCGTTGCCGGCAATGTCGGCGGGAACGTCACCGGGTCTGTCGGCTCTATCAGCGGCGTGACCTTCCCGTCGAATTTCGCCGACCTTGCGATCACGTCATCCACCGGCAGGGTGACAGTCGGGACCAATACCGACAAGACCGGATACTCGATCAGCGGGACGAAGACAACGCTCGATGCGCTCAACGACATCACCGCAGCCTCTGTCTGGTCTGCCGCCACCAGGACGCTGACGTCGGCGGAGAACATCACCTCGACGGGCGGCACGACGGTGCCCCAGACCGGTGATGCCTACGCACGAATCGGGTCCAACGGGTCAGGCCTGACTGGTATCCCGTGGAACTCTTCCTGGGACGCCGAGGTCCAGAGCGAGGTCTTTGACGCCCTCGATGCGGCGTACACCGATGCCACGAGCCTGACCTCCAACGGTCTGCTCGACAGGATCAGGATTCTGTGCTGGATCCTGCGAAACAAGATCGAGGTCACGGACGCCAACGGAAATACGGTCATCTACAAGGACGACTCGACAACCACGGCGTTCTCCGTCAACTCCATGCTGACGGACAACTCCACGACCACGACCCGCCTGAGGGCGGCCTAGGAGGCATGATATGGATTTCCACAAGCTCATCGAGCCGTATACGGAGAACGGGAGAACCCCGGAGGGGCAGATCAAGTGGCTTCTTTCAAAGGGAATCCCGCAGACGAACGTCGATCAGGCCATGATCTACGTCTACGACGAGATCAGCAGGGGGAGGCAGTTCGACAGCGGCCACGAGCTTGACCGCTACCTGCTGACGAAGGCCCAAGAGTTTCAGCGGGCCGATGTCGAGGCCAACGTCAAGCGCCTATCGGAGTTCTTCTCCAAGTTCGAGGAGAACTGGTATCGGGAGATGACGAGAAAGAAATCCCGGTGGGAGCGATTCCTTGAGGTCTTCAAATGAACTACCTGCCGTTCGTGTCGTGGGGCATGTACGCCGGATCGGGAGTGACTGCATCCAGGCGGGCGAACTTCTTCGCGTCGTGGGGGCTGATGGAATATCTTTCCGGAGCACTCCTGTCTGTCATCCCCGTGCTGATGCAGGCATATAGGAGATTCCGACGATGAACTTCAAAGCGTACGTCGGATGGGGATTCTACGGTGCGGCAACGTCAACGCAGCGTGCGAATTTGTGGAGCTCCTGGGGCCTCATGGAGAGCCTTCCGGTTGCAACGCCATCCGCAATTGTATCGTTTCTGGAATCGCTGCCGCTCAGGTTCTGGAACCGTATCCTAGGCAGAGCTCAATTGCAGAAGTCGCAATTCGGGAAAATGTGAAGAATGGAGCGCGGCGATGTCGGAAAACGCATGGATTTTGGTGGTTGGAGCACTGCTAACTGCGCTGCAATTGCTGGCCATGTTCATTTTGCAGCTCATACACAAGAAAATAGCCCTCGTATGCTCAACAAACGCCGCGGAGCACAAGGAGCTGCAGAAGAGGCTCTACGGGCATCGCCACGATAAGGACACGGGGGACGTGGTCGTTCCCCACGAGGCTGCGTGATGAAGGCGGAAGACCGGCATCATTTCATGGACCTGTCAGAGGACAAGATCCTGGCCCTGTGCATCTATTTCGAGGCTCGCGGGGAACCCTTGGCCGGCAAGATCGGCGTCGGATCCGTTGTCCTCAATAGGGCCGATAGGAACGGCATGTACGGTTCAGGCATTCACGGCGTTATTACCAGGCCGGCGCAGTTCTCGTGGCTGAACTCCGCTCCGCCGCAGGCCGCGCAGGATCCCCAGTACGACGAGGCGGTCCGCATCGCGGCAACATTCGACGGCGAATGCACGCGAAACGAGGCATTGCGGCAGTGTGCGCGGCTTGCCTGGCAGCTCCTGTCCGGCGAGATCAAGCGCAACACGGAGGCGCTGCATTACATGACGGGGGCCCTGTACCGCTCGAAAAAATGTCCGCGGTGGGCAAAATCCATGGCGGTTGAGAAAGTGATCGGGAACCATGTGTTCCTCGTATGATGGAGATAAAGATGCCGAAACCGACGAAGGGCGAAACGAGATCTCAATTCATCCAGCGGTGCGTCCAGGTACTGCGCCAGGAGGAGCCGGGCAAGCCCCTGCGCGAATGCCTGGGCAAGTGCTACGGGCTCTGGCGGCAGGCGCACCCGGACGACGAGACCGCGCAGGGGAAGAAAAGGCAAGGGGGGTAGGCCATGAAGTTCGAGGTCTGCGTCATGCACGCGCTGTGCGCCGCGGTCATCCTGGTCCTGGCGCTCTGTGTGGTGACAATCATAGCGGGAGGGCTGTGGTGTTATGAAAAAGTCAAGGAAATCGTCCAGAAGGTGGCAGAAGCCAAAGGAGGCGCGGCCGGAAGACCAGAGGCAGACATCCCTGTTCTGCAAGGGGCAGAAGGCCGTGACGGATGAATACCGGGCCGGCTACGACCGGATCCGGTGGGACAACTAACTGATCTCTGACAACCGGGCAGCTACTCCCCTGGTCGGCCAGCCAGGGGGGCGAGCATGAGAATTAGGGCGGCTGTGAGGAGCCTCACCTTCTCGCTGTCGCCCTTTTTCTTTGCCCAGGACAACGAAAGGAGCGGAGAAGTGAAAACGAATCGGTTCGCAATGATGGCGCTGTTTTTGGCCGTGGCCTTCGTGGCCGGCTGCGCCGGCGCCCAGCTCAAGAATCCGGCCGACATGACGCCCAAGGAAAAGGCGATCCTGGTGATGAAGCTCTACAACAAGCAGGTCGCGGACGTTCTGGCCATGGAAAAACAGGCCGTGTCTCCCGAGCTCAAGGCGCTCGTCGAGAAGAAAAAGGAGTTCCTGCGGCAGGCCGCCGTCCCCATCGACATCTATGTCGGCTACATCGACGGGGGTATGCAGCCCACGGAGGCCATGGAATCCCAGATCGTCGCCCTGATCGACAAGCTGCTGCTCGAGAAGTAAGGAAGGAGGCCCAGACATGGATCCCGTAACCGCATTTGCCGTCGCGTCGGCGCTCAAGCTCGTCATCACGGGCGCGTTTACCCTGGCCGAACAGGCCGGCATGAAGCCGGAAGAAGTCGAGGAGTGCTTCCGGAAGACCAGGGAGGAATACGAAGCGGCCAAGAAGGCCCTCGGATAGATCCCCTACCTCCTCATTCATCCCCCAGGGAGGGGGAGTCCGCAGCCTCCCCCTCCCCTCCACCAGGAGGCCGCGGTGGGCTGGCTGACGCAACTGAATTCGACGAAGCTCGACGAAAGGCGCAACCTTTGGCGCCTGGATTCCGAGCTGCGCTATTTCGACGAAGGCCTCGAGGAGCTCTTCGTGGTGCCGGAGGGGTTCAGGACGAATTTCGCCACCCTCTACATCTGCGCCGGCCGGTTCGTGTTTCGGATCCCGCTCGCATACTGGCTGGCCGCCGATCTGGGGGACGCGGCCGCCACGGTTCACGACATGCTTTACACCCTGCAGCCAGCGGGCATTACCAGGGCAGACGCAGACGGCGTCTTCCTGCGGGCCCTGATCGATTGCGGAGTGCCTCGGTGGAGGGCGTTTCTGATGTGGGCAGGCGTCAGGCTGTTCGGCTGGACGGTCTGGCGCAAGGTCATCCGCGACAAGAACCGCGGGGTCATGGAGGACCCAATAGAACAAACGATTTTTTGAGGAGGAGGCGATGGACAACGACACCAAGGTCACCCTGATCGGAACCGTGAAGAACATCTCAGCCCTGCTGGCCGTGTTCGGGCTGCCGGAGATCGATCCGGCATACCAGATGAAGATCGTGCAGCTCGTGGCCGTCGCGTACCTGGGGCTCGGGATCTTCCGGGACTTCTTCACCAACAAGCCCGACGCCGCGGTTCTCGACAGGCTCGAGGCAATCCTGGCGCGGCTGAAAGGAGCCCAGTGATGTCCGGCAAGAAGTTCACCCTGGAGCAGATCCGCGAAATGCACGCGAGATACCAGCGGACCTATGTCCTCTCGGTGCTGAAGGGCGGCAAGTGGGTCCATACGGTACTGGACGGCAGGCAGTTGCCGGCCATCGACGGGGTCCAGGCCAAGCGCCAGCCGCTGAAAAACGTCATGCCTTTCGACAAGTACATGGAGGCCTACGGTGCCTGAAATCATCTACCAGACACCCGAGGAGCTCATCCCCGGAGAGGACCAGCAACTGCAGGAGACGCCACCGGATCGCCCCGATTTCGAGAAGCTGATCAAGCACTGCATGGACCTGTACGAGCTCTTCAAGAAATCGAAGTACCGCGAGAAGGTGAAGAAGGAGATCCTAGAGTCGCGTCGCGTCTACGACCAGATCTCGCAGAAGACGGACTTCCCCTGGCCGGACGCCTCCAACCTCGTGCTGCCGCTATACGCGATCACCCTGGACAACCTCGAGCCGCGGATCGTTGCCGCTCTCATGGGCCGGGAACCTATCGTTTCGTTCCAGCCTCCGGAGACAACGCAGAAGGACGACGTTATCCGGATGTTCGAGGACTGGTGGCACAAGGAGCTAAAAAACGTCATCGGCATCGATGAGTTTGGCCGGCGTGCCGTTCACAAGCTCCTGCTGGAGGGAACGATCTTTCCGCTCCCGAGCTACGTTGTCGAGAGCGAAAAGCGGGTCGATTTCGCGTTCGATGAAGCCGGCAACGTCCTTTTCGATGATAGCGGAGCCCCTGTCATGCAGGACATCGAGGAGCCGGTGTTCGAGGGCGGGCACATAGAGCTCGTCCCGTTTGAAAAGCTGTATTTCCCGGACAACATCGGCACGATCCAGGAGTGGAACGCCTGCGACAAGATCCGCGAACTCGAGATGACGTATGCCGAGCTCTGGTCGCTCAAGGACCAATCGGACGCCGGCTGGATGGATATCGGGCCCTGGCTGTTAAGCCATGTCAATAAGGATGGACAAAGCGCCGGCGCGAAGGAATCCATCGCGGAAAATGTCTACGGTGCGTCTGTTACCGGGAAGGAAGTTCTGGACCTGATCGAGTGCCATATCACCTATCCGATCTATCAGGACCAGCACGAGCAGGACGAATCGAAGCACCGCGATTTCCGCGAGGAGCGGATCCTTGTCACCATCGCCACGCAGTCGCGCCGGGTCGTGCGCTACATCCTGCAGCGCGACGTGTTCTTCCCCAACCGATCCATGATCAAACGGATCCGCCTATTCCCGGAAGACGGCGTCAGCTGCGGCAAGCCCCTGTACTCCAAGATGAAGGCGATCCAGGAGGGCGCGTCCGACCTCTTCAATCTGCTGCTCAACATTGCCTACATCGTGGCGGTCCCGTGGTTCTTCTACGAGGAGAAGGCCGGCGTGACCGGGGAAAAGAGAATCTATCCTGGGGCCGGCGTCAAGGTTGACAGCGTCAGGGGAATTGAATTCCCGCGGTTCCAAGTAAGCCCCGCGGAGCTGATACCGGTCATCCAGACGCTCTTCACTCTCTGGGAGCGCGTGGGCAATATCGGTGATCTGCAAATCGGGCGCCTGTCGAACAAGGGAAACACGGCCACGGAGGTCCTGCAGACCATCCAGGAAGGCAATATCAAGTTCAACTACTCCGCCACGACCATCAAGGACGAGTTCGTTGACCTGATCCGGGCCCTCTATGACCACTACTACCAAAACATGCCCATGGACAAGACGTTCAACTGGAACGGACAGCCCGTGATCCTGCCGCGGAAGGCCATGCGCTCCGGATGGAAATTCGTCCTGGCCGGCTCGACGGAGCAGGCCAACAAGCTGATCGAGCGCAAGGAGAACGAAGACCTGTACGGGCTTCTCCGGAGCGACCCGCTGGCAAACGGTCCGGAAATTCTCAAGGATCTGCTCAAGAGCTACGGGCGCACGGAACTGGAACGGTACATCAACCCGGCTGTAAGCATGATCCTGTCGGCTCTCCAGCAAGCTCCAGAGATTGTCCAGGTGATCCAGAAGTACATGCAGACCAAGGCCGAGACGCAGGCCATGATTGAGGGCGCCGGCGAGGAAATCCAATGACGAAGCAAGACATCCTTTTCGACTCCGGCTGGGCCCCTTACCGGGAAATGGAAATCGAGGCTGGAATCGCCATGCTCCGGGAGATCTGGGGCGGCGATTTCTCGCCTGACTATATCCGGGGAGCAGTCGAAATGCTGCGGCGTATCATCCTGCTCCCGCATCACATGGCTGCGACCCCGGAGGCAAAAGAACGGGCAGAGGCTCTCGTCAAGGCCTCGTTTTCCGCCCTGGAGCTGAAGCTCCTGCGGCGAGCTCTGTTCGGTAACGATATGCCGGCCGCAGGGCCGAGTAAACCAGAGGAAGGAGAATAGCCATGCCAGAAGATCTGGAAAAGGACGGTCTCATCGAGGATGACGGCTCCGGCGTATCCGGAGAGGATGAGGGCGACCTTCTCTCCGTCGTCTCCCTCGAGGGCGACGAAGAAAACGGAGACGTAAGCGGAGCCGGCGAGGACGCGCAGAGCAAAGCCAAGCCGGGAGAGATGCCTGACCCTCAAGTGCTTGCGGCTCAACTGATGAGGGCCCAGGAACACATCAACAATCTCAACAAGGCTCTCCACGAGGAGCGGCAGTCGAAGAAGAAGGCGGCCGAGAAGGGCGGGGAACCGGCCTTCACGAAGGCCCAGCTCAAGGAACTGTGGACGGAGCATCGTGACGATCCGGACGTTTTGTTCAACATCCTCAGCTACATGGCTGACGAAACGGCCCGCAGCGCACAGGCAAAGGCCGTGGACCAGGTCGAGCTCGTCTCCAAGAAAAAGGAGGTCGACGACTACCTCGCTCAAAACTTTCCGGATCTCGCAAACGACGGATCGCCGCTACGGGTCGGAGTCGATAAGGCCAAGCAGGAGCTCATGCTGGCCGATCATCCATTCGGTGACATTCTGGCCCTCGGCCTCAACAACCTCCTGAACCTGCCGGGCACCGTCAGGGCGGCATATGAGATGGGGAAGAAGGAGGCCCAAGGAGGTGTTAAGCCGATGGACCGCAGAAGGGAGAAAATCAATGCCGGCAATCTGCCGAAGGGGAAGACCCCGAAGGTCGATGCCGAGGGCATGGGAAGCGAAATCCAGAGCCCGGAGATCATGGACGTGGCAAAGCGTATCGGCCTCTCAAAGCAGGGCCAGCAGATCTACGCCAAGATCTTGAAGAACTCAAAAACCCGTTCCGTAACCGTGGAGGGATAGCCGATGAGAACGAGAAAAGCGACTGCACAGAAAACCCCTGATCCCGTTCCGGATCAGGCTCCCGTCCAGCCCGTGGACAGCTCCCAGCTGACGCCGGAGGAGCTGGCCATCGCGAGACGAGTAGCCGCCGAGGGCCCCATCCTGGACCACGGCGAAGAGGGAATGGTGGATTTCTCCCTGGCGGAAGACCCGCTGAAGCTCCCCGAGCCTGCTCTCAAGGAGCAGAGAGAAAAGCGTCTTGCGTTCCGTTGGATTCGCAGATCTCCGGAGCGGATCGATCAGGTCCGTAACGCCTCCCCGCCGCTCAAGTGGTGGATCTGCAACCGCACAACGACCCCGTTTCTCTCCAAGTACGTCGATCCGGTTCTCGGCGCCGTCGTGCGTCTGGATCTGATCCTCGTCTGCAAGCCCTGGAGCCATTTCATGGCCGAGCATCGGGCCAAGCTTGAGCTGGCCGAGATGGGCACGGCAAGCACGATCAAGGCGAAAGACGGTCAGTCGGACGGAAAGCGAGACAGTTATGAATGGACTGGCGGCACTCGTACCGAAGAGGCCCCCAAGCCCCTTCGGGCCGAGATCAGGAGCGCCCCGCTGCTCGTCGAAGGGAGGGATTTCGACGACAGCGGCCTGATCGATTCGAGCGCGGGAGGCGACCACGACATCATTGCTGACTAAGGAGTAACGCATCATGGCAAACACCGACGCCCCCTTCGGGTTCATCCCCTACGGGCAGTTGCTCGGAGCCAACTGGTATCCGGTGGCGACTGCCTACGGGACGGCGATTTTTGTGGGGGACTGGGTCGAGATCACCAACACCGGCCTGGTCTGCAAGATTTTCGATGGCGAGACGCGCATGGGCGTCGAGATCGACGCCACCGGCGCGGCCGGAGACGAGCTCGGGGCCGTCCTGGCGATTCTCGACCACAACGGCGACCCCGTGAAGTACCTGCCGGCATCTTCCGCCGGCGACGGCGTTGTGGCCGGCTACGTTCTCGTGGCCGATCACCCGCTGCAGACCTACCTCGTGCAGGAAGACGGGGCCGGCACGCCCATCGCGGCGGCCTCCGTCGGCCTCAACGTGGCGATGATCTCCACGCATTCCGGGTCGACGACCACGGGACGCAGCAAGCAGGAGATCGACTCCGACAGCGTCAACACGACCAACACCCTGGCCCTGCGTATCGTGCAGAGCTACAAGGACGACACGGTCGGCAGCGCCTACTGCCGCTGGATCGTCATGCCCAACCCCAACGCGCACTTCAAGTCTAGCGCAACGGCAATTTAAAGGAGGACAAGAGCTATGTGGACCAGATCGAAATTCTTGAACGAGTACGTCCCTGGCCTCTTCGCCCTCGCCGTTGATTCCTACATCACCAGCAGGGCGGAGTCCATGTGGGAGGACATGTGTACCATCAAGACATCCGCCAAGAAGAAGGAAGAGGACTCCATCCGTTCCGGCCTCGGCCTGCCGGTCAGGAAGGGGGAGGGAGCATCCATCACCTACGACACCCAGATCGAGGGCGGCAAGCAGACCTGGGTGCATAGCGTGTGGGCCCTCGCCGTGAGACTCACGGAAGAGGCCATCGACGACAACCTCTACGACCTCCGTGGTGGCGGGAATGCCGACGATCTTTCGTCCATGTTCCGCGACCTTGGCGAGGCGATGAACGAGAACATCGAGAGCCAGATGGCCCGGTTCCTCGTCTACGGGACCTCGACCACCTACCACACGACGAGGGAGTCCAAGGCGCTGTTCGCCACGGACCATCCGCGTCTCGACAGCTCGACCTTCTCCAACAAGCTGACGGCCTCGGATCTCACCTATTCGAGCTTCTGGGCCGCCGTGGTGGCTGCCGAAAACCAGTTCAACCATCGGCAGTACAAGATCAAGAAGAAGATCAAGAACCTCTGGTTCCCCCCGCAGCTCGAGAAGCAGGCGAGGGAGATTCTCCAGAGCCCGGACCGCCCGGACACGGCGAACCGCGCCATCAACGCCTACGCCAAGAGCGGCCGCAACATCGGACTGAAGTCCTGGCCGCACCTGACGGACACGGATGCGTGGTACCTCCAGCTCGACGGCCGGGGGATCATCTTCTTCTGGCGCCGCAAAACGAGGTTCGGCCGCGAGCAGGACTTCCAGACCGGCGACTGGATGTGCAAGGCGGACCAGAGATGGTCGGCCGAAATCGCAGACGAGAGAGACTGGTTCGGGAACGTCCCGGCCTAAAAAGGAGGTTCCACTATGAGCACGACCAATCTGACCATCGGGCCGTGGAACGTCCTGGGAGGCCTTGTCCTCCCCTCGACCCAGGGGAACGTCTGGCATGTCAAGCCCTACTCGGGCTCGGACGGCAACGACGGGAAAACCCCCGAGACGGCCGTGAAGACCCTCTCGAAGGCCCTCACCCTGGCCACGGCGGACCAGAACGACATCGTCCTTCTGTATGCCGAGTCCAACACCGGGGCCTACACCACGGACTACCAGTCCACGACCCTGGACTGGAACAAGGACCTCGTTCACCTGATCGGCGTGGGGGCTCCCTCCCCCATGTCCAAGCGGGCGAGGATCGCATGGCTGTCCACGGCGGCATCCGCCTCGGACATCCCGCTGTTCACCCTGTCGGCGGACAACTGCCTGATCTACAACATCGGTTTCTTCAGCGGCCTCGATGATGCCAACATGATCGGCGCCGTGAAGGTGACCGGGGACCGCAACGTCTTCAAGGACTGCCATATCGCCGGGATCGGACACGACACCAATGATGCGGCAGGGGCATACTCCCTGATGCTCGACGGAGTAGAGGAGTGCCTCTTCGAGCGCTGCTATATCGGCCTCAACACGATCAGCGCCGGTACGGCTGCCAACTCGGAGATCCTCATCGACGGTGGCACGAAGAACTGCGAGTTCTACGAGTGCAAGATCTATCGTCGCATCGAGCACGCGACGAACCATCCCCTCGTGAAGCTCGCGGATGCCACGGCCATCGACGAGTTTCTGCTGTTCACCCGTTGCGGCTTCATCCACACGGCAACCAACTACGGCTACACGGCCGGCGGAGTCTTCAAGCTGGCCGAAGATCTCACTCAGGGCCTGATCATTCTCGACAACTGCTATGCGGTCAACGACAATGCGTCCGGCGCCGGAAAGTGGGACGTGGATGACCGGGACAAGATCTGCGTGATCGCCTCCCCGACGCCGGCGGCCGACACGGCGGGTCTGATCCGGGTCGTGTAAGATGTCAACTGTCTAGCCGAACCGAGGGGCGGCGGTACGCCGCCGCCCCCACATTCCAGCGAGGAAGGAAATGGCAAAGGCCAGGCCTGCATCCGCCGCAAAGAAGCCGAAGAAAAGGTCCGCTCGGGCGCATCCGCCGGAAGAGCATCCGGCCGGCGTCGTTGCGGATGCCGTTCCGGAAACGACCCGCGAAAGCGACGCTGCCATCAGGGAAGGTAAGGCCGACATCGGGAGCATTGTCTGGAGGCACAGATGAGCGTCCGAAGATCCGGAGGGGCGGCCTCCGAAATCCATCTCGACTCCGACCCCTTGGCGGAAGGAATCGTCCAGGTCGGCGGAACGGCGACGTTCACGGACAGGCGGCAGGAGTTCCGGAGCTGCGGCGTCGATCCGGGCCTGAGCCTGTACTGCGAAAATGTCACGGATGGGTCTGCCGGAACGGTAACGGGGGCCGACGAGAACACCGTGACTTGCGCCCTGTCTGGAGGATCGGCAAACGTCTGGGCGGCCGGCGATGCCTACAAGATTTACAAAACGTCGACGAAGGATTCCGAGATCTCGAAGATCTGGATCGACAGGCGTGCCGGCAGGAAGGTCACCGGGAAGGATCGGCTGGAAAAGGGCATCCTCCCGGAAGATATCGATCTGGACGAGTACAGGGACAACATCTTCGGGCCGGGGCAGCCCGAGAGGAGTTAGCGCATGGGCAATACGGCTGGCGTTTATGGGGGCCTGCACCTGGATGTCCTGGAGCGGCTCGTACTGTGGGAGATGGGACAGGTCCAAGGCACAACCGTCAGTTACAGCGTCTATCCCAGATGGCTGATCCGTCAAAAGCTCAACGACAGGCAGAACACATTCGTCCAGGAGACGCATTGTCTGCGCCGGCTGGCTCTGATCCCGACAGTCCAAGGCCAACGCCTGTATCGTCTGCCGTCGAATTGCATCGACGACGGCGTGATCAATGTGAAGCTCTTCACGTCATCGACGGCATACGATGAGCTCGAGATTCGCGATGTCGATTGGCTGGATACTCACCGCGCCGGCTGGCTTACGGCCGAGGAGTCAACCCCAGAGCTGGCCTATCACGGCGGGTCGATGGGATCCATCCCTCTTCTCGGAATCTATCCGCCGCCCAACGCAACTGGCGTCGCCTATGCGACAGGCACGGATGTCGGGATCTCTGTCGGAACGGCCCTCGGAACGACGCAGCAATCGCTGTATGGGACAGCAACGGGAGGATCCGGCACGACGCTGGTCGATACGGGCACGACATTTACGAACTACGGGCTTGCGGCCGGAATGTGGGTCCGAAACATCACGGACGGCAGTTCGGGGATGATAACGGGCGTCGCAACGAATACGATCACATGCTCCGGAGGGTTCTCCGGAGGTTCCGCGAATGCGTTTTCGGCCGGCCACAGCTATGTGATCCTTGCCGGCGAATACGCCGTCAGAGTCGATCACGAGCGCGAGGTCTACATATACGGCAACCGTCACGGGGCCCTGGGCGATATCACCGTTCCGGAAAACACGCTGCTCGTCGAATATGTGCCGTTCCCGGTTCAGTTTCGATGGGACGAAACGGCGACTGATGCCAATCAAGGGAATGCCTATGCTTACCCGGAGATCCCGCGCAACTACCACAAGGCCCTCTATTGGGGCGTCGTGAGCGATCTGCTTCGGACCTTCCATCAGCAATCAAAGGAATTTGAGAGAGCGACATATTACGAGGAACTCTTTCAAGCGGCAGTATCGCAAGCGAAAGAGAATAAGGACCGCCGGCCGTTCAAGGAGAAAGAAGTGTACGTTGTTCCAGCCAAGAGGTGATCATGCCGTCTGCTCTTCTATTTTTCCATAAGGGGCTAACAGCCGATGCCGTTGATTGGTTCATGGAGCCTGGGCATATTCCCTATTTTTTGCCAGATGGATCAGCTCGAGGACAGTCATTTTATTGGTGCATGACAGATGGAAGGCTGGACCTGACATATGGTCTTAAAAAAGTAACGGTAACGGACATGGAGGCGACGTGTTTCGACCTCTACAAAATGGGTCCGTACATTTGGAATTTCACGGTGTTTCGGCTTTACAATATATATGTCGGAGGCTCTCCGCCTCACGGTGTTACCGAGTATGGGAACTATCTGGCAGCTGTAAGCCAATTCAAAACCGCCAGATACAAAAAGTTTTGCATCCACAAAAGGAATTACAACAATCTTTACAGCCATTTGATGGTTGACGAAGACGGCAATGCTTTTTTTGCCGCCGTCAATAACCCATCCGGCGCTCCGTCTGGGTCTGCCGGGGCCGCTGGAAGTCCAAACGGCGTCTACAAGCTGTATTATTCGTTTTTAATCACATATCCGAATGGGATGGTGTATGAGACTGGGCTGTCTCCGGCAAGTGGTGACGTGACGGTGACAAATCAGCAAATCAATTGGACGGGTATAGGAACATGCCCATCGCAGAGATGGTCATCGACATATGGCATTGACCCAACCATACACAGAAAGCTGTACCGCGGCCCTGGAACCGGAGGCACGCTGGCAGACATTTATTATGTCGCAACGATCACAAACAATTCTTCCACGACATATACAGATAACAATTCCGATGCGACATTGATAGCAAATGGAGTATGCCGAGTGAAGGATTTTATCCCGATGCATGGGGCATCGGGGACGAATTATGCTCATATCTTTGAGTTTCACAACGGGCGTCTTTATGAGGCTGATGCACAATATCCGTGGAGAATGAACTATTCGGAACCTGCGTATGGTGACACCGCAGCAGCAAACGAAAACATTCTCCCCATCGCCCGCAAGGCAACAAACTGGAACGACATCAGGCCGGCAGGATTGCCAGGAGAAAACAGAATCACGGCGCTGGTTAGTTGGGGATCTACTCTTTATATCGGAACTCAAAGCGGATGGATAAAAAAAAGTGGGGAATCTCCCTCGACATGGGTTCTAAGGAAAACAAACGCCATCCACGGGCCAATTAGCCAGAACGGAATCGCAATCTCTTCTTCTCCATTCGGAATTATTTACTTTACGAAGGGACCGATGGGCGAAATCAGGCTGGCTTTGTTCGATGGCGATTCGAGCCGGATCATCGGCAGCCCAAAGTACGATAAAATATTTGATTACTTATTGAACGGCAATGATGAACTTTGCCTTTCCTTGAGAATATCAGGGAATCTTCTTTATATCGAAAGAACAGGATTGGTCATTGATCTGAGCCGTTGGCCTGACTTGAGAATGTGGAATACACAGCTGCACAGCATGTGCAGGCTACTCGTTCCCGAGCAGACCTATGGAGCGCCAGCTGATATCGATTATGCCTATGTGTGCAATGGCCAGAGCTTGTTCAAAAAGCAATATGCCTTTTGTGATGGCACGGAAGATCGCTGGGTTTATGCCGGGCAAATCCATTATCCGTTTAGCACGCCTCTGTTTTTCGGTGACCTGCAGAGCATAAATAAGGTCAAGGTCTTGAAGGAATTGATAGTTAGGATGGATTTGCCGAAAAATTCCACAGCTCCACGATTCGTTACCTACGGCGGCATCGAGGTTTCGCTAGACAATGAAGGAACATGGATGCCATGGGGTCAAGATGGAACAAGATATTATCCAATAACCAGCGACGGCATAACAGTCATCAAGTTCCCTCCTGGAACGAAATGCAGGACGATGCGCCTATATGTGGCATTTGGGCCAAATTCGTTGTCCAACGAATATATAACGGTTCCTCCTAGAATATATTTCCCCTGGGAAATAAAATATGACGTTCTAGAAGACTAGTCTCTCGGAGGTCTGCCATGGGTATTTTCTCAAAAGCCACAAAATGGGTCGGAGAGCGCACGGGGCTGAAAAAGCCCGTTGATTATGTTCTCCGAAAGGGCGGGGAGATCATCAATCCAATCATCCCCAAGGAGATCAAGCCGGTCTTGACGGAGCCCGTGGAGCTGCTTTTCGGCGGCAGATCCCTTGGCGAGATGAATATCCTCCCCAAGGAGGTCAAGAATGTGCTGCCGAAAGAGGTTCGCAGCCTGAGCGGGCCGGAGCTGGCGGCGCTGGCGGCGGCTGCAGCCTACGGTGGCTCTGCGCTGCTCGGAGCCGGCGGGGCCGCAGGCGGAGCGGGCGGATCCGGAAGCCTGCTGTCGCTGTTTGGCCCCGGAAACTCAATGTGGTTTGGCAGCTCCGGACTTCCGTCCAGCCTTTCGTCCCTCACGTCCATTGGTTTAACTCCTGGGGCGTTAACATCCGGAACCGGCGGCCTGGCCGTGAATCTGCCGGGGGCCGCAGCTGGCGGCGGCGGATGGCTTTCGAGCCTGTCGTCTGCATGGCCGGCCATGCTCGGCGGTTCCGGCACGGGACTGTCGAGCTGGATCCTGCCGACGCTGGGGATCGGGCTCGGTGCAGACCTCCTGTCCGGATACAACCAGGCAAAGCTCGAGAAGCAATCGAAGGAAGCCCTCGGCCAGGCCTCGGATCGGTATCTGGCGGAAACGACCTGGAACCCGCAGCGCCGGGCCGAGTACATGAAGGGCGTCCAGAGCGAGCTGCAGTCGATGCTGGCCGGCAGGGAGCGTCGCATCGGTGAGGACATGGCTGCGCGTGGTATTGGCGGCGGGGAGTACGGGCGGCAACTCGACAATGCGTACAGCGACGCCATGGGCACTGCCGTCAAGATGCTTTACGGAACCTACGAACCGTCCAACGTCAGCCCGGAAGTTCTGAAGGCATGGGCCACATCCGCGTCACCGACCCAGAGCGGCGGGTGGCGCTTCCTCGATTCGCTGTCGAATCTCGCCGGCAGCGCCGGATCGCAGATGCTCAACTGGATGCTGCTGAAGAACATTCTGCAAGCCGCATAGGCAGGAGGCAGAGCGATGGGACTTTTCAAGAGCATTTCCAGCTTTATCTCTTCGATTCCGAAAACCATTTCTCCGCTTTTCGGTGGAGGCGGTGGTGGCGGGGGTAACGTCGGAGGGGAATGGATTGGGCCGATCGGTACGGGATCGTCGGCTTCACCGGGCCCAATCGACATAACGATGAAAACGCCTGCACCGCCGAATGCAGAATCGTTCCCGACCATTGGTGGCTTGGGAGCCCCGGAACAGCTTCCGGGCGGAGGATATCGCGTCTGGGACAACCGCGCCGGCAAGTGGATTTACGGCGGAGGCGCTGTCGACCCCAATGCTCCGCAGCCGTCTCCGGCCCCTGCGCCGGCCCCTGGACCTGCAGAACCGCCTGCAACTCCGGATATCGGCCAGATTGTCTGGCCGAGATCTTTCGGCGGTGGTGGCTTCCTCGGCAACCTGATGAGCATTCATGGCGGCGCATTCCCGCAGGGACCCGTGACGGAAAACGCCCCGCCCGGCTTTGGGCGATTCCTTAGAAGGATGGCCGCTTCACGCTTCAGCATCTAGGAGGACGCCATGCCCCAGAACTACTTGCAGCCGGAAACCCCTTTCATGTCAGGGCTGAAAGAAGGGGTAATGGAGGGGCCGACGAAGGGAGTCGCCGCGCTGGCCCTCAAGATCATGGATCATCAGCTGGAGCAGCAGAAGCTGGATGACTATCGCAAGCTCAAAGAGCTGATGCTCCAGAAGGATATCGAGAAGACCAGAAGAGAAAACCTTCTTTTCAAGCTGGACAATGCGCTCAAAATGGCCGCCGAGGCCAGGGCGCAGGGATTCGATCCGCAGATCCCGATGGGGCAAGCAAATGCGGCGTTCCGGGAAATCACAGGATCGGATCTGCCGTACCGGGAGCGCGTGATGCCAGCGTCAGACGTGACCTCGCCGGCGCTCGTTGACGCGGCCATGGAGGGAGTGCCTGGCGTACAGCTGCCGGCGCCGCAGACGACGAGAGAATATCTCGTACCCAGAAGCGGGGCAGAGCTCAAGGAAGAGCAGCTGGCGCAGCTCTACGATTTGAAGACAAAGCTCATGCAAAGCACATACGACGAAAGGCTTGAGCTCGCGAAGATTGCTGCAGAGCTGAAAGCCAAGGGGCAATTGGATAAGGGCGGATATAAGCGCGACCCAAACAAGCTGCGCGACGATATCCGCCAGCACTACGGCATGAAATCGAAGATGTATCTTGATCCGCTGACGGGCACGGTATTGCCCGGCAAGGAGCAGGAATACAAAGATCTGCTCGAAGACATGGAGCGCGATCTCCAATGGCTGGACAAGGGCTATAAGACCAGATACGAAACTGGCGGACGCTCATTGACTCCGCTGGCACGATTCCTCCGCGGAGCCACGAACACGAAGGATCTCGAGACGAAGGTCTGGGAGGCGTATAAGCAGCGATGGACGCCGGAGGAAATCGCCTGGGCCCTGGATGAGACGGACATAGGCCAGGACCTCAAGAAAAGCATGACCAAGCGAGGAGAGCCAGTCGTCAAACGAAAAGTCGCCCGATAGGAGCCCCGCATGTCCAGCTTCGATATCGTCAGCGAGGTCCTCCGACGGCACGGGGTCGGAGAAGATGAAATTTACGGGGGCCGGGGGCCGGACGGCAATCCAGACGGACGCCCTTACGGCAGCCTGGTCAATTACGCCGCGAAGGAAACGGGGCTGGATCCAGAATTGATCCATGCCGTCATAAAGGTTGAGTCTGGCTATGATCCGGCGGCCGTTTCCCCCAAGGGGGCCATGGGACTCATGCAGCTCATGCCGGACACGGCGCGGGAACTCGGCGTCAAGAACGCGCACGATCCGGCAGAGAACATCCTCGCCGGAGCCCGCTATCTGAGCAAGCTCATCGAAGCCAATGGCGGGAGCGTCGAAAAGGGGCTCTGGGCATATAACGCAGGACAAAAAAGGGTCCAGCAGGGCATCCTGCCCGCCGAAACGGAGCAGTATATCGCACGGGTCAAGGGGATCGCGGGCGGCGAAGACCCGCTCGCCCAAGAGTCCTATGACGCCCGGCGCGGGATGGTGCCGGCGGAGGAGGTTGTCCGCAGGGTCCTGCTCCAGAGGTTGCAGCCGAAGCCCACAACGCCGGAAGTCATCAGCGCGGCTCCTCCGGATACGCTCCTGGACAAGCTCAAGGGATTTTTCCAAGATCAGGAGGAGATGAAGGCCCAGGCCGGCGCAATCGATGCCTTGGCGGCCGTATCGGGTCGCGGCAGGGCCGAGATTGAGGCGGACCCTGCGCTGCGCGAAAAGTTGACATCGGAGATCTTTGGAGCCAGGGATGTCAAGGATTCCGATTATTACAACTTCCTGATGAACGCCGCCGTCGCCGGTGGCATCCTGCCGATTCCTGCCGCTGCCGGCGGAATCAGGTCCCACATCTGGCCGACGCTGAAAGCCATCGCCGGCTTTACGGGCCTTGGCGAGGCCGAATCGGCTCTCATCTCCGCCGCCACGGGCCAGCCCTACGAATTCTTGAACCAGCGCGGACTGTCAGAGCTGCTGCCGGAAGGAGCCGGCAAGAACGTCGTGGCGCTCACGGAAGCCATTGACTTCGTCGCCAAGGGCGCGGCCCTGGGCTTTGCCGGACGCAAGCTGGGCGCCCGCTGGGACAAGATGAGCGAGCCATTTAAAGAAAAGTACCTCCGGGAAAGGATGGAGAGTGTCGCTCCTGGGGCTACCATTGAGATCCCCGCCCAGCGGCTGCGCGACTACTTCACCCGCGGATCCAAAGCCCATGATGCCGAGTTCTACAACATGATGCAGGACATCGGCATCCCCGAGGGGCAGGCGCGGAACGCCGTGCTCAACGGGCTCACCATCGAGTTGCCGGCAACGAAGCTCGTCAAGGTGGCCGACAAGCCGTGGTGGGGAAAGCTCAAGCGTGCGCTGGACATCGATCCCTATGCTCGGGTGACCGCAGAGGTCATGGGGCCGGCGAAGGCTCGAGTCTCAGAAGTGAAGGGACCGCGCCTGGCAGAGCCGGAACCGCAAGTCATTCATCCGCTGAGGGACGAGATCAGGCCGGAGGCCCCGCTTGCTCCGGAGAGGGAGCGCGTATGGACGGAGCAGCCGCTCGAGTCAATGCGCCAGTCACTCGAGGCGCGTTCCAGGGTGGACCGCGGATTTACCATGGCCGATGCCCCGTTCATTCTCAAGGGCGAGCCGTATTCCAAGGATTTCACGCTCAAAGAAATCGCCAGAATGAAGCCGGAAGACCGGGCCAAGCTCGATGAGCTGCTGCGCCGGCGGGCTGCGGTGGCCGGCCCGGAGCCGCGGAAGCTCCTGGAAGGTCCGGAGGCCGAAGCCGGGCGAAAGCTCGAGGCACAGCGGAAGGCTTACGAAGAAGCCCTGGCGGCGTCCGTCGGCCGGGTGCAACCGACATCAGCTGAAAGGGCGAAGATCACCCGCCTGCTGGAAAAGGAAAGAAAAGAGAAGGGCGAGAAACTGGCCGGCTGGGCCGCAACTGGCGGGGAGGCCCGCAAGGGAATCGAGGCCAGGCTATCCAACGAGCGTTACGAGGAGGCGGCCAAAGAGGCGCTCGGATCTCTGCCGGAAATCGCAGTTCCGCAACCTCCGAGAGAGACGCTTAACGTCGTCAAGAATATCCTGAGAGAAAAACCCCCGGAAGTTTCACGGGAAACGGAGAAGGCTCCGGCTTCGACACCGGCAGGCCCGTCCGGGCAAACGAAGAAAGCGGCCAAAGAGAAGGAAAAAGAGTCGTACAACGAGCGTCTGCGGAAGCAGTTCGAGCGCACCAAAATCGAGCTCGAGGAGTGGGCCAGGACGTACTCCGGGGCCGTCAAGAAGGAGTTCCCAGGGCTATCCCAGGAGGCCGCAGACCACATCGGGATGAGCATCGCCTCGGACCGGATGAGTCTCGGCCCCGATTATGTGACGGTCAAGGACAACGTGGTTGCCGTTTCGACGTACTTGAAGAACCGCGGCATTCCAAGTGGTTCTGCCAGGGAAAATGCGCTATCGGAATTGCGGCGCGGCATAGACTTGGAAAAGGTAGTTGAGCTTGCCACCGCTCGAAACAAGGCGGCATCGGAAACATTGAATGCCGGGAAGAAGAAAGTCGCCCCCGAAGTCGTAAAGGATTACACTCGCGCAGAGCTGGACGAATTGGCAGACAGAAAATTTGCGAAGTCCTTTGCCGAGCTGACGGCTACCGAAAAACGCAAGCTGGCAAAAGAACATGATGAGGTAATTCATTCGACGGCCATTTCGGAAACGGAGCTCGTGGCGCTGGCCAAGGATGCAAATTACGAGGCCGAGTGGAAGGAAAAGTGGGCGCTGGCCAGCGACAAGAGTGGACAGTACGCCTCCGATGGCCACTGGCTCATCATAAACAAGACAGTCGCGCAGCAGATGCGTGATAAGTATTGGGAAAAACGGGAAAAAGAGGCGGTCAATTTTTACAAGAAGAAGAATCCGGAACTGTCGCACAAATCTGCCGTCGAATCCGCAAAGTCCGAAATCGCAAAAGAACGGAAAGAATACGACCCGCCGAATTACGAGGCGTTCCTGCCAAAGGACCAAGGGCGCGAATTGCGCTATGCCATGGCACGATTGGAGCCGGAAAATCAATATGCGTTTTTCGTTGATGCCAGCGGCCGGTCAGTTGGGGTAAATGCATCATACCTCAAGCTGATCAGGAAGCATTTCCCGGATGCGAAGGTCAGCCAGATCGAGGACGTGAAGCATCCTGCCAGCAAGCCGTTGCAGTTCCGAGTCAATGGGGAGCTCAAGGCCCTGCTGATGCCTGTCCGCGTTGAGGTCGCTGTGCCCGTTTCCGCGCCGGCCGGCACGGAAAAATATGCCACGCGCACGCCCTGGACGCCAGAAACGGCCAAGGCGACGGTCCACACGAGCCTCAACAAGCTGAAGTCCCATCGAGACTATGCGGCCGCAAAGAGCGGTGATGCGAAGGCCGCATACAATCTCGTCAGGGACCTGATGAGCCCTGAGAAGATCAGGGCCCTCGCGAAGAAATACGAGGGACGAAATGTCGTCATCTATCCGATCAACGCGATCGAGGCCGGCGGCATCAACCAGATCCCCCTGGCCATGGCCGCCTATATCTCCGAATTGACGGGCTGGCCGGTGAATACGGATGTCATCCAAAAAAACATCGTGCATCATATCGGCGCCACGGCGATGGAGCGGCTGATGCGCCAGCCCGAATTCGGCGGGAAGGTCACCGGCGAGCTGGCCGTCATTGTGGATGATGTCACGACCACGGGATCCACCCTGGCCGGCCTGAAAGGATACCTGGAGAACAACGGCGCCACCGTCATCGGGATCCACGCCATGGCCCAGGGCACATTCGGCTCGAACCTGAAAATATCCCTTGACACCCTCGGCAAACTGAAGGAGAATTTCAAACATGATCTCCCAGCCGTCCTTGAAACTATCTACGGGGAAAAAGTCCCGCCCGAAGGCCTCACCGAGTCCGAAGCCAGGACGATCAACGCAAACAGAGACGTGCTTATTGAGCGAGCTCGAGCAGGAAAAGCTCCGTCAGCACCAGAGAGAGGCGCTGGCGGAGATGCGACAATACATGAAGAGTCCGCCGGACAAGCAACTCCTGTAAGCTACGTCCAGACCGAACTGCCCGGAATCATCGACCCGCTCGACAGGATCCTGAACGAGATCATCGGGATCATCGAGCGCAATCCGCTGCCGGACAGCATCGCCGAAAGCCAGGAAGCCGCGCACAAGGCTATCCGGGCCGCATTCCCTTCCGCAGAGATAGGCCCTGCCGAGCTCCTCCAAACGGAGAGGGGCCCGCGCTGGGCCTTCATGCTCACCATGCCCAACGGGACCAAGGTCCTGGTGGACTGGAAAAGCAAGATCATCATCAACCCCGTGGACTACAAGGCCGCAACCGGCAAAGATTTGCGGCCTGGCGTGGTGGCCGCCGCATCCTGGCGCCAAGTGGGCCCCCACGGGATCCTGACCTACACCGATCTCTCCTCCCCCGCCGATACGCACCACGAAGCATTCCATGCGGCTTGGGACCTCGTAATGACCGACGGGGAGCGAAAGCGCCTCGAGGAAGAATTCGGATCCGAGGAGGCCGCGGCAGAGGACTACGGCAACTGGGCGCACGAGCAGGCCGGGAAGCGAGAGAGGCGGGAACGCCAGACGTGGCTGCAGAACCTCTACCAGCGCATCCGCAATTTCTTCCAGCGCCTGAAGGAATTCTTCTTCCCCAGCTTCCGGACCGTCTACGACAAGGTCAGCTCTGGAAAGATCTGGGAACGGACCGCACGACGGGACGCCACCGAGGCCGGCAAGACGATCTTCCGCGATGCGGCAGACTACGCGATCAGAAACTTCAGCGGCGAAAAAGAGGTCAGCGTCCCTGCCATCACTGACGCCATTATGGCTTCAAGGCCCATCACCAAGGCCATGGCCCAGGAGTTCGTGCGCCAAGCCAGGCGCGCTGGCGTGTCAGAGGCAGGCATCCGCAAAGCCGTTGAAAAGTTCCAGCAATACAATGAGATCCGCAAGATCGGCAACTTTGCCCTTCTGCCGAAGATCGAACCGTCCCAGGTCGTCATCCGCGAGGGCGTGCTCAATACGCCGGCGGTCACCGGGATCCGCAGAGAAAGGCTTGACAAAATCCTTTATCCTGCTATAAGAGAGGGCAAGGCATCCGCAGAAACCGGGCGACTTATCGAGGGAGGGGTCGAGAGGACGGCCATTCCTGAAACCGCTCGCGGGCTAGAACCGCAAGTATTTCTGAATCTGCCGATAACTCAACCCGACCTCTCTCGACCTCGCCCGGCCAATCTCTCCTACCCGTTGATGGTAACGGGAAATCCCCATCTGACAAACTTCAAGCGCCCCGACCCGAGCTGGGACTCGGTCATCAGGGCCGTGCGGGTCAAGCCCGTGCTGAACGGATCCCCGGAGGTAACGAGGGCCGTTGCAAAGGCGATCAACTATGCCCGCGAGATCGGGGCGCACGTCCTGATCACGACGTACCGGGCAAAGCATCCATGGTCCCTGGCCCGCTTCACGAACTTCGTTCCTACTGACCCCAAGCATCCGGAATTCGGTGACTGGTGGATTGAAAACCCGCGTCCCCGCGGCGAAGACCCGCGCACCTGGATGGACTGGACGCCATGGGTTCCGCGCAAGCCGGATGCCATGGCCGCGCTGTTCCGGGCCAACGGATGGGATACGGCAAAGAACCTGTACGGGCCGAGCTCATACAATGTGCTGACCATCGTCAACAGCCGCAAAAAAGGGCTGCAGGGATTTAAAACGAGAGAAGAGGCCGAGGCCTACCTCTCGTCCCTTAAAGACGAGAAGGCGTTCATCGAGGAGCGCGGGGGCACCTGGTGGTGGCCGACGAGCCGGCAACTGGATGCGGCCGTGCTGGATCTCATCGAGCCCGGGCCCATCGAGTACTGCGACCTGTTCCATGATGGATGCCCGAGCTACCGAAACTGCCAGCATCTCACCTACCCGGACGCCGCCGGCGCCCCCATTGTTGGCGTCACCGACGAGCCGTTCTGCGAGATGGGATGCCCTCAGTGCTTCGTCAGGCTCGGCAACTCTGGAACGAGGGGGCGCAAGGGGATTTCGATGGCGCAAAACGCCAAGCAAAAGGGCTTCGGCAAGCCGGACCTGGGAGACTATTACCCCCAGACGATTCAGATTCTCCAGGGCGTGGCGCGTCCGAGCGGATCAGGCCTCGTAGACGTTTCGGCAAGCTTCCTGAAGAAAAGCCCCGTTGAGCAGGTTGAGCTGGCAACGTCGCTCCTGGTGAGCAGCGCCATCAAGCCCAAGGAGCACGTTACGATTGTTGACGAGGTGTTACGCGCCGCATCGGACGGGCTGCTGGAGCTGGATCCTCCGGCCAAGTATGCCACCCGCAAGCCGGCCGCAGAGGGGGCCCCGCTGTCCGGAACTTCGCTGCTCAGGGCCTGGAACCGGATCAAGCGCGGCATTACCGTCGCTCCCCAAAAGGACATATCTGTCATCGAGGAGCTGTGGCACAACCCGTGGTTTTTGTCGAAGAAACCGGGCGAGGAGGATCTGGCCCGTCTGGTCAGTATTGAGCTGGAGCGCAACAAGTCGAGAACAAAGGCCATTCACGAGGATCTCGAGGCCGTCAAGCCCGTGTTCGATCTCCGCGGCAAGAAGCTCGACCTCTTGATCGAGCTGATCTGGAAGCTCGACGGCAAGCAACTGCAGGGCGTGACGGCGTCCCGCTTCGTCTGGGGGAAAAATGCCGAGGGGCGTCCGGGAATCAGGGCGCTCAACCAGGAGCATTTCGACCAGATGAAGGCGGCCCTGGAAAAGACCAAATACAAGGACATCGCGGACGTATATGTCGCCCTGCGGAAAGGCCTTGACCGCTCTCTGGCCAAGGCATTCAACGCCCAGAGTCGCATGAAGGACATCGAGGACTCCGTGATCGAGCGTCTCCGGAAGTCCATCGGGCAGATTCCAAACTACTTTCCCCATGTCCGCTACGGAAACTGGTCCATCCGTGGCTATGATGCGGAGGGAAAGATTGTCTACCGCAGCCACTATTACGACACGCCCAAGGTAAGCACCAGGGGAGAAAGGCTCCTGGCGAAGATCAAGCCTCAGTACCCCGAGGCCGTAGAATGGAAGATTGCCCCTGTCACGAAACTTCCTGACGAAATCTACGATTACCCCATTCCCATCGAGGCCATGGAGCAGGTCATCTACGCCGCGGCCGAGAGGGTCGGGGATCCGGCCGCTCGACAGCTCTTTGAGAAGGCCATGCCAGAAGCCATTGCGGATGTCATCAAGTCCAGGGGATGGGGGGCCCACATGATCCGGCGCCGCGACATTCCCGGACACGAGAAGCGCGACATCAAGCGGATCCTGCACGAATACTTCGCGGGGCTCAACGGCTGGTTGACCAAGATGGAGGCATCCAGGAAGCACTCCGAGGTTCTCCGCGACCTGCGGGCCAAGAAGGAGCCGCGGCGCTGGAAGTACGCCTCGGACTATGTCCGGGACGCCCTGTCGAATGCGGATCGCCTGGACGCGGCGGCCGACACGCTTCGCACCGCGATCTACGTCAAGTATCTTGCCGGCGTCATCAAGAGCGGCGTCGTGAACCTGACGCAGAACGTGGTTGCCGCCGTCCCGCGCATGTCAATCGATGCCCGTTGGGCCGGCGCGATGTACCTCTCGGCAGCGCGGAAAGCTATTGTCGGGGCCATCACCAAGGGCAAGCGGCTCTCCGCAGACGAACTCAGGGTCGTTACTGAGCTCGTGCTCGAGGGCGTGGCATCGGACCAGTTCAACCAGGAGATCAAGGGGCGAATCGGTACCCGGATCGGCAACACGCTAAACCGGGCCGTTGATGTCCTAGGGCTGACCATGGCCCTGCCGGAGCGGTTCAACCGTATCTCCACTGGCCTCGCGGCGTACCGCATCGCCAAGGACGGCAAGATCGTGAACCCGGACACGCTGAAGCGGTACGGGATGGAAAAGGGGAAGCCCTGGCCCTACGAAAAGGCCAAGGCCTACGCCGAGGAGATCGTCAACGATACGCACTTCGTCATGGGCAAGGCAAACCTGCCGACCTGGGCCAGAGGGCCGAGCGTGGGCGCGAAGTTTGGACGATCTGCCTATGCTCTGCAGAGTTTTTCGCACCAATACCTGCAGTTGCTGGGATGGATGGCCAAGCAGAGACGAGGATACCGCGCCATCATGCGATCCCTGCTGGCCCTGCTGATCCTCGGGGGGATCTCGAGCCTGCCGTTCTTTGGCACAATAAGCCGGATCTCCAGGCGGATGCTCGGCCGGGATCCGGAAAGTGCTGCACGCGAGATGGTGCCGGAATCGACGGGAGCCAACCGGAACCTCTGGCGCGATCTCGTGGTGTATGGGGCACCGGCCGCATTGGGAGTGGATATCAGCGGGTCGCTCTCCATCGAGTTTCACAACCCGGATAACCCCGTTGCATCCCTGGTCGGCGTGCCATATTCGATACTCATCGACGATCCGGCCAAGGCCATTGAGGCGTACCAGTACGGGGATGCGTCCCGAGCCGTGGAGGCCATGGCACCGCGCTTCATCGCGAATGCGGTTGCGGCGGCACGGCTTTACGGGGAGGGCGCCTATACCATCAGCGGCCAGCCGCTGACGTTGCCCGGCGAATCGGAGGCCAGGAGAATATCCCTGCCGGAAGCCATTGGAAAGGCCGCAGGATTACAGCCCCTGAGCAGCTCAAAGGCCTGGGACATCAACGAGAAGATCGAAGACCTTACGAAATTCGTGGCAGCCAAGAGGGCGAAGTGGGCAAGCCGATATGCCAACGCCCAGCGGGACGGCAACCAGAAGGAAATGGACGCCGTGCGTAACGAGGTCGAGGCCTGGAACGCCAGGGTAATTTCCGAGGGCCGGCCGCAGCTGGTCGTTAGGCTGGCTGATGCATTGAGGGAGCGCGGGCGTCCGCGGCAGCCAGCGAAACCGATGCGCGGCCTCGCGCAAGAACTGAAAGGACTGTACGAATAATGCCACAGCTGCCAGTACCCCTATCAGGCGAAACAGCCGAGGACATCATCTCCAAGGTGAAGATCATTTTAACGGAGATGTTCGAGGACGGTATCGGAGCCGCCAAGGTTGGTGACGTGTTCTCATTCGGATCGGACGATACACTGACGCTCAACATCAGCTATGGCCTGCAAAAGATGAGCGGCAACCTACTGATACACCTGAGCTCAACGGGTGGATTACAGGTGGGGGGCACGTCCGGAATCTCGATCAAGCTCGCATCCAATTCCGGATTGCAAGTTGATATCAACGGGATCTCCATCCTCCTGGACTCCAATCCAGGGCTCGAGCTGGGGACAGGCGGCATCAAGGTGAAGCTCAAGTCCGGGTATGGCATCGACGTTGACTCGGACGGCCTTAAGCTCAAGAGGCAGGCTCACGAGGCGGACGCTTCGACATCCCACACGATCACTGACCCGGCGGACTCGCCGGCGTCTGCCGATGCCTTGCGGGACGACCTGGTGGCCAATACGATCCCGTCAATCGAATCGGCCCTCAATAGCCTGGGAACGAAGATCAACAACATCCTGGCGAAGCTCGAGGCCGCCGAGGTCGTGGCGAGCTCGTAATTCGGGAGCGGATCCCGAAGGGGTATATCCCCCCCAGCGCCCGACAAAGGGCCGCCGCGATGATGCCTATGACCATTGACCATGTTCCATGTTTCCGCATCATACGAACTCCTCCTAAAGGTGTATTCCCCCTCGTGGGGGGTGCCCGCATTTTGATACCGTTTTTTTTGCCTCCATCGATAGGCAGCGGTTCATTATAGATGAACCGCCTAAAATAACCCGCAGGTCCTCAAAAATGCGTTCAACGCATCAAACAGCCATTTATAGGCCCTTTGGGGCCTGTTGGCAGGAACCACCCTGGCTGGCGCGACGCCAGGAATCTCCGTCCTTTAGGGCGGAGAGGATGTCAAGCGGCCTTCTTTTTCTTCTTCTTCTTCGGCTCTTCCGCTGCTTTTGTCTGTGCTTGCTCCTTTACCAGCGCAATCTCGCACTTTCGGACGAGGCTTTCCGTCCAGGCCTTGTGATCCTCGTCGGCCCAGGCGGAGCATGAGCGGTATTGCACGAAGGCGCCCTCGGCTGCCGTCTCGTGCGGCTTCAACGCCTGCGGCATGACGCCCTCTTTCCCCGGCACCACGATCGTCAGGACGCGCTCCGGGCAGGAATTGTTGCAATGGCTGGCGTAGAGCTCGTCGAAATAGGTCTTGCCGTCCTCACCCTTGACAGGCCGCATCGGGCACTTCACCGCCCGGCCGGAGCCTTCGAAGAGGTCTCCCTGTCCGGTCTCGTAGGTGTCCGTGAAGGTGTCCTTGACCCGCTGCGTGACGAAGTTGATGCCGGCCTCGAACCGAAAGGACCCGATGGCCGTTCCGGGCTCGATGGCCAGCGACAGACTGATCTTCGCCCCGTCGTCGGAATTCATGAACATCTCGTTGATCTTTGTGACGTGGGCCTGCATCAACCGCGTGATGGTGAGACCGGCCCTCTCCAGTATCTTGTTCGTGATCTGCATGCCTTCGCTTTCCCTCCTTACGTGTTTCGAGTAATCATTGCAGCGATCCGCTCTGCTGCACAACCCGCATCGTGGCTACCGTACCAGTGTCCGCATCTCGCGCAGATTCTGTCTTCGTCAACGCTCTTTGGCTTGTTCGTTGCGAAAAATAGGTGTGGAAAACCAGAAATGCTCGCAAGCTGCTCTGCACACACGCAACAATATGTTTCGCCGCCGAAGCGATATGCTAATGCCTTCATTCACGACCCCATTGAAATCTGTCATCGTTTTTCGCCAGATAAGCCGGATTTTGAGCTTCATGCCGGACCTCCCGTCATCTGGTGACACTCGCTACATTCGAGCGGCACCTGCGGGCTGGTAGCCTCGACCGGTATTTCAACCACGCCCTGCCATGTATGGCTACATGCGTCGCATATGCACGGACCTTGCCACCAATGCGTTTCAGACGAAAACCCGCCAGCTGTCCTGATCGTCTGGCGAAGCTCGTGGTACAGGTCTATGTCGTCCTGTTTAAAATCACACGCGGCCATGCACTCTTCCATCCACAACAGCAGCTTTTGGGCGACCTTGAGGAGCGGCGGCGCGGCGCAGATCAGACGCGCATTGCTCCATGTCTCGGTAAAGGCCTTGCCGCCTTTCGCAGTAGCTCCATCCGGCATTCGAGCAATCATGTAATTCATATCTTTTACAATATCCATTCCGCATGGATTGTGTCGTAAATCGTATCTATCAGCTGTTGTCCACGGTCCAGGCGTCGCGTCATAGACCAGCATTGTGGGATCTGTTTTGATCATAAAGCACCTCTTTGGGGTTGAATAAGTCTTTACTGTGCAACCCTTATCATAACGACTCACCGGTAGTGGTTTTGACATCAACTTCCGC
>CAZRYL010000015.1:0-43047 GCA_964604285.1 uncultured Methanotrichaceae archaeon
CCATAAAAATCTGGAGAAATCATCGAGTGTTTAAACCGTTAGTGCGAAATATGGGCACATCCATGAAGTCTATCCAATTACCGTAACTGACAGCCGAGGAAGAACAGTTACAATTTACCAACCTATCAAGACGGTAGTATGCACGCTCTCTCATCATCTGGAGACTCTTAGAACATTAAAGGTACCGAGCAGCATTGTGATAGGGGCTCCGGAAGATATCGAAATTTACTCTATCTTCCCCGAATATAGCAAACTGCCAACCGTAGGACACTTCTACGAGCCTAATGTTGAGAAGATAATAGAACTGCATCCTGACTTGGTGCTGGTTCATCCCGGGTCTGGCAATGGCACCTTCGGGGCCTATATTGGGCCGCTCCTGGAGAAGCTGGATGGAGCGGGCCTTACCGTGGCTTGCTTTGCATGTAGCCGCCCTGAGATATACTCCGAAGAGGTGGAAAAGCTGGGAAAGCTCTTCGAACACCAGGAAGATGCTCAGAAGTTCATTGCGTTCTATAACGGCTTCCTTGAATCTATCCAGGAGAGGATTAAAGATCTGCCGGAGAGCAAGAAACCGCTGGTCTACGGCGAGTATCAGCGCTATCGTGCTTCCACGAGCGATATGTCTCCCATTGAGTCTGCTGGGGGGAGATACATCTTTGCTGGCAAAGGAGAAATCCAAGAGGTCAATCCAGAAGATGTGATCGCATCCAATCCCGACGTGATAATTCGCATCATGGGAGATGAAGACTACGACCGCCGCAATGCAGACGACACAGGGAAACTGGAGAAGACGAGAAAAGAGATCATGAGCAGGCCCGAATTGCAGAACATCACTGCAGTAAAGGAAGGCCGGGTGTACCTGATCGCATCGCCTCTCTGGACCTACATGCCATTCAGTGGTTGCAGGCACTTCATAGGCTTGGCATATCTTGCTAAGTGGTTGCATCCAGATCTGTTCAAAGACCTGGACCCCCGAGCAGTTCATCAGAGATATCTGAATGAGTTTCAGGGACTTGACTACGATCTTGGAAAAAGAGGCACTCTGGTCTATCCCGTCTCATGATAGGTCCTGAAATCTCAATTTTTTTCAAAGATCAAAAGAGATCACCACGAGAGCTGATGAGAGAATGAAGGCGACTTTCATTTCCACTGTGCCCACCTCGAGCCTTGCCAAGGCAGCGCTAAAACTAAAAAAGGAGTTTGACCTATCGCTGGAGTTGAATGTATACTATCCCCGCCAGATCGATGAGGAGCTGATAAAAGATGATGAAGTTGTCCAAGACTTACGCTCTTCGGATGCCGTCTTTGTGGATATCCGTGGTTCAGGGCGTTCTATCGATCTAGTCTACAGGGCCCTGAAGGATGAACGAAACATAGTGATCAACCTCATGGCCCCTGTTGGCAAGATGATGGAGATCACACGTCTTGGCTCCTTCCGGGGAAAAAGTCTGGCAGGGAAGATAAGGGACGATGAGGCACGCGACCCAGAAGAGGTCTGGAAGAAGATCTCCAGGGCCGAGAGCCTGGTGCAGACTGCCGGAAGGCTGGTCCCTCTCGGACCTGTGAGGGATGCTGGCAACTATGTTCGATTTGCCAGATACTGGAGGTACGGGGGAGAAGAGAACTACAGGAGCCTGCTGATGCTACTTCTAAAGGATTACCTGAACTGTGACCTTCCCAGGCCAAGAGATCCTGAGCCATCTCCAGAGTTCGGAATCTATCATCCCAAGTATGGATATTTTCAGGAGCTGAAGGATTACACGGACGCATCGGGCCATGACGGCAGCCGTCCTACCATCGGCATCATCTTTTACGGTAACATGCACTTTGAACAGTGCCAGCCAGTCCTCAGATCGCTCATCAGAGAGCTTGAAGGCTTCAACCTGATCCCCGTATTCTCAGATGGCATCCACAATCTACGGGCAATGAGGAGATTCTTCTTTCATGATGGAGATCCCGTCGTGGATGCTTTGATTAACCTGACCTGGTTCCGCTTAAACGGCGGGCCTCTGGGCGGAGACCCAAGCCTGACCAGACAACTTCTTTGCGACCTCAATGTGCCGGTCTTCACACCGGCATGCATGTACAGCCGGGAGATCGAAGAGTGGAGAGAATCGGAATTGGGCCTCTCGCCAATCGAGTCCATTATGGCAGTGATCTGGCCGGAGCTGGATGGCTCTGTTGAGCCCATTGCCTGCTGTGGTGTGCAAAACGTCTCTGTTGGCGAGCTAGAGGCCCATGAGGTCGCAGCCATTGAGGAACGCGTCCGCAAGATTGCTTCGCGCATCAAAAGCTGGATTCGTCTCAAGCAAAAGGACAATTCTGAGAAGCGCGTTGCTGTCGTCATCTACAACTATCCGCCCGGAGAGGAGAACCTTGGCGTGGCATCCTATCTGGATGTCTTCAAGAGCGTTTTGCGATTGCTGGAAAAGCTCAAGGATGAAGGCTATCGCGTGGAATTGCCCAAGACCGGTCTGCATGAAATCTTCCAGGAGAGGGGACTTTTCAATTCAGGATTCTGGCACCGCCAGGAAGGGCTTCTTTCGAGCTGCTTTTGCATAAAAGCTGCGGACTACCTGGAGTTCTTCGGATCTCTTCCCGAGAGCATGCGTTGCGATGTGGTCGACTCCTGGGGCGAGCCTCCTGGAGAGGTGATGGTAGCAGATGAAAAGATACTGATTCCAGGGGTGCAGCTTGGCAATGTCTTCATCGGCATTCAGCCAGCAAGACCGCCTCTTGGCGAAGAAGCCCTGGCAAAAGCCTCTCACGACAAGACCAGGCCACCACATCATCAGTACATTGCGTTTTACCACTGGCTGGAAAAATTCTGGAAGGCAGACGCCGTCATTCATGTGGGAACGCATGGCCTTGCTGAGTTCACCAAGGGAAAGGAGATAGGTCTCTCGGAAGAATGCTTTCCGGATCTGCTAATAGGCTCGCTGCCCCATCTCTACTTCTACCATGTCGTAAATACCTCTGAAGTGGTGATCGCCAAGCGCAGGCTTTATGGAACCACAATTGGCTACAATTCCCCGCCTTACACAACATCAGACCTCTATGAGGGCTATGCAGAGCTGGAGGACCTGATAGACGAGCACAGCCAGGCAGGTTTGATCGATCCCCTGCGAAAAGAACGGGCCAAAGAGAAGATCCTTCAAAAGGCAGCAGCTCTTAATCTGCGAAGCAGGGATTTGGAGGATATTCACGAAGAGCTCTACGAGATGAAGCGCAGAATAATCCCCAAGGGCCTTCACATCCTGGGCGCAAATTATGATCAAGCCGATTTGAGGAGCTTCTTGACGTTCATACTGAGGTACGACCGCAATGGCCTCAAGTCATTGAACCGCATATTGGCCGAGGAACGCGGGCTTGATTATGATCTTGCTCTCAGGAACAAGAGAGACTTTGTCCGCGACCTGGATGAGATTGACCATTTTGCCTCGAAGCTGGCTCAAATTTGCATGGATGAGTCGCTTGATGCAGCGCTGCAGGCAAGCGGCCTTCCTTTAGGAGCAAAAGAGGAGATGAAGAAGAGCCTCGTCTGGGGCCTGCAGTTCCTGGAGAAGTATTCAGACAATTATGGTGAGATCAGCAGTTTTCTGCAGGGATTGCAGATGGGCTTCATCCAATCCGCCTCAGGAGGGGACGCCATCCGTAACCCAGAGATTTTGCCAACTGGCAGGAATCTGACGCAGTTCGATCCCAGCCGAATTCCCACAGAGATTGCCTTTGAGCGCGGAGCTGAGATTGCACAAAATACAATTTCAACATATCTAAAGAGAGAGGGATCATACCCTGAGACCGTAGGAGCGATTCTATGGGGTTTTGAGACCACAAAGACTGGCGGAGAGACCGTAGGCCAGATCCTCAGCTACATTGGGGTTCGCATTGTAAGGGATTATGGCGCCTGGTCATCTCGCCTAGATGTGGTGCCCCTTCGGGAGCTGGGAAGGCCAAGGATTGACTGCCTGGTGAACATCTGTGGCTTTTTCCGGGATATGTTCCCAAACGTTGTCCTCATGTTGGATCAAGCCTTCAATCTCGTGGCCGCTCTAAAAGAGCCTGTGGAGATGAACTTCGTGCGCAAGCACTCACAAAAAAACCTGGAGAGCCTTAAAGGATCGGGTTTGGATGAGAGGATGATCCAGCGGATGGCCAATGGCCGCATCTTCGGGCCCAAGGCGGGAGAGTTTGGCACGAGAATGCTGCCGCTGGTAGAGGACTCTGTCTGGAAGACGGAAGACGAGCTGGCAGAGGTCTTCATCCAATCAATGGATCACCTTTACGCAGAGAACCTTCATGCAGTGAAGAGCGAAGTCCTTTACAGAAGCAACCTGGCGAGGATTGAGCTGGTCTCACAGGTTCGAGACACCGTTGACCGCGAGATCATAGACCTCGATCACTACTACGAGTTCTTTGGCGGGCTGGCAAGGGCGGTGCAAAAAGAGCGGGGAATTTCGCCGAAGATGCTCATCTCAGATACCACTGAGGAGGTTGTGCGCACAGAAGATGTGAATGATGCCATCAACCGTGGTGCAAGGACCAGGCTGCTCAATCCTCGCTGGGCGAATGCCATGCTGGAGCATGACTTCCACGGAGCACAACAGGTGGCTGACAGAGTTGAGAACATGCTGGGCTTGGCAGCCACAACGCATGCGGTGGAGAACTGGATCTGGTCTGCAATTGCCGAACGCTACATCTTCGACAAGGAGATGCAAGAGAAGCTTATTAAGAACAACCAATATGCAGCAGCCGGGGTCGCGAAGCGACTGCTGGAGGCGGAGAAGCGCGGCTACTGGAAAGCTACAGAGCAGGAAAAGGAGCATCTGAGGTCGGCCATTCTGGATATTGAAGGTAGAATAGAAGAGAGCATGAGATAGGGGTGCCAGGAAAATATAGAAGGTGGCCTACTGTCACCTTCTTTATTGTCTTTACTTCTTGAAAGCGCTTTCTAATGGGGGAATCACCTGCTTCTTTCTGGACAGGCACTTCTCCTTGTAGATGGAGTTGTTGGCAATCTTGCCTCCAAATGCCTTCTCAAAGCCAGCAGCCGCAGCCGAGCTGCCCACGAATAGAAGATCGCTGGCCTCCTTCATGACATCGGTAAGCATGAGCACTATCATGTCCAGCTTCTCGGCATCCTTCATTTTGTTCATCTCTTCCAGGATCGCCGCTCTCTTGGGTGCAAGATCTGCCAGGTCCATGACCTCGATTTGACCGACGCCTGCCTTGATACCAGAGAAGTCGAACTTCTTGAAGTCGCCCATAAGGATATCCTTTGCGGACTTCGATGAGATGTCGCTCTTGGCCTTGAGCAGCTCCATTCCGAACTTCATGGGATCCACGCCCGCGATCTTGGCAAGCTTCTCCACAGCAGCCTTGTCGCGCGGAGTGCATGTTGGCGACTTGAATAGCACTGTGTCGCTGAGGATGGCAGCCATCATCAGCCCGGCCATCTCCTTGCTGATGGGGACATTATTCTGCTCGTATAGATTCGCGATAATTCCGCCCGTTGCGCCCACTGGCTCGTTGAGGAAGAATATCGGTTTGCCTGTGGCAAGGCCGCCGATCTTGTGGTGGTCCACTACCTCGATGATATTCTCCATATTGAGCATGTCCACTGCCTGAGCCATCTCATTGTGATCAACAAGGATGACCTTCTTGTCTGTGGCGTCGGTGAGCTTCTCTGGGTATGGAACTTTGAAGTAATCCAGCAGGAATTTTGTCTCGTTATTGAGGTCGCCAGCCACAGCAGGAACAGCTTCCTTCATTCCCAGGGCGTTCTTCAATCTAGCGTAGGTTATTGCAGAGGTTACAGAATCGGTATCCGGACTTTTGTGCCCAACTACATAGATCTTGTCGGTCAAACGAAGCACCTCAGCATTGTTAATGTAGAACTCCAACTTAAAGCTTACTGGGCACCGTCGCCACATACATGAGAAAGGTATATAAAACATAACTGAGTTCTAATGTTGTCCCTTTAGAGGGCCGACACGAGTTCAGAAGTTGTTTTGCTGTGAGTGCCGGTGCAAGAAGGGGACTACAGGCCGCATTGATAGGTCCTTATGGTAGGATATTGACGAATTTTGTCTACCAATGACCATGAGACAACCCAAGTGCGGTACAGACGCCCGTTGCGAGGGTTACTGGACTGACTTCGCGGAAAATCCACAGGATGACGTGCCAGAGTTAGTATCGGGCGACAGCTTAATTATCTTTCCGTCTCAGTTCATCGAGTGTGAAGGGCCTGCTCATAACACTTGAAGGCATAGACGGTTCGGGAAAGAGCACTGCTGCGAAGCATATATCATCCCAACTTCAGGAGATCATGCCTGAACGAAGGCTGGTATTAACTGCTGAGCCCACAGGAGGCGAAGCCGGAAAAATCCTGAGGGCGCGGCTATCTTCTGATGGACCTGACTCGTCTCCGTCCAGGCGTATGGAAGAGCTATTCCTTTTTATGGCAGATCATGCCGATCACCTGGCGAGGCTCGTCGGCCCGTCACTCGAAGAGGGCGCAATAGTCATATCCGACAGATATGCCGACTCAACTGCTGCCTATCAGGGGGTGACGCTGCAAGGCATAGTTCCAGATCCCGTTCAGTGGATCAGGAGCGTTTATGCCCCATGGAATATTACTCCGGATTTGACGCTGTTCTTTTCACTGGACCCAGATCTCGCCTTGAAGAGGATGCGGTCCCGCCGGGAGATGGAGAAGTTCGAGCAACTTGAGTTCCTGCGAAGCGTAAACGAAAACTTCCGGCGGCTGGCTGCGCTGGAGCCAGGGCGTTTTGTCTTGATGGATGCCAGCAAGGATGCAAAGGATGTGGCAGCACAGGCCTTGAAGAGAATACTCAGGCGAGTTAAGACATCCCTGTAGGCGCTTAGCTTAGAGCCAGGTCGATCAGCCTTTTTGCCCAGGCCAGCTTTTTCCTTTTGCGAGGCGTGACGCTCAAATCCTCGAAGTCGAAGCCCACGAGCTGTATGAAAGCGGCACCGAGCTCCCTGGCCAGAAAGACACATCGATCGCCATCCGAAAAGCCGCCAAAGTTGTACAGCCCCTCTGGCGGCCTGCACTGGACTGTGCCGATTATATTCCTCAACTGAGGAACACATCTTTTTAAAGCGTCCAGGTTGTCTCCATGAGCATGCACAACAACAATGGATCCCAGTTGGTTTGCTTCTAAGATGGCCTGGAAGGGACTATCAAGGTCCGTTACCACGATCTCTGGGACAATTCCTTTTTTTAATAGAACGCCTGTGGCACCGTCTGCTGCCACGAAGGCTGCATCTTTGACCTGCAGCCCTTCCAGCTCTCTTTCCAGTCCAGGCGCGTTTCCGCATACAATTGCGACTCTGCCGCGTATCTTCGCCCTTGCCATAGACATGCACTGCCCTCTGTCGCACAGCAGGTCCTGCAAAATCTCCGCTGCTTCCTCATCACGGGCAAGAGAGAAGCCAAAGTCCTCAAGAATTTCCAGGTAAACTGGTTCCCAGTTCGCAAATTGCATAAAAATAGAAGAAGAGGGGGATGCTATCCCCATTGCTTGTTTTTACTGATAGACTCTTGGGAACTGTGCCTGAGTTGGCGCCTTGAAGCATGTGCAGTCGAATATGCCCTTGGCAGACTTGAAGGTCTTTTGGTCCCATGCGGTCATATCGCTGAAGCCGCCGAAGCAACAGGGCAGCCAGTCGTCAGAAGTCTGCTTCGAATGGTAAGGCACCTCGAGGGTCATGTTCTTTTCGATGTGGTAGGTTCCCCAGTAGTCCTCATCGATCTCGATGCTGGGCTTCTTCCAGGCAGTGGTCAACATGTCTCCATTGCTGGTTAGCGTTGTCAGGTCGGTGAACGGTTGCTGACTGGCCCAGTCGTTTCCTGCCTGCAGGACTCCTATATGGGCCTTGCCGTCAGTGACATCTTCATTGATCTTCATCTGAGTGAAGCCAACGCCCACCAGCTCTGGATCATACGTGTGATTGAGAAGCTCCTTGACGGTTATCTCCAGCTCTTTGTCAAGGGCATGAGCATACTCGACCTCATGATGCATGCTGGTGCCTGCGCGATAATTCTTTATCCAGGTCTTCTCCTTGAGCAGTGAGCTGTAATCCAGCGGGTTCGCCGCATAATAGCCGGTTCCAACTGCAATTCTCATCGGCGCATAGACCATGGCATTATCTTCTTTGAACTGGATGCAGTTCAGATCGTAATCGTTGTAGTCGGTATACATATTATGATTCGTGCGGTTCAGGCTCTGGTAGGTCAGAACTGCCTCATTGTTTATGGAGCCGCTACCATGACCATAGTTCTTAAAAGCTACATTTCCTGCCTTAGCATACATGTAAGTCATGAAATAGCCGTTCCCCTGAACACTCTGTTCAAAATCGAATGTGGTGTTTCTCTCTCTGTAGTCTGTCGCATAATAAGTAGCTGCAGAACAACCGATAAGTGCAACTGAAACGATAGCTATCGATATTGCCAACATAGCCTTCTTCAGATCAATCCCTCCATCAAGCGAATAACGCTCATCAATTTAATGATCCTGTACCTTGTAAGTAGACTCACCTATTTTAATCTGTTGATTGCAGCTTATAAATGCGAAAAGTATTTTCGTTCTGCAGCTATCAGATACTAAAAAAATTGTTCCAGCGAGCCGTCGCGTTGACCGTGAACTAATAATATATATTAATATTATAATAGTATATATATCTAACTTGGATTGTCCGAACCATTGCCCTCTGTAAAAAAGGTATTAATCCGAAGAACTTATAACCAAAAGATTAATACGTGAAGGGTTTCTCGATATGTAGTAGTATGCTCACCCCTATCGATCCTATGAGAAGGTCATCTTTTGCTCACATCAATGGCATACAATCTAAGCTGTTCGATTTCAAATTCGAGCACAGATAATAGCTATGCAACTAAACATCCATCGTCATCTGATCGATAATGGGCATGCAAAAACCCCATCTCGTATAGTGCCGTAGAGAAGCGCTTCGCAACTTTTGTGCGAAGGGTTCCCGGGTTTTTTAGTCCCGGAGTGGGACTAAACCCCAGCAATGGTGCTGGAACAGGAGGACAAACGGGGGATGCTGGCAGAACTGGAAGATAAGAGAGGCAAACTCAGACAGGAGTCCCTTGCCTTCAAGGATAGGCGCAGTCAACTGAATGCAGAGGCGAGCAAGTGGGCCGCCAAGAGAAACGAGCTCAACAAGGCCACCAAAGAGCTGATCGAGAAGGCCCAGGAGCTCAAAAAGCTGCGAGACGAGAATAACAAGAATGTGGCCGAGGCCAAGAAGCTAAGGGACGAGTTCAACGAAAAGACCAACCAGCTCTATGCAAGGATAGACGATATTCGCAAGAAGTACAACCTCACCGGCGAACGCTCCATAAGAGACCTGCGCCGGGAGATCGACCACCTGGAGTTCAGGCAGCAGACAGAGGTCTTGAGCCCGGACAAGGAGAAGCAACTGGTCGATAAAATCGCCGCCTTACATGCAGAGTTTCGGAGCCGCAAAGAGCAGCTTGAGAAGAATGAAGAGCTGAGGAAACTTCTGGATGAAGCCCAGGCCATGAGGGACAAGGCGTCCGAGCATCATGAGCAGGTCACGAAATTTGCAGAGCTGGCTCAGGAATATCACGACCAGATGATCGCCACATTCAAGGAAGCCGATCAGACCCGTGCCGAGGCTGATGCCGCTCACAAAGAGTTCGTCAAGGCCCAGGAGGCTGCAGATGAGCAACATAAAGAATTCATCCGCACCCAGCGCGAGGTTCGCGACTTTGAGAAGGTGATCGTGGGCCTGAAGAAGAAGAACAGGGACATCAAGGAAGATCGCGCCAAAGAGGTCGCCAAGCGCGAGGCAGAGGAGATCCTTACCCACTTCAGGCAGGGCGAGAAGCTGAACACGGCAGATCTGCTCAGGCTACAGCGCGCAGGTCTTGTTTAACTAACCTCAAGTTTCGATCGTGACGGGCAGAGAGCCTGCCCTTCTTTAGATTTTAGTGTGTTATTTTGCAGGCATCCAGCATAGCAGCGCATGCGATATTGGAGATGCACACTTAGTTGATATAAAGACCGTAAGGTTTTAAACTTCTACACCAGATCCCCAAATGATGAAAGAAATTCGCCTGCTCTTCGGAAAGCCGAAAATCCGGGACAGGTCAAAGCTCTTATCAGCGCTCCGCGAACTGCAATCCAGCTACGGTTGCATAGTGCAAGCCTTTGATGCAGACAAGGTCGTCAGCGAGAGACATCTCATCTATGCAGCCAAGAAAGCCATGGATGCCATATCAGATTGCAGAAACATTGCCAAAGACCCTGGAGTGGAAATAATGCGTTACGCTTCTGGAGAGCGGCAGATCGAAAGAGCTCTGATCATGGGGATTTCCGATTCCACTGAGCGAATAGCTCTCATCCTCGTCTCATTTGACAACGGTGGTCTTTTGCCCGACTCCTCGGAGCTATCCCGCCTGATCGAACTGGATGGACGAGGCTGCTCCTTTAACGGCGAAGCGGTAAAAAAAGTCTTTAACATATCCGAGGAGGAGATAGAGGCCGTGGGCGAGGACCGGATAGAAGAGCTGGTCATTGAAAGAGTAGCCCTGGTGGATACATACCGGTGAACTGTAAAAGGATGAGTTCTAAAATGAAGGAAGAATTCTACACCCAGAAGCGATGGCTCAACTGGATGAACAAGGTCAAGGAGAGCAATTTTAAGCTTACAGAATCGGATGACAAGAACGCAGGTGCTGTCTTCATCTACATCATGGACGATGTCGTTCTGGCATGCCTGAAGGTCATAGCCAGATGCGAAAGAGAGATCATAACCCCAGAGGAGGCCATCGAAGAGATCGCAGGCATAAGGTCAATAGTATTTCAGGATCATGAATCACTGGGTGAAGACGCAGACCTGATGCTCGAGTCCCTCAAGACATCTCTTGCAGCAGTTTTCGTCTCCAGCCAGCGGTATATCACAGGAAACTTCGATCGCGAAAGTCCCTTGGATGAGCTTGTGAAGAATGCCATCGCTGCCGAGCAGAAGCAGGACTTGGATGGAGCCTTCGATTTGCTGAGCCAGGTGGGTGCAAGAGTAATTGGAGGAGAGAGCCTTCCAGAGATAGGAGACATACCTTACTGCATGACAGCAGAGCTCATGGATGGAATCGATGCCATATCTGCAGCCATGCTGGGAGACGATAGCTACAAGGAGGATGATGGGACCGAGGACGACGGCAGCGAGATCTAATTCGATCTCCCATGCCTCGTCGTCACCTCGCATCCGTCTTCCAGAATCACGACGGTGTGCTCCGCCTGAGAGACAAGAGCTCCCTCTACTTCCCAGAGCACTGGGTATCTGTGCACCACACCGCTCTTGTGCAACTGCATCAGCGCAAAATCAGTCCTCTCGCCCACTAGCCAGCGTCTTGCAAAGGGAAGAGTTTTGTAGAGCTCCTGTATTTGCTTCATCAGCGCTCTTGCCTGGGGCATCCGGACGGGCCTTGGGGCAGAAAAACCATAGATCTCATTGATTGGCGCTTCGCTTATCCTTCCAGAGCCATTTGTGGCAAAGGGCTCGATTGCAATGACATCTCCTTCCTTCAATATCACTCCCTTTTCCACAGCTTTGTTCGGAACTATGGGGTCGTCATGAGCCACGTACCTTGAGAGGCCGTGGCCGGTCAAATTCGATACCGGCTTGTAACCATAGCCTTCGATGGTCTCTTCGATGGCCGCGCCGATTTTGGCAGTGGAGACTCCAGGCGCGACAAGCTCCAGCGCTGCTTCAAGAGCAGCTTTCGATGCCTCTGTCAGATCGGGATGGCCGCTAAGGTCGATGGTTATGGCGGAGTCTGCCACGTAACCGTCCAAGTGCACTCCCACATCAAGCTTGACCATGCTCTCGCCAAAGCAGCTCTCATCCTTTGGGCCAGGCGTGTAGTGTGCAGCGTTCCGATCCAGGGAAATGTTGCAGGGAAAGGCGGGCGCTGCGCCTTTAGACCTTATCAAGTCCTCTACGAAATTTGCAACCTCAAGAAGGCTTGCTCCAACCTCCACCTTTGGACGCGCTTCTTGCAGCACCTCTGCAAGGATTTGCCCGGCCTTCCGGTACTTCTCCAGAACTTCTGCTTGCATCAAATCAGCCCAATTGATCTCAAAGAACCAGCTTTCTTTCGAATTTGGTGAGGTTCTCGCATCCCGTTGCAGTTACTGCAACCAGGTCTTCCAGTCGCACGCCTCCGATCTCTTGATAGTACAGGCCCGGCTCAACCGTCACCACATTTCCCGCCTCCAGAACCTCTCCGACCTCGCTGAGCGATGGCAGCTCGTGGACCTCCAGCCCCACACCGTGACCAGTGGAGTGGGTGAATCCCCTGCCTTCGCGCTCAGGATAGCCATATTCCTGAAAGACCCTGCAAACCTCAGCATGGACATCTCTTCCACTGATGCCTGCCCGGATGGCGGCAATCCCGGCATCTTGTGCGGACGATACTGCCTCATAAAGATCCAGAACCTCTTGAGGAGCCTCACCTCTCAGCACTGTGCGGGTCATGTCAGCGAAGTAGCGGCTGCTCTTGGAGCGCGGAAAGATATCGATCACAATTGGCAAGTTCGCAGGAAGCGGCCCAGAGCCTCGCGAATGAGGATCTGCTGCTGCCTGTCCTCCGGCAACGATAGTGTCGACGGCTTCGCATCCTTCATTGAGCAGCGAGACCTCGATGGCGCTGCGGACCTGCTCAGAGGTCAGTGGCTGGCCTTGTCGAAAGAGCTGATCGCCGCGAGGCTCGGAGCTTGCAACAAGCTCTACTGCCAGTCGCATGGCATTCTCGCACGCCCTTTGCGACTGTCTGATCGCATTTAGCTCTCGTTGGGTCTTCACAGCTCGCCAGCGCGAGACTGGGCTTTGCACAATCTTGATCTCGAAGTCCCTGCCCAGGTGCTGGAAGACTCCGGCAGGAAAACGAAAGGGCACGCCCAGCCGTTTCACGCCGTGATCCTTCAGGAACTCTTTGAGCACCTCCAGATATGCAGCGTCCGGCTTTTCAGATGCTCTGAGCCGTTCCACGATTCCGTACTCAGTTGTGCTGATCACCTCATCGGCCAAGGACTCATGCGAGGCCCGTCCCAACTCCATTGAGGAGACGAGCAATGAGATCTTCTCTTGCAAGAGGAGTGTGAACCTGTCGCCTGCAAGGAAATGAGACAGATAGAACATATCCAAATCGCAGATGCTGTCGCCGATGAAAAGAAGGCCGTCAAGGCCAGACTGCTCCAGAAATTCCGTGGTTTTAAAATACACAACAGTTACCTGCGAATAGACCTGGTGAGCTCGGAGACGAATGAGGTTACATCCCCACTTTGCTCTACAGCCGTGCCGGTCACTATCAGGTCTGCGCCAGCTGCCACCAGCTTTGCAGCTGCATCACCACTACGAATTCCACCGCCAACGATGAGAAGAGCTGCGCCAAGAGACTTCTTCACAGCAGAGACCATCTGCACTGGAACTGGCGAATCTGCGCCCGAGCCTGCTTCGAGATAGACCAGCCTCATGCCCATGAACCTCGCAGCCAGGGAATAGGCCACTGCCAGCTCAGGCTTCGTCCTTGGGATCAGCCGGGCGTCGCCTACAAACCCCACTGTTCCACCCGGTTCGATGATGATGTATGCCATGGGGATTGGCTCCAAACCATAGCGAAGAACCAGCGGAGCGCCGAGAGCCTGGTTCTCCACGAGGTACGAGGTGGAGCGAGAGTTCATCAGGCTCATGAAGAAGACTGCATCTGCATTTTCACAAAGCCCTGCCACGCTGCTGGGAAAAAGGATGACAGGTAGATCGCAACACTCCTTTATCCTATCTACTGTCTCGTGGAGAAGGATGCCTGCTGCACCCACAGAACCGCCTACCATGATTGCATCCGTGCCGCCATCTTCTGCAGAGGCGGCTATGCTTGCAGCCTGCGCGGGGCTCTGCGAATCCGGATCGATCAGCGTTAGATGGCCAGCCCCATGCTGCGATACAGCCTGGCGCAGCAGCTTCTCGACCCCTCCTACCTCAAACTTCATTTAAGCCGTCTTGCTCTCCTTGGACTTCATCCTCAGGCCGTGATAACCGCACTTGCGGCAGCGGGTTGCTTTTATGGGATTTCGCGCATTGCAGCGCATGCATATCTTGAGATTCAATGTTCTATTTTCTGCCTCTGGAAATCTAGCCATTACAATCAGCTCTTTTAGTCCCGATGTGCTCGGATATGAAACTTTCCGAAATATATAGCGCCGGGGTTGGGATTTTCCTGGCAGGGCTCCTTTGCGCCCTGCCATTTTGAACCCAAGCGTCCCTGGAAGGGACAACAGGTCTCGAGCCTGCCGCGTATGAACTCCCGCCGTCAGCATTTGCCGGCGGAAATTGTCCGCTCTGCCACCCCGGCCCGATCAGTTCTCCGTCTGACCCATGCTTTATATCTGTTGCTCCTCCAGAACAGTCCATTCAATATCTAAAATCCAGGTGTTGTAATGTCTCTTCGAGATGATGCACTGGCGTTTCATAAGAGTGCAAAAGGCAAGATTGCCGTTCACAGCAAGGTTCCATGCTGCAGCAAGCAGGATCTGAGCCTGGCTTACACCCCAGGGGTTGCAGAGCCATGTCGCGAGATCCAGAAGAGGCCAAACGACGTTTACGAGTACACTGCAAAGGGAAATATGGTGGCTGTGGTAACGGACGGCACTGCAGTCCTTGGTTTGGGCGATATCGGGCCCCTGGCCTCAATCCCTGTGATGGAGGGAAAGGCCATATTATTCAAGAACTTCGCAGGCATTGACGCATTTCCAATCGCAATCACATCCAAGGACCCGTCAGTTATCGTGGACACTGTGGCACGAATTGAGCCAGTCTTCGGAGGCATCAACCTTGAGGACATAAGCGCTCCCCGCTGCTTTGTAATAGAAGAGCAGCTGAAGAAGATGCTGAACATACCCGTCTTTCACGACGACCAGCATGGCACAGCTGTCGTAGCACTGGCTGCACTGATCAACGCTCTCAAAGTGGTGGGCAAGGAGTTCTCAGATATTCGCGTTGCTGTGAGCGGTGCAGGTGCGGCTGGCATTGCGGTCACAAAGTTTCTCTTGAGCTTCGGCGTTCGCGATGCAGTACTCTGCGACAGCCGGGGTGTAATTCATCCGGACAGGCCAGACCTCAACCCGATCAAAAAGGAGATCGCAAGGATTACCAACCCCCGAAACATCACAGGCACTCTGGCAGATGCCATGGCTGGAGCAGACGTTTTCCTGGGCCTCTCTGTGGCAGGAATCGTAAGCCAGGCCATGGTCAGGAGCATGGCTCGAGATCCAATAGTATTCGCCATGGCAAATCCCGTGCCTGAGATCATGCCGAACCTGGCATTAGAGGCGGGCGCGCGAGTTGTGGCTACAGGCAGATCGGACTTCCCCAATCAGGTCAACAATGTGCTTGGCTTTCCAGGCATCTTCCGCGGAGCACTGGATGTCCGGGCAAGCGACATCAATGAGCCCATGAAGATCGCAGCTTCGCGGGCCATTGCAAACCTGGTGCAGAATATCTCCGAGGATTGCATCATTCCCTCACCCCTGGATAGAAGAGTAGTCCCCGCCGTTGCGGAAGCTGTGGCGCGTGCTGCTATTGAGACTGGCATCGCCCGCGTTCCCCAAGATCCGCTAGAAATAAAAAGAAAAGCTGAGGCCCTGCTCCGTGGACCAGGATAATGGCATCAGTCCCTCATGATCTTTCTTGGCAGGGGCAGGATTTTTTTGCATAACTTGCATTTGAGCTGCTGCGGCCCGCGGATAATGTGATCGTTGTGGCTTCAGACCAGGAGGACGATGCACCGTTGCTATCCGTGGCCACGACCCTGATCCGATAGCTTCCGGGACGGCTCCAGACGTGAGATGTCCGTCCGCGAAGCCCAGAGTTCGCATAGCTGGTCCGCGATGTGCTCCCATCTCCCCAGTCAAATGTGTAGCAGATCTGGTCCCTGTTTGGATCGCTGGAATAACTGGTAAATGTGTAAGACCTGCCAGCGTAGCCATTATTGGTTCCAGCCGGAGCTGTAGGCTTTTTTGGTGCGCTGTTTGGAGTGCTGGAGATTCTGACGACAAGGAGCTTGGACGAGGGAGATTCTGCGCCCTTGCTGTCTACAAGCCCGGCTTTTCGGCTTCCACCTGAAGGCGCACCATCTGCACGTGAGATCGACCCATCTCATCCAGCGGGCGCTGTTCAAGGTATCTGTTTGCCAGTTCGCGCACGAACTCCATTCGGAGGCTTTCAGGCAGCCTCTCGGTATAAGGCAACCAGGTAGTTCTGATGATCCCTTCCAGGCCCAGTTGACCCAGATGTACCATATCTTTTGGTATTAGCTCCACTCGTATGGGCTTAAAGCCGGCCTGAACCAGCCATGCCCTGTACTCTTCTGGTCCATAGAAGTTGTAGGGGAAATGGAAGTCCTGAAAGTACGCCTTCCATCTCACATTCCTGATGAGGTCTTCAGTGAGATCCAGAAGCTTTGCAGCATTTCCCCTACCACCACACTGGAAGAGAATCCGGCCGCCAGGCAAAAGGCTACGCCTCGTGCCCTCCAGTACAGGCAGGTGATCCCTGACCCAGTGCAGGCACGCGAAAGAGACCGCAAGGTCGAACTCCTCATTGAAGCAAAGACGTGAGGCATCCCCGACTTGAAATGATAAATTGCCAAAATCCTTCTGGGGATACTTGCGCTGTGCGTAGGAGATCATATCCGCTGAGATATCTATTCCAATCACTCTGCCTTCCGGCACAAGGCCTGCTAGGCGAGCGGTTACTTTGCCGTCTCCACATCCAATATCCAGGATGTGCTCATCGCCTTTTAGATTCAGTCCCGATACGAGCTCCATTGCCCATTTGTATTGAGCAGAGGAGCTTTTCTCGTAGTCTGCGGGGTTCCATTTGTGCATAGACTTCCTGTCAGTGGTCATGGACGGATTAAGAGGGCTTTCTTCTCTTTGAATTTAATCAGGGAGGTGAGCAGGTCGTTGTAAGGCGTCTGAATGCCCAGATCCCTGGCATACTGGCAAATAGCACCATTTAGGGCGTCTATCTCCGTCATTCTGCCCCTCTGGATATCCTGCAGCATGCTGGCTCTGTGACTATCAGTTGGTGGAAGCAGTCTTTTCATGAGGTACTGGTAGAACTCATCAGAGCTTTGATGTGAAATTTTCACTCCCTTGGCCTGCATCACAAAGAAGATCTCCTTCAGGATTACTTTGATGATACCCCTGGACTGCTCGCTCTCGCCCAGACTTCCATAGGGCACCTCCAGAATGGCTCCCAGCGGATTGAGGGAGCAGTTGTAGAGCACTTTTTCCCAAATGGCAGACCATATGTCCTCTTTAGACACAACCCTTGTGGGGATGCCAGAGCCAAGAAGATCATCTTTCAACGTCTGCAGGAGAGACTTGTTCACGCTGGCAAATGGCTCTCCCAGCAGAACGTCATCTGCGTTGACAGTGACCCTGGCCACGCCAGGCGCCTGGATCTCGGCCCCGAAGATTACTCGCGAGCCGACGGTGCGCTCTTCACCAACGTGGCGTGCGATGGTCTCCCAGTTGTTGAGGCCGTTCTGAATGGAGACCATGATTCCATCATCCTCCAGCAACGGTGCTGCCTGTTTTGCTGCATCGTTCGTATCTTTGGATTTGACACAAACAAGTATTATGGAGAACTTCTTGCATTCCGGGTTCATGCCGGAAAGCGTTTCAATTGCATCAGGAGGTATGAGATGGTCCCCCCAGATTCCTGTGATCTTCAGCCCCTTTTTTTGCAGGGCAGCGAAATGCTCTCCTCTGCCCGCGTAGGTTACGCATCGGCCGATTTTCTGCAGAAGTCCTCCAAATACGCTACCAAGTGCGCCTGCGCCGTAGATGAGATATGTGGGATTCTGGCCATGGCTCATAAAACGCGCTTGAGATTAGTCCTTTAAGAGGTTTTCGAAAAACCGGGTCTTGATTTTCGATTATGTGCTTGAGTCTTCGGCGCATTCACTGCTCATGTGCCTGGTACCAGCGTATAGTCTCTCTCAGTCCATCCTCGATTCCATAATTCGGAAAATAACCTATTCCTTGCGCCTTGCTTATGTCTGCCAGAGAATGTTTGATATCACCGGGCCTTGATGCTTCGTATCTCGGTCGAACTTCTCTGGCCAGGAGCTCGCCGATCTTCTTCGCAAGCGAGTTCAGGCTGATGCTCCTGCCGCTGGCTATATTGAAAACGCCACAGACGTGGCTTTCGCTGGCCAGGATATTAGCCCTCACAACATCTGCCACATATACAAAGTCACGGGTTTGCTCTCCGTCACCATAGATAACAGGTTGCCTGCCCTCTAGCAGAATGGTGATGAACCTCGATATAACTCCGGAGTATTCAGAGGACGGGTCTTGTTTTGGACCAAAGACGTTGAAGTATCTGAGTGCCACAGTCTCCAGGCCGTACAGCTCCTGGAAAACCCGAGCATAGTACTCCCCGGCTAGCTTTGATACGGCATAAGGCGATTTCGGCTCAGGCATCATGTCCTCCCTCTTGGGAAGCCTGGGCGAGGAGCCGTAGACTGCTGCGGACGAGGCTAGGATCACGCGCCGAACTCCTGCATCTCTGGCAGCCAGTAGGACCTTCAGGGTTCCCTCAATGCCCACAGCGTTAATCCTGAGTGGGTCCTCGATGCTCTTCTTGACAGAGGCTATGGCCGCCTGATGAAAGACGCAAGATGAACCCTCAAATGCAGCCCTGAGATCTAAGTCTGTGATGCTGCCAGAGATGAGCTGGACATCGAAGCCTGCCAAATTTTCGACCTTGCCTGTGGACAGGTCATCGATTACTACTACCTCATTCTCTTTGGCCAGGGCCTGTGCCAGGTTTGAGCCTATGAAGCCCGCGCCTCCGGTTATTACCATCTTCTGTGACATCGTATTCTGACCTTTCAAGAATACGATTAAAGTCGTTCTTTTTTAATTTGGCGGATGAGATATCACGGCAGATCATCATCTCCTGTGTCGACGCAGGAGGCACAGGGCGGGACGAATGATGCATTTCCCTTCTCGCTGCCGCCACATACGTAGCATGAGATCCAGTCAGTATCTGCGATCAGATCGCTGCAGTTGAGGCCGAAGCATGCTGGGATCTGCCAGCCTTGGGAGGATGAGGGCTTTGAAGAGCCTTCCCTGCCCAGTTCAACTTGCATAGTAACATCCGCAGTTGCAGAATCTGGGCCGTCTAATGAGAAGGCTTCGATGTGGACATGATTTGCATAGGTTCCATCTCCTGCTGCTCTGGCTCTGTAGATGATGCTCTTGCTCTCCCCCGGGCCCAGATCCATGATCGTCCATGATATCTGGTTGGAGTTGTTCTCTGACGGTTCCAGGGATGAGTTAATGAATTGCATTCCTGCTGGCAACAGGTCCCTCAGGAAGGCCACCATGCTGTAGCTCTCTCGATTGCGTATATCTAAGCGGTACCATACCATCTTTTGATCCAGGGGGTCGATCCTGGCAGTCTTGGAGGCGAAGATCTGTGGAGGGCAGCAGGTCAGCCAATTGAGCTTCACTGCTGAGAAATTCCCTGCAGTGATCCATCCCTTGCTACTATTTCCCGTTGCCTGCACCCTGTTGACGAGATTTGCCGTCTCTTTGGTTATATTCAGCCTCAAGTCTATGATCGCCTTGCTTCCGATGCCCAGGCTCACCAGCGTCCAGGTGCAATAGCCATCAGTCAGCTCCGAAGGTCTCAAAGAGGAGCTGATATACTCGGTCCCCTCCGGGAATATATCCTTTACATAGACCGGCCCCAGTACACGGTCTCCATTGTTGGTCACCGTTATCCTGTAGTCGGCAAAAGTGGTGTTGAGGAGGTCCACATGAGCGTCTTTGGTCAAAGTGATATGCGGCCGGTTGTACTTGGCAACGCCCGTGAGCCTGGTCATCCTCTTGAAGGCGAAGTCTCCTGAATATCTCTGCGCCATGTCGACCTCATTGACGCTGCTTGTACTTTTTAGATCTTTATAAACCGTCCTGAAATCAGCCTGACCTACAGCTTTTGCCTCCGTATCGATCTGGCTCAAACCTTCGGCTGTCGACTCTTTTTGCAGGCTCTGCGCCGAAGAGAACCTTTCGCTGATCAGGCTGTTTGGAGTCTTTGACCACATGCCCTCTTCCCACAAGAGATCGCTGGCCGTGGATACGTATGGTGTGTAGGCATAGCTGGTCGGAGCATGTTCTAGTGTTATGTCCTTGGAAATGTAGTTGACCACTGTGCTGATCTTCTCATCGCTCCGGTATTTGCCGGTGCCCACCTCGTAGGATCTCTGGCTGACGCCAATATTCCTCGTTCCAGCTACATAGCCCGTGCCGTTAACTGACTTCTCATACTCCACATTTTTTCCGTATTCGTCGAACTTCTGATATACCTGGAATTTGCCTATATAATCCTCTTGGGACTCAAATATCTGGCTGGCATTCCATGTGGTGTTCATATCTGCATCCTTCTTGAGGAGCTCTATGCGGCCCACGCCCTCGAAGGATGTATCTGTGATCATCGTGGAGCCGTTTTCCTCCTGCTTCAGATAACCTTCCCGGTCGATCATTGTGGCGTAGGTGTACTCCTCTTTGGTGGAGCCTCCTGTAGCGTAATTCTTGGACAGGGCCCTCTCAATCCATTTGGTAGCGTAGCTGACAGCCCTGTTTCCTGGCAGTGAGAAGCTGGTTGGTTTGTATGTAACCTTCAAGCTCTTGTTCCACTCAACTGAGCGGTTGGAGTTATGGTATGTTATCACGTCCTCACTTGCATATTTGCCGCTGCCATGCTCCCTGAGGGACGCGCCGGTTTGAGGCGGACCGACAAATACGTCAGATGAGGCAGTGCATAACAGGACATTGTTCTTATCGTACAGAGCTGCCTTGTTCGTCAGGATGACTGAGTTGGTGTGAATATCGTTGTGGACATTCACAAATCCCGTTCCCGTCACACCCTGGCCCATATCGAAAGTGGTATTGCCAATATCTCTCGCCACTTGTACGACTATAACAATTGTACCAGACGGCTCACTTACAATCCAGACGTTATCCCCCAAGCTCGGCGAAGGGGAGGCCGAGATAAATGAAACCTGTGAGGGAAAGTATTCAACGATCTTGTGCGAATCTTTCCTGTCCCAGTTTATTGTGTAGGTTATGTAGTCTCCAGGTTTCACGATCTTCGGCGATGCTGTCTTATTCAAGCCGCATCCTTCGATGATCCTGACCTCTTCCTGCGCAGGATCAGAGATCACATCCAGGCCATTCTCATCCGTTCCTGATGCGATTACGACATTTCTCAATGATGGTGCGTCTTGTCTCTTGACTGTGTAGTCTGCAAAGTAGGTAAGCGTGTCGCCTGGATCCATATCAACTGGCTCATTGAATATCACAGGGCCTACCTTGTCATCATTGAGCGTCAAGGTGACGATTTTGGTCTCTCCGGTATTTTGCACAGTATACGTGTACCTGATGACATCCTTTTCAGAGGCAACCTCACGATCAGCAACCTTTGTAACCTTCAGGGAAGATACCGGCTGTGGACGCTGACAGCTCCAGGCGATCTCCACACATGCTTCGTTGCTCTCCATCGGAGTGTCGCCAACAATGCCGTATGCCTTAGCGCAATTCTTCAGTGGACCTGATATCTGAGGCAACCCTGGAGTTTTTTTGTATTCCCTGCTGACCACGTTGCCGTAGGGGTCGACGGTTATTATCAGGGTGTCTCCTGTGACGTAGTATCTCACAGTGTAGGTCTTGTAGCCCTTATCTGGGGTGTCGTACTCAATCTTGAGCGTCTCCTTGGTTGGCATGAAATCGTAAAAGTCCAAGAGCACTTCACCATTCGTGCCATACTCAGTCCTCAGGAGGTCTCTCTTGGCAGGCCTCAAATACTCAGACCAGACCAGAAATCCCGTGGCGTTGAGCTCTTCGGTCAGGATCTCACCAGTCGAGATGTTCGTATAGTTATTCCGGGTGTGGTTGTCAATCGTCTTAATGCTCGATTTAATCGTTCCAAAAGTTTTGTTGAATGCATCCCGATGTGCCATGATGCTCTTCAGCTTTGCCTCCAGCTTGGTCTTGTTCCTTGTCAGAGAGTCTATGATCTGCGGAAGGTTAGACGACCTACGCTCTGCTGCCTGAACGTTCAGCTTTATCTCGTTGTCAGGCGCTCTTGTGTCTGAAGTGACGATGTTCTGGCCGGGACATAGACCCGGATCCACAATCGCTGTAAGGATGACGACCTTTGACTCTTTCGGCTCAAGCGTGCCCAGATTCCAATTGAGCAAATTTCCGCTGACACTTGCAGGTTTGGGTTGCGTTCCCGAATAGTCGTATATCAGCCCCGGGCTCAAGGAATCAACCAGGTAAACCTCATTGACCTCTTCATCGCCCTCGTTCTTCACGGTGATCGTAAAGGTGACCGTCGATCCGGCATATGCTGCTTTGTGGTCTGCCACCTTTGTGACCACCAGCATAGACCCTATGCTGCAGCTTGGGGAGTCCTTCGAAGCTGTAGCCTGCTGGCCCTCTAAAGTCCATGTTATTGGCATCTTCGGATCGAAGTTCACTGTAAATGAGTGGTGCCCGTGCTGGAATGTCTCTGGTTGCGAGCCGCTTAATGGTGCAGGCTCCATCCTGTTATCGCTGCCCCTCTGAACGAAGATCTCGTCGCCGGGATTATCGTAGGTGAATTTGGCAGCGTAGCTTCCATCCGGATTGGGCCTCACGCATTCGAGCTCGATTCTGATATTGCTTTTGGGCAGGATCAATAGCTCTAGCTGGCTTTCATTGGTGCATCCCTCCACGCCCGAGTCGATAAGAAGGCTCATGGTAATATTAGTCGGCTCTGTCACATCAGGTGCAGTCCAGGTGAACGAGATGTCGCTGCCTGATTGCGGGGATCCTCCTGATGCTATCCATTGGTATCTATAACTCTGCCCTTCCGGTGGAGAGGGGCCCACAAAAGTGTGGCTGCTCCCACCCTCATACTGCAACGCAACTGCAAAGGGATATTGTGCCTGGATCATCATTAACGATATTATGACCATTAAGGCTGAAGACCGCCACGAACGCGCATGAATCTTTTTTTGCGAGCAGATGTAGGCTCTATGCATTATTATTCTCTCCAATCTTTGCGCGACTCAGACAAATTCAATTGAGGCCCCGGGGATGTCTATCACTGTAACCTTCATCTCACTCTGACCCAAATAATGTGCAATTCCCTGCTCGTCTATGGAGTTCACAATCATCTCAATGAGGTGTTTTCCACTTCCATAATCCCTCCAGTTCACACTGAGGCTACCATTTTGGAGGATGCCAGAGACCTGTTCGCCATCGATCATCCAGGTGAATTGATGCCGCGCATTGCACTTCCCACCGATGCTGGGACGGTATATGGAAGGCGTGATTATGCATGAGACATTCTTTCCCTCAATCTTGATGTTCACAGGATTCACATTTAGTGATGCTGAGTTTGAGGTGACAAGGCCACAGGAATTGGTCGCAGTATACCGATACTCGAATCCGTTCATGGAAAGCGCAACATCGTACAAGTAAAGAGTCGTAGCAGTCTGACCAGGAATGTCTGTCCAGGTATCAGTGCTGCCAGTCCTGTACTGCCACTGGCCCGATGTGACATCCCCGCTCAAAGCAACTGTAAATGCAGCGACCTGTCCTTCGCAGACAACCTGCGAAGCTGGATGGGCAGTGAACTGAAGCGGCTTATTAACCGTAAGAGTTGCAGCAGTGGAGTATACAGTGCAACTGCCCCTGCTAACCTTAATGCGATACATATTGCCGTTATGCTCGGGCTTTGCCGCAAAGCTGTAAGATGTGCCGGAGGCCCCTGCGATATCACTCCAGGTCGATCCGCTATCTTTGCTCACCTGCCAGCGATAGCTAGTCGATCCTGATGTCGTAACGCTCGCACTGAAAGCGGCTGCTGCTCCCGAGCAAACAGTCTTGTTCGCCGGCTGAGCTGTTATCCACGGCTTATTTACGGTCAGCGTTGCAGCATCTGAGGCGACGCTGCAAAATGAATTTGAGACCAGGACTCTATATTTATTATTGTTATGAATGCTTCCCAGTACTGGACTGACAACATACGTAGAAGCTGTGGCGCCATTTATGTTGTCCCAACTCGACCCACCATCTGTGCTGACCTGCCACTGGTAACTTGTGGCGGCAGTAGCTGTCACGGAAAAGGAGGCTGAGGATCCCTCACATAAACTGGTTTGATCGCCTGGCTGGCGGGTTATAGCCGGCAATGCGTTAACTGTTAGCATGGCTGCATTCGAGGTGACAGAGCCACATGCGCCGCTGATCGTTACCCTGTAGCTCCCGGCATCGGATGGGGCCGCGGTGGCGATCTTCAGAGTGGAACTGGTCGCGCCGGATATATCACCCCCATCTGTCAGGGGTGTAGAGCCTTTGTACCACTGGTAAGTCAATCCGGTGCCATTCGCAGTTACAGTAAGCGTTGCATCTTGGCCCTGGCAGACGCTTGTATCTGACGGCTGAACTGTGATCGTCGTTGGCACGCATGGAATAATGCGCCCTATCAGATAAGCCACATTGGCCTTCTGCTCCTCAGTTACAAACTGGTTTACCGGTCTGCCTGAAGGGAAGCTGTCCGAAAATCCCACGATCATGAGCGAATACGCCTCGCCGTTTTGCAAAGTGAAGCTCTGGCTTGCCTCGATGTTCGACCACCACACCAGGTCGTCGCATGGTGTCGAAGACTTTTGAAATTCAGGACAAGGATATCCATTCGCCGTTTCCAGTATGCTAAGATCGAAATAGAACGATGTGTCAGGCACTGCCAGATCATTGAACTTCAATGTCACCTTGAGTTTCGCTCCATTGGCAGCGGTTCCTGCATATGTAGGATAATTATAGTGAGTGAGCTTGCCCAGGCAAAAATCCTGGCCAAAAGAAAAGCCGGATGTCTGGCCATCATAGCGCAGACCGCTTTTTGTGGCCAATGCCGGTTCCCCCCAGCGCACCTCCCGGGTATTGACTCCTTGATAATAACTGGGGTCACCACCGCTAAGGGACGGCCAGATCCCTGAGCTCGTCACAGAGTACGCCGAAGATGCTGGAATGGAGGCACAGGCCAGCAAGAGCAGCACAGGCAGCAAGGTTGCATGCGAGGAGATGGGGGATATTGAAACGCCTCTGCTGGATTTCCTTGATTCAACGCCAAAGAATGATCCGTGTGATCCTCTCAATTACTACAGCTCCCTTGTTTCGTGAGATGGTCTTGCAAATGATTGTAATGTAATTAAGAGCACTATGGCATTGGGCCATAGTGCATTGCTCCATATCGTTTTTTTAGCTTTTTTAGCTTACTGTAATAGTGTTCCCAGGAACTGCCACGACTATTACAGGTGTCATACAGTAGGCAAGAGGCGTATCATGGCCGGTCTGGCCAGCGTTCTTGGCATAGTAGCCTGTGTACACCCAGTATTTTCCTGGCGTAACTCCACTGTATTTGATGCTCGCACTATTTCCCGTTCCGACGGGGTTAGGTGTGTTGAAACTGACTCCTCCAGGATTGCTGATCGGATCGGGGAGGAGCCACCATTTCTGCTGAACATGCATTGGCGTTGCACCAGTTGTATACGTATGCCTCAAGTTACTAGCTTCTGCTGTGCAGAAGGTATTGGAATCAGGCGGAGTTATTTCGCATTCTGAGGGTTTGTTTACAGATATCGACACGCAGTTGCTGTTGACACAAGTTATATCATTCAAAGCAGTGACCATCAGGTTGAGTTTGTAGGTCGTCGTGGTCTCAGTGTCAGGCACAGTATACGAATAAGCGGGATTATCGACATTGGTCTTTGTATCTATCACAGTGCCATCGGAAGAGGTTAAAGTCCAATAATACTCCCATTGGATTCCAAGATCGCTTTGCGTATTGGAGGGACCAGTTACAGAGATCGTGTCGCCCGGCGCGACAACTTTTCCTGAATCGGGACATCTAACCGAATCCGTGCCTGTATCTGTATTATCTGGTACAACGGCATTCGTGCCGGCTACAAGACACAGGCATATGAGGACTACTAAAGCCATTTTTTTCAAATAAGGGATCATCCCAATCACCTCGAAGCCATCTATGCTTTGAAATTACTTATAACTATCTGATCGTAATTAAAATAAAAAGTAAAAAATATCAAAGGATATGGAAATTTGCATCGAATAATTACAATCAACCTATATCAAAATAAATAAAAATAATTTATTCGCTGAATAACCGCTAACTATAAAAACAATGGTGACTAATCAGTCAAAAAATGTTTAAAATAAGGTTTAAAAAACCTTAGGAGTGGATAGAGATGTTAAATAAGAATAAAGTGGCCTTCATGTGCGGGATTACACTTATTTTTCTGCTACTGTCTGCAGGGTGCTCCTTTGGCGAGGAGACCCAGGCGACCGTCAATGTGATGATCGACGCAGACATTGTACATTCTCCAACAGCAGAGCAGAGCGATATGGCAGGAGACTCTCTGATCAATTTGACCAATCAGATCGTCCCAAAAAAGTTGAACGCCACCATCTATGTGACTTATGATATGGTTGCTGCTCGCAGGCTGGCAATAACATACCAGGGGACGTTGCCAGGTATCGAGCTTGCTATGCATGGAATGAGTGCAGACGAGAAGCTTTCGGGGATGTCTCGGGCTGACCAGGAGAAGCTATTGAACAAATCCTACGAGATGCTCTATAGCTGTTATGTCTGCGGAGGCAATCATGTGGACATCAAGGGCTTCCGGCCACAGGCGTTCGATCAGAACGAGGATACGTTCAAGATTCTGCAGAATCTGAAGATTGCCTACGATGCAGGATTCCAGGCAGGGCTGATATACAGGCCTGGCCATGAGAGGGATACCTGGCCGTACCCGATTGAGGGCTATAGCCTCTATGCTGTCCCTGTGAGCACCTATTCTCTTGACGGAGAGATCGTGTATCTCTACGATCGATATATCAAGGAGGAGAAGAAATTAAGCGGCACGCAGTGGTATGATCTCCTTGTGAAAAAATTCGATGAGAGCTCGAAGAGCAAAGATCCCATGGTGGTCATCTTCAGCACCCTCGTCTCGGGCAGCGGGGATTACCTGGATGCATACAAGAAATTCATAAATTATGCAAACGGCAAGGGCGCGAGATTTGTGACCACCTCACAGTTGACGGAAATGGCTAAAGCCAGGCAGGAGGGCGGCCAAATCCCAACTACGATTCCATCGAGCGAAAACCGCCAGCCAAATAACGCATCGGAGACGGGCGTTCTGGGAAGTTGCCCGACATGTGACAAAACTGGCGCATCTGTAGATTCGATATTCAATATAACTATAATACAAAAAGAGAGATGCCTTAACTGCAGCCAGAACTCCACTAACGTGACTGAGGTCGCAACCGTCTGATGACCCTAAAGCCCACCGGTGACTCCTGCCTGGATGGTGAACATAGAGGCTGTTCAGGCAGGGGTCAAGAAACATTTGGCAATCTCCTCACAAGGCTCTCCAGACTCCCCCTTCGAGAACTTTGAAGGAAGATTTGCCTTTGGCATAACTCATGGTCGAGGTCCAATTCTTCTCAAAGGGCTCCCACTGCATTGCAGCCAATGACCTGTTCCTGAATTCTGATTGCACTGCATACATGGGATCGTATGCGTTGTAAATGTAGGGCCTGTAAAAGCTCAACGGCTGGGAGACAGGGACCCTCGTGTAGAATATTGGATCAGTGAAATACTGCCTGATCTCACTATAATCAGGAGAGCCGACATAGCCCCCCTCAAGCCATTCCTGGGCAATGCCAGTGATGCTGAAGAGAGCTAGAGTTAAGACCAAAAAGGACAATCGAATCATTCAGATCACAAATTGTTCTTATATTAAATCAATGATTTAAATCTAATGCTTCGATTAAGTACTTATCGAACTTGTTATCTTCTTGATCTTATGAGGCAGAGATACAATGTCTGAGGAATATATCGAGATTAGACATCGTTTATCTGAGAAGGTTGTAGATGACAGGAACCTCGAAAGGTTAGAAAGAAATGAAGTCCCCATGTGAGGTCATAGTCTGGAACGTCCTTCCGAGCATCAGGGCAGCCTTAGCCGAGGAGCTGGTCTTTCGCGGCATCTCGCAAAAGGACGTCTCCAAGATGCTGGGCATCACTCCTCCAGCCGTTTCCCAGTACGTCTCCAAGAAGAGAGGATATAGCATCGAGTTTGGCGATGATGTCAAGGCTGCCATCAGCCGCCTGGCAGATGACATGACCCAAAATAATGCAGACGATCTTGTAGAAAGGATCTGCGAGATCTGCAAAATGGCCCGGGGAGATGAGATCGTCTGTATAATGGACAAATCCAAATGCGATTGATGCGAAGGCATCTAGAGACGAGGAAGAATGGACTTTAGCAAATGGGATCTGTTGAAAGAACGCATTTTTAAAGAAGGATCTCTATTGGTCTCTTTCTCAGGCGGCGTGGACAGCAGCCTGCTGGCCAAGACTGCGAAGGACGTTTTGGGACAGAATGCCCTTTGCATAATTCTAGATACCGAGACGATGCCCAGGAGCGAGCTGAAATACGCGCAAGATCTGGCGAAATCCTTGGATTTGAATTGTTTAGTAGTAAGATACTCCATGCTGGATGACGAGCAGTTCCAAAAAAATGATGCTACACGCTGCTACATCTGCAAGAAAAAGTCCGCCCGCCTTCTGAAACAAATCGCAGCTGATCGTAAAATAGGCCGCATCGCAGACGGCGTAAATCTATCTGACTACAGAGATTTTCGGCCTGGGATTCGGGCCTGCGAGGAGGAGGGAATTTGGCACCCCTTCGTGGAAGCAGAGATAACCAAAGAGGAGATTCGTGCCCGTGCTCGCAGCATGGGCCTGCCATTCTGGGATAAGCCCTCCTCTGCCTGTCTGTCCTCTAGAATTCCTTATGGCATGCGAATCACAATAGACAATTTGAGAATGGTAGAAGATGCCGAGGATTTTCTCAAAGATCAGGGATTTCGGCAGCTCAGGGTTAGATGGCATGGCCAGACCGCCCGAATAGAGCTCCTCAGTCAGGATATGCAGAGGGCTTTGAAGATCAAGGGCCAGATTGCAAAGAAGCTAAGAGAGATGGGATTCAAATATATCACCCTTGATCTGGAGGGTTTCAGGACTGGCAGCATGAACGAGGCGTTATGGACAACCAAAGAATAAGAGAGGACTTTCCAATCCTGGAGGACGTCATCTACCTGGACAGCGCATCAACCAGCTTGACCCCAGAACCAGTCCTCGAGGCTGTTGTGGATTATTACCGGAGGTACAAAGCCAATGTCGGGCGAGGAGTCTACAGATTTGCGCAGCTCGCCGACCAGCGCTACAGACATGCTCACCAGAAGGTTGCAGCTTTCGTGGGAGCAGATGTTGGTTTGACCGTCTTTACCCGCAACGCCACTGAGTCCATTAACGTCGTTGCCCGCGGCCTCGACTGGAAAAGGGGCGATAAGATAGTCACCACTCTGGTGGAGCATCACTCCAACCTTCTGCCATGGATGAGGCTCAGGAGGAGCGGCCTGGAGCTTTGCACAGTTTTGCCAGACAGGACAGGAGCATTTGATCTGGCAGACTTTGAGCAGGCAATAACCAGTGGCACAAAGCTCGTGGCAGTGAGCCAGATCTCCAACGTCCTGGGAACTGTGCTTCCGATAAAGGAGATCTCAGAGATCTGCCGTGATCGCGGTGCGAGATTGCTGGTGGACGGGGCCCAGTCCGTCCCGCATATGCCCGTAAGCGTGAAAGAGCTGGATTGCGATTTCCTCTGCTTTTCTGGTCATAAGATGCTGGGGCCATCTGGCACTGGTGTCCTCTGGATGAGAGAGGCAGAAGGCATCGAGCCACTCCTGACCGGAGGCGGTATGGTTGAAGATGTCCAGGGCCAGGATTATGTGATCAAAGAGGGCTATGAGGGCTTTGAAGCTGGCACTCCCAACATTTCAGGGGGAATCGGCCTTGGCGCTGCCGTTGATTACTTGAACAAGGTTGGAATCGAAAGGATTCATGATCACGAGAAACTGCTCACCAGAAAGCTCCTGGAGGGATTGCAGGAGATGGAAGGCGTGACGGTTTTCGGGCCCCTGAACCAGGATGAGCATGGTGGGGTTGTGTCTTTTGGCGTGAGCGGCCTGCTGCCCCACGAAGTGTCCATGATGCTCGATCAGGCCTCGAACATCTCAGTCAGGTCGGGACATCACTGTTGCATCCCCCTGATGAGGTACCTGGGGCTGAAATACGGTACTGTGCGGGCCTCTTTTTATCTTTACAACACCGAGGAGGAGGTCGATAAACTCCTCTCGGTGCTGGAGCAGATTGTGAGGATGGCATAGCAAATGCTCAGGGAATTTAACTGCTTGAGGCTTGATGGGGTTGATGTTGAGGAGACAGTCTGCCAGGTGGCAGAGGAGGTGCCGCTCTCCATCTTCATCAATGGCAGGCACTTTGCCACAGCCATGATCAGCCCTCAATTGAGATCTGAGTTCGTGACAGGACACCTATTTGCCGAGAGGATCGTGGCCAGCCTGGATGAGATAGAGTCCCTGGAGATCGAGGGCAACGTCGCTCGCGCAATCGTGACCAACCCCATGAGGGCCATTGTTCCCAGAAGACCGATCGTGAGCGGTTGTGGGGGCATCGCATCCTTTCTGGACGAGTCCAATCTCCCCGAGATAAAATCCGATTTCCAGATCACGAGAGAGGACATCCAGGCTGCGATGAGGTCCATCTCGCAATCCGAGATTCACATGGCCACGGGCGGCGTTCACTCTGTAGGCCTCTTCGCGAAAAGTGGGGCGGTGTGCATCATAGATGACATTGGCAGGCACAATGCAATGGACAAGGCTATTGGTTGTGCCCTTTCAAGAGATGTGGACCTCAGCCATACATATGCAGCCTGCACTGGCAGGATATCCTCAGACATGGCCCTGAAGTGCTCTGTGGCTGGAATCCCCATAATTGTCTCGCGCGGGGCCACGACCAGCCTTGCCATATCGATTGCCAATAGATCAGGGCTCACAGTAGTCGGTTTCGTGCGTGGAAAGAGGCACAGTGTTTATACCAACCCGGACAGGGTCAAGGCGTTCTGACATGCAGATCTCCAGGAGCTGTATGATCTGTTCTAAGTGCGATGAGATGGCTATAATCTCCCAGCGCAATTTGGGTCTGCATCTCTGCCAGGGCCATTTTATTGAGGACTTCGAGCGACGTGTAGCAGATACGATCAAAAAGAACGCCATGGTGAGCGATGGAGAGCGTATAGCTGTTGCGGTGAGCGGTGGCAAGGACAGCACCGCCCTTCTTCTCAGCCTGCACAAAATCCTGGCAGGAGCGAATGTTGAGCTGGTGGCCATCACAGTGGATGAGGGCATTGCGGGGTACAGGGACGACACGATAAAGGCAGCCAAGGAGATCGTCGAGCAACTGAAGATAGAGCATGAGATCGTCTCATTTCGGGAGGAGTACGGCTACGATCTGGACGAGATGGTGCAGGGGAAGGATGTGGCGCCCTGCACATTTTGTGGAGTCTTTCGCAAGAGCGCCTTGAACCGCGCAGCCAAACGCCTGCGTGTCACGAAGGTAGCCACAGGACACAACCTGGATGACGAGGCCCAGTCGATTATGATGAACTACCTGAAGGGTGACATCGAGCGTCTCATGCGCAATCGTCCAAGGCGTGTGCGGCCTGGCCTGATTCCAAGGATCAAGCCACTTCAATTGATCCTCGAAAAAGAGACGGCCATTTACTGCATGCTGAATGGCGCCTATGCGCATTCGAGGGAGTGCCCCTATGCGCAATTGTCGCTGCGCTCCGATGTCAGGGACATGATCAACAGCCTGGAGAGCATCTTTCCTGGAACGAAGCAATCGATAATGCAGGGCTTTGAGAAGATAGCTGAGATGCCGGGAGGAAAAGGAGGCCAGATTGAACTTGGATCTTGCAGGGATTGCAAAGAGCCGTGTGTCAAAGACCTTTGCAAGGCATGCGAGCTGCTGAGAAGCCTGAAAGGCTAAAAAGGGATGGAAGAGGCCTTAGGAGGCCTTGGCCTTAGTGAACCTCTTGTAGATATCCGCCTCAGCCGCAGTTGGCTGCACCTTCTTCATGGCCTCATCGAAGTGCTTCTTCTCGACCTTATACTCGCAGAGCTTTGCATCCTCCTTGGCCTTTCCACCCAGGACGCACTCCCTGATGGCCAGCATTACAGCCTCGTTGACTATCGCCGACAGGTCAGCGCCTGAGTATTTGTCCGTCTTCTTGGCCAACTCCTCCAGGTCGACGTCATCGGCGAGAGGCTTCTTAGCAGTATGGATCTTCAGAATCTCCAGACGAGCCTTCTCGTCGGGCAGTCCTATCTCGATGAGCCGGTCGAACCTTCCGGGACGCAGTAGAGCCGGGTCTATGATATCCGGCCTGTTGGTCGCAGCTATCACTATCACGCTGTTCAGGGACTCAAGACCGTCCAGCTCCGTCAGGATCTGAGATATCACGCGCTCTGTTACATGCGAGTCGCTGGTCGATCCGCCTCTAGCTGGCGCAATTGAATCGATCTCATCCAGGAAGACAACTGAGGGTGCTGCCTGGCGGGCCTTACGGAAGGTCTCTCGCACGGCTTTTTCCGACTCACCAACCCACTTGCTCAGGAATTCCGGCCCTTTGATGCTGATGAAATTGGCCTGGCTTTCAGTTGCCACCGCCTTGGCGAGCATGGTCTTGCCAGTGCCCGGTGGACCGTAGAGCAAGACGCCTTTGGGGGGCTTTGCATCCATGTGCGCAAAGAGCTTGGAGTATGTCAGGGGCCACTCCACAGACTCCACCAGCTCCTGCTTTACGTCGGAGAGACCGCCGATGTCGTCCCACTTCACATTGGGCGATTCGACCATGACCTCACGCATGGCAGAGGGTTCCATCTCACGCAGTGCATCCAGGAAGTCGTCGTTGTTCACCTCGATCTTGTTTAAGATCTCTGCAGGTATGGACTCCACCTCCAGGTCCAGCTCGGGAAGCACGCGCCGCAAAGAGCGCATGCCAGCTTCGCGTGCCAGTGCTGCCAGGTCGGCGCCCACGAAGCCGTGCGTCACATCAGCCAGCTTCTCAGCGTTCACATCTTTAGAGAGAGGCATTCCTCTGGTGTGAATTTGCAGTATCTCCAGCCGGGATTGTCTGTTAGGAACTCCAATCTCAATTTCACGGTCGAACCTTCCGGGACGGCGCAGTGCAGGATCCAGGGAGTCGGGCCTGTTGGTTGCACCGATGACGACCACTTTTCCGCGCGCCTCCATGCCATCCATTAGGGCGAGCAGCTGAGCCACCACGCGGCGCTCCACTTCCCCTGTCACCTCTTCTCTCTTGGGAGCAATGGAGTCGATCTCATCGATGAGGATTATGGATGGCGCCTGCTCCTCAGCGGTCTTGAAGAGCTGACGAAGCTTCTCCTCAGACTCGCCGTAGTACTTGGACATGATCTCAGGGCCACTCAGCGTCTCGAAGTGCGCATTTGTCTCTGATGCCAGGGCCTTGGCCAGCAGCGTCTTGCCAGTTCCAGGCGGGCCGTAGAGCAAGACGCCCTTTGGAGCCTCCACTCCAAGGCGCTCGAAGAGCTCTGGATGCTTCATGGGCAGTTCGATCATCTCCCTGACCTTCTTGATCTCTGCTGAAAGGCCACCTATATCCTCGTAAGTGACCCTGGGGCCTGCCTTCTCCTCCTTGGCAGGCTTCTCTGAGATCTCAATTCGGGTTCTGTCACCGATTACAACAGCTTCTTTGGATGGAGCAACCCTTGTGGCCATGAGCTCAATTTTTCTTCCCATGACTGAGATCTCAATTATGTCGCCGCGGGTGATGACGCGACCTTCCATGTACCTTTTCAAATACTCCTCGCCGCCGGTGATGCGCAGCGGCACTGTTGGAGAGAAGACCACCGACTCAGCGGCAGAGGCCTGAACTACCTTCACAGGAACTTTATCATCTATGCTGACTCCTGCGTTCCTGCGCGTGTTTCCATCCAGGCGCACCACGCCTGTGCCAGTGTCGTCTGGATAGCCGGGCCAGATCAATGCTGCAGTCTTCTTCTTTCCCACTATGCTGAGGACGTCACCTGCCTGCCAGCCATTCTCGCGAAATACGGCCGGATCTACACGAGCGATGCCCCTTCCCACGTCCGTGGGACGAGCTTCAATAACCTTGAGTGTGATCTCTCCTGTCATCAAAAACCTCCAATGTATATATTCATGTAAAGCTTAAGTAATTTTTTTGGCTTTGTTCACACATACAGTACCTGATGTTACTAACCTATAGTTAGTGACAGGACAACTATTAAAAGTTTGCGGAACGCGGGTGTGCAGAAAGGTCATCCACCGTATCCTAGATCTCTTGCCTTCGCAAAGGCTGCATCAGCCTCCACATCTCGTCCAAGATCTAGAAGTGCCTGGCCTTTATAATTCCAGGCATAAGCATCTTTTGGATTGATGGCAATAGCCTCGTCGTATGCTTTAACGGCCTCCTCGTATTTGCTCTGATTGCAGAGTGCATTGCCTCTGTTTTTCCAGCTCGATGCATCCGAGGGATTTAGCTCCAGGGATTTATCAAAAGCCGCAATAGCTTCATCATATTTGCCAAGGCCAACAAGAGCAATTCCCTTTCCATTCCAAAAATCTGCATCCTGTGGGCTGATGCTTATGGCTTTGTCGCATGCCAGGATTGCCTCCTCATACCTGCCCAATCCTATGGCTAGCGCAAGGCCCTTGTTATGCCATGCCTCTGCATATTCTGGGTTTATCCTAATTGCTTCATCAAAACAATCGATAGATTCATTGTATTTTTCCAGCCCGACCAGGGCAATGCCTTTAGCGACCCAGACCTCTGAAAATCGTCGATCAATCTCGATGGCATTATCATAGTTCTCTATCGCTTTTTCATAAGATCTATTTTCTAAAAAATCGTTGCCTTTATCGAACCAATAAACAGCAGTGCTTTCCTGCCCATAAACCAATATGCACTGAGAACAAAAAAGTATCAAAATAAGAACTAACCAGCATTTGATCGTTCTCTGCATACTTATCTGTTTGAGGTCAATAAAGAAAAAACTTGTGCATCGTCTAGTAACCAATTCTGAAACTGTAGGGCCGCTTAGGTCCGGCCTGGAAGCTGTAATGTGGTTTTGGCCCCGCGCTGAAGGTATAAGCTGGCTTGAGTCCGGCAGTGAAAGAGTATCTCTTTTTCTGTTGAGGGATGATTATCAAAGCAGATTTGCGACCAGGAACTGTAATGTGTAGCTGATTTCCAAACTTTGATACAACCAATGTGCCATATTTGACCTGCACATTCTGTATATACCAGTTATTTATCTGTGGATTCACATAGACCTCTTTTGGTATATCATAAGGATTCGCAACGAGAATATATGCGATCCCATTGTACAACAAACCACGGGTCAAAACATCCATATCTGATGGTTGCAGATCATAATCTGCTCCAGTAAGGCCATCTACAGTTAACTGGCCGTAGCCGTCAACTTTGATGGGCGATGTCTCCCATAAAGAACGATGCCGTTCCCCGGGAGATATTGTGGATTGTACTTCTTCTCTGGCCACGGCCAACGTCTTCACGGGATAGTTATATTCAGTTGAAGGTTCATCTTGTAACCCTGATGGGCGTACGATTATCAAACCGGATTGAAAGGCTGGGACTTTGATCTGAAGCAGATTCCAGACTTTTTCTACCTCTAAGTTGCCACTAACTTGGATGCTCTCAATACTCCAATCTCGTACTTGCGGGTTGACTACGACCATTTTCTGCACACTATGAGGATTTGAAACTGATATGTACGAGACGCCATTGTGGAATAAACCGCGGGTCTGAACGTCTGTGTTGGATGCTTGCAGGTTATAGCTTATGCCCTCTGGGGGCTCGATGACGCTGCCATGATCCTGCAAGGAGCTCTCTTCTATCAAAGATACCCCTTTTATAAGTGATTGAGGCTCGACGACCGAATTGGCGGGGAAAAAAATGAGCAGGGCAATGATAGTGAGCTTTCTGATAGCCACAGCAATTTTCATAGTAACACCTGAATAAAGTATGCAGGATATTCAATGCATCATGGATCCTGCATCATAGGTTTGTATATTTTGGGTTGGAGTTCTTCTGCGGTCTTCATACAAGTTTTGCATGTCTTTGGCAGTTCCGGCAGTTCATCACAGCTCGGGCAGTGCTCTTTGCACGTCGTATCTACATAGCAATATTTATCACAGAAGGTATAGCAACACTTGACATAATGGCATTTCGCGCCGCACTTGTCACAGAATCCATCGTAATATTGATCATGGCCACATTTATCGCAAGACTTTAGCCAGTAACACTCATTGCCGCAATTGTCGCAGATCCCGTCAATGGATTTGGGAGAATACTTAGCGCCGCAGTGAGGACAATATTCCTCGCCCTTACATATCCCTTTGCAATTTTCACAGAAGGAGTCGCAGTTGTGCTCGTCACCACACACATCACATTTCACAATACAGTTGATGCATTTCTCATAGCATTTATCGAAGCATTTCTCCGATGGATCGCCCATCATTTCTTTGTCCGGTAATGCGGCTATAGTCGTTGCAGTGCATGCTAATACTACCATCATCAACAGCAATGCCTTATTCATTTCCAACACCTCAAAAACCAATATATTCATATTGTCTTATATTGTATTTATTCTTTTCTATTTTTTATTAAAAATCAAAAGATATTTTTGTTGTCGTTGGTCCTACAGAGTCAGCGAGCCTCATGCTTTTCTAAGCATGCTTGGGAGATGGTTATGATGGCAGCGAAGGCAAAATGGACGATGTTCGATCCTATCTTACAATGGTGTAGAATTACATGAATGCTCGCATTTCAATCAATATATCATTAAAGTATGATTAATATTTTTCAATTGGATTTTGTACAGGTCGTTTTTAATCGGGCATACGGATATGCCGTGATCCTGTGGAATTATGACTGTGTTTCCGCGATCTTAGTCGATTATCCTCTCGATTCAGATAGCAAAAACACAGTCATAAGCCAATCTCACTCAAATCTCACCATCACTCGCGTGCTAATATGTGTCATGCCTGCGCATATCACAATCAAGGCTTACGCTGAAGCGTTCGTTAGCTTCTCAGTTCCCTCTTCAGGAATTCCACTACCCTAGGCCATGAATCTTCTGCAGCCTTTGCAGCGCCTTCAGCTGTGCCGCCCAGCCCTTCCCATATATTTACGGTCGGCAGATAGAACTGGCGCATTGTAGTGGGATAATACGGATAGGGAACCAGCATATGCCCTCCCTGATCATAGGAGAGAAGCTGATATGACCGGGGATGATCTTGAGCCCTCAGTCGATCGATGGCTATCTGCGATAGTATATCAGATGGCCAAACCCCATCCCCAGGGTTGCCTATGAGCAGAAATGCTGCCTGGGAGTTCTCCACTGGGATGGTGGCTTCCGGGATGCGGTCGCGCTGCATCTCCAGGCTGTAGATGAAGGAAGGCGCATCCAGGTAGGGGGTGCCGTTCCTCTGAGCCTCCAAAAACAGCCGGTCTTGCTCCTCGCTCTCCATAATACGAAGGTATGGGAAGGCCTTACCTTGATAGGTCCAGGCAGGAGCCTCGGGATCCTCGCCGATGCCCGACCATATTACGCCGCTGGGAGTGTATCCCACCACGGCCTTGATCTCGGGAAAGATTGAGCCAGCGAGCATTGCCAGCTCACCTCCCCGCGATGCCCCAACAACTCCAATGCGGTCCTTGGCCACCACAGGGTGCTGGTTCAGCCAGTCGATGGCACTGGAGATCGTCTCCAAGGAGATGTTCTCCAGAGTAGGAGGCAAACCCTCTGCGCCGAAATAAGCGAGCGCCAGCGTCGGCATACGGGTCTTGGAAGCGATCAAAGTGGCCCATCCTTCCTTGTATCCGCCCTCGGAACCTCCCAGCACTATGATTGCCGGGGTGGGTTCGGTGAGCTCCTGCGGTCTTATGAAAACTCCCACGATTGGGACTGTCAGGTTATCCTTAACGAGATCGATCTGGCCGGTCCGCTGGATCGTCTGGCTCTCCACCTCCCGGCCATCCACGGATAAGGTTACTTTGAGGGTGTGGATGACTGGAAAGGGCGAGACCATCTGGCCGGTCTGATTTACAGCCATGGACCAAAAAAGGCCTGCCTGATCAACTCCTTTATAGGAGCCCTCCAAAGGGGAGTCACGCGAGGTATCTATGGTACCTGCCGCGTCCGCCCTGAACGATGCCTCCGAAGACCAGTCATTTCCGAACTGGTCCTGACCTGAAACTCGCAGTGAGGCTACCTGTCCAGCATCAAGTCCGACCGCCCTTATGCTGACCTGATCGCCCACCAGCACCTGTTGTGGTTCTACCTCCAGTTTCATGCCTTCTTCTCCGCCTTGTGCGGCGCAGCCCAGGATGCCAGCAAACAGGCTCACGATAAGGATGGCCCCCGGAAGGATCCTGCCAAAGCGGCACAATACGAAGCGCTCCATAATTGTTCCTCTCTGAGGGATAATGAAAAGTCTCATGCTTCTTTTCCTCGCTTTGATAGATGGTATTGTCGACCTGCAGCCTTTAATGAAGGACGAATGCATGCCATAGCTAGGAAGTGACCCCTGGCGGGACCCACCCCGGAATACCTGCATCTACAGAGGCTGATATTAATAGCAATATGGAAATTAGCGATAGGACGCTCATGGATGGTCTACCCATAATATTTTGTTAGTCTGGGAATAGCAACCCTCATCATTAGCTCGCCGATATTCCAAATTTGATCTTTTATTCCAGCCGCCATAGCAGGTGACCTGGATTGCCACATTCGTTGGCCCTCATTGACTTCCCGTCTTAGCGGTTTAACAGGTCAAGTCAAATTATCTTGCCATTGTCATTTATTACTATTTCGCTGATGGGGGGTTAAAGCAAGTCGGATATATAAAAATTATATTTATTGTTAGACCACATTCACACTTAATTAGAAAGGGGGCAAAAAGGGATGAGATTAGACCTAATAAGACGCGACCGTCGTCTATCTTTATCAATATTGAATATAACTCATATGAGATACGATGATCATTTTGTTTCTAGTACTAGGTTTGTTGGAGATAAATTTCGCCATTATCTCCAAGGGATTCTTCTGAGTCAGGATCCATGCAATCTTTGCTAATATGCAAAGATAGTCCTAGACTGGTAAAGGTAGAGAACTGTCAGGTAGGGTACAGGGCATGGTTTGTCAAGATGGGTCGGTCTCACATGCAGATGGTGCGCCTTGAGGTGGAAGCCGAAAATCCCGGCTTGTAAACAGCAAAACTTATATCTTTACAGGATAAAAATATATACTGTGCATTAAAATGATATGCTTATCCCGAATCAGCATATTCTCCTGGACAATTTTGAGCCTCATGATATTTGCCTCGCCTCTATCCTGAACTCCGCCCTTTTTAATAACCAGATTGGCTTCGATAGGAGCTCCGATCCCCATCCTTTCGAATATCGTTCTGTGGTTTTTTTATTGAAATCACGAGGCAAAAGCGCGGAACATGAGCTAAATTCTCTCAACCTCTTTTTCGATTACTGCGACATCTTTCTCCATGATCTTTACATCTCGCTCAAACCGCTTGAATAGGAAGACCTTGGCGAAATCCGTCAGAACAAAGGATGCCATAGCGTAAGCCCATACGAATAACGCAAGGCTCCAGCCTATAGGGGGTATCAACAGGCCAAATATTGCAATTATGGTCGCAACTGTCTGAGTGCCCAAAACGGCCGCGAGCAATTTATTGCTTGGCCTGTAGGACCAGAAATGGCCCCTTGTCCGGGTTATAAAGATAAGAAAATGCCCTGCGACCGAGAGCTTGAGATACATCATTGATTGCAAAACATCCCTACTAAGGTGAAGGACGTTCATCCCCATGAAAAATAATATAAAAGATGCTACCGTGCCAACCAGACCCAGAAATGTCGCCATACCGAGTACAGCAGTCATATCCCAACGGCTCGGTTCAAGCCTACTCTCTGCCCGGTCATAAGCTATGGACATGATGGCAAAATCGTTAAGCAACGCCAGCAATACTATCATTATGGCCGTCACCGGATAAAAGTTGAAGATAATTATTGATAGAGTGATGAAGAACAGTACTCTGATGGTCTCCGCAATGCGATATACAGCGTAGCTGTTCATGCGCTGGAATATCTTGCGGCTTTCTTTTATGGCATCTATGATGACGGACAGCCCAGGTCTGGTTAGAACTATTGCAGCCGCAGACTTGGCGGCATCTGTTGCTCCCGAGACTGCAATTCCTGCGTCGGCTTTCTTCAAGGCAGGGGCATCATTTACCCCGTCACCTGTCATGCCGACGATGTGGCCTCTGGCTTGAAGCAGCTCAACTATCTTGAATTTGTGCTCAGGAAACACTTGGGCAAAACCGTCTACCTTTTCAATGATATCGGTGGCCACTTCATTTGGTTTGTCTATGAAATCCGATGCGGGCCTGATATTGGTTCCTAGACCCACCATCTTGGCGATCTCTTTGGCTATGGCCACATGGTCGCCAGTGACCATTTTTATACGTACACCCAAGGATTGAGCAGTCTTGATGGTCTGCGCGGAGTCTTCTCTGGGCGGGTCTTGAAGGGCAATAAGTCCCACGTAATGCCAGGCTCCTTCTGAGTCTGTGCTGGCAACGCCCAGAGCGCGGTAGCCCTTTGAAGCAAAAGTCTCTACGCTTTTGTCAACTGAGGAGAACTGTGTGCTATTTGCCACTAATGAGAATATAGCCTGAGGTGCCCCCTTGGCTGTCTTGAAGTTGCTCTGAGGCCCCTCTACTTCGGCTACGGTTCTCTTTGAAACGGGATCAAATGGTTTGAACTTGCCCAATTTGTAGCTGCCTGGTTCAACCTGCTCTTCTTTGCTCTTCTTTATGATGGCGATATCTATGAAATCGCCGTTCTCTTCTCGGGAGGCTAAGGAGCCAAACAGGAGCACATCCTTCTCGGTGAAGCCTTCGAAGGGCACTACCTCTGCCACCGTAATGGCATTCTGAGTTATGGTGCCGGTCTTATCTGAGCAGAGAACATCAACGCCTGCCATCTCCTCGATGGCTGCCAGCCTGCTTACTATGGCCTCCTTCTTGGAGAGTTCCATAGCACCCACTGCCATGGTCACGGACAGAACGGCTGGAAGGGCGGCGGGTATGGCGGCTACTACTAGCACTAGGGCGAACTGCAAAGTCTGCAGGAGGCTTTCATGCCTCAGAGTGGCTACGATGAATACTAGGGTCACCAGGACTACGGCCAGAATGATCAGATAATCTCCAATCTTGACCACAGCCTTCTGAAAGTGGCTCTGGGTCTTGGCCATTTCTACTAGCTTGGCAGTGCGACCGAAGTAGGTATTCATCCCCGTAGCAAAAACCAGGGCAGTCATCTCTCCCTGACGAACTATTGATCCAGAGAAAGCAACCTCGGAGACCTTTTTCTCCACAGGCAGCGATTCACCCGTCAGGGAGGATTCGTCTACCTGGAGGAAATCGCCATCAATGAGCTTGATGTCTGCCGGAACGATCTCACCCAAACGGATTCTGACTATATCACCGGGTACAAGTTCTCTGGATGGAAGGCCTTTCCATTGTCCATCTCTCTGGACCCTGGCCGTAGGTGCAAGCCTCTCCTTTAAAAGTTCAATTGCATTGTCGGCTTTGTGCTCCTGCCAGAAGCCAACAACGCCGTTCATGAGCAGAAGCAAGAAGATGATGGCAAAGTCGTCCCAGCGACTTAGTATTGCGGAAAGAATGGCCGCAGCCTCAATCATCCAGGGAATGGTCCCCCAGAAATAGCCTAGGAATTTTATAAGCGGATTGACTTTCTGCTCCAAGATTTCATTTGGGCCGTATTGTTGGAGTCTTGCTCCGGCTTCTGAAGTAGATAGACCGCTTTCGTTCGATGAGAGATTATTCATTAAATCGGCTACAGATGCTTTCCTGGCGTCATCGGCACTGATGATAGAATTAATTCCCAAAACCCACCACCTTCATATAGTTTTGTTTCCAAGTTATATTGAATACTTTTGGTAGTAAGCATTAAGCAGCAATAATATAATAGAACTAGTGAACTTTCCAACAGCAATAAGTAGTTTCTAGTCACATAGAAGATCAAAAGTCAGAGGATGGAAAAATGATAGAGAAATTAGCTGAAAGTTCAGGAAATGTGATAGGATTTAAATGCATTGGAAACATTACGGCTTCTGACTACGAAACAATGGTGCCGGAAGTCAAAGCCTTGGTTGAAAAGGAAGGTAACATTCGTTTGTTGTTTGACCTGAGCGAATTTAAATGGGAGAAAATGGAGGCATGGCTACAAGATCTGAAATTTGGATCAGAATTTCGTCATCAGATCAAAAAAATGGCCATTGTCGGCGATAAAACCTGGGAGAAGTGGATGGCACATCTGGCCAAACCCTTCTATGCTCGAGACGCTAAATTCTTCCATACTGCCGATATCAATAAGGCTTGGGCTTGGCTTCGGGAGTAATCCTTGCTCTGCATTTTTAAACTATGGCTATATTCATGATCCTCCTTTTTTGGTCGTGATCCTAAAATAGGTTGGAGTTTCTTGAACTCTTGTATGAGAAATTCCATAAACAGGCAGAGGGTTAGGAAGGCGTTGATTATTTTTTCATTCGTACTATTGCCTGTTACATTTGCTTATATCTCCTGTCCGATAATAATTAAAGGTGCATCAGAAGGGATTATTACTGGTGGTCTGATAGTCTTCATCCTCCTCTTTATAAGTTCACTATTTTTGGGTAGGCTCTGGTGTGGGTGGCTCTGCCCAGCAGGCGGCCTGCAAGAAATTTACGAGGATTCCTATAATCCTCTGCCATCTAAAAGAATGGAAAAGTATATATACTA
>CAZRYL010000016.1:0-41811 GCA_964604285.1 uncultured Methanotrichaceae archaeon
GGAGAAGGATCGTCTGGATGTCCAAGGGCCTCAAGGAGAGGGTAAAGGAAGGCATCGACCCGGACATGGTCGCGAAGATCGCCACTGAAGACGATGCCAAGGACATCGCATCTCTGAAGGCCTTCTTGCTCAAGGTCGATCATCCTGTTGTCAACGGTGTCACCAGAAAAGTGGACAACAAGAAGATCACCGAGGGCTGGAAGCTCGAGGAGGTCACAGATGAGCACAAGGAGAAGGTCATCGCCTATATCGAGAAGACCGGCGGCGACATCAACATGGACACCGTCAAGTCTGAGCTGGGCCTGACAGAGGGCCAGTTCATGCAGGTCGTCGAGGCTCTGCAGGCTGATGGCGTCCTCGAGTGAATTGTCTAAGAGAGGAGAGATGAGTCAATGCAGCTAAAACTTAAACCCAAGGCACCCGCAGCAGCGGCCCCAACGGCAGCAGCCGCACCTGCCGGCGCAGCACCCGCAGCAGCACCAGCAATGTCCATGTCCGGCAGCGCCGGCGGCATAAAGCTTGTGCTGAAGGATGCGAAGATCAGCATCGACAAGGTGGTACTCGCAAAGTAGAGTTCTGCCTTTCATCTCCTTTTTTTCGGAGATGTGGCCTGCTCTATGCGAGAGCTACTGTAATCAAAAAGTGAGGGAGATATTATGCAGCTTAAGCTCAAGAAGAAAGAAGAAGCTCCTGCAGCAGCCCCCGCAGCTGCCGCTGCGGCACCTGCAGGAGCAGCTCCGGCTTTTGCCATGCCTGCAGCATCATCGGGCGGCATCACCATTGAGCTTCGTGGCGCGACAGTGCACGTAGCCGAAGTGGTTATCAAGCCAACGAAAAAGTAAGGAAGGCTAAACCTTGGGGAAGATAATTGCGATAACCGGCAAGGGCGGCACAGGCAAGACGGCTGTGGCCGCAATGCTCATCAGATATCTTGTAAAGGATTCAGGAAAAAAATACCGGGTGCTTGTTATAGATGCCGACGCTGATGCCAACCTGGCAGATGCGCTGGGCGTGAAGGCCGAGAAGACCATCGGCGATATGAGGGAGTTCATGCAGCAGTCCCGGTATACAACTCCACCCGAAACTGACAAACAGGTGCTCTTTGAGTCCAAGCTCTTTGAGATCCTTTTGGAAGAGGATGGCTATGATCTTCTAGTAATGGGCAAGCCGGAAGGTTCAGGTTGCTACTGCTTTGTAAATAATCTCCTGCGCGCCGTTATGGACAAGACCGTTGCTAACTATGATCTGGTCATAATAGATACGCCCGCGGGTCTGGAGCACTTCAGCAGGAAGACCATCCCGGACCTTGACGACCTCATCGTGGTTACAGACGAGTCCAGAAGAGGGCTCACGACAGGAGAGCGCATACGCGATCTGGCCAGGGAGATCGAGCTGAAGTACAAGGATCTGTACGTCATTGTCAACAAGGTCACACCGGGCCGAAGAGATGCGGTTCTGGAGAATGCCAAGAGCCTGGGCCTAAAGGTTATCGGCACAATTCCCTATGATGAGTGTCTAGCCAAATTCGATTTAGTGGGAGATCCATTGATGGGCCTACCTGACGATTCGCCTGCCATCCTTGAGATGAGACAGGTCATCAGGGAACTAGGCCTATGAGGGTGATTTGAATGGCAGGAAAGATCACATTATCTGACCTGAACAAGACGTTATCTGAGATGAATGTTCAGTCCCTCGAGGGTGTCAAGATCGAGGGCGATATAGAGATTGAATTGGACGCAGGTGCAGGCGGCGTTGGGCCACTCTTTGCCTATTACTTTGGGCAGGAGGCAGCCAAGATCGCCATGCAGCTCATGAACTTTGCCAAGGCCGTAGGCTACCCAGTCGAGACCCTGATGCAGCCTGTTGCAGTCGCCTCAGCCATTGCTCCAGCACCAAAAGAGCTGGCAGCCGCTGCTGCTGCGGTCCCGGCATTTAAGGTGGCATCGGCCCTTGCCAGCGCCAAGTTCAGCGTGGGCGTTGACAAGACATGGAAGCATCCTATTCAGGAGGTAACTTTAGGTGCCACCAAAGCGGACGGCGGAAGCCGCGGCCACGTGGTCAAGCTGGGCGGCGAGAAGGCAATGCCCTTCTTCCCGGACGCTTCAATGCCCCATGCGCCCAAGATCACCATGGATGTCTTCGATATGCCCATCGGCATGGCCAAAGCAGTCAAGATGCACTATGAGGATGTCATCAACTCCCCAGGCGAGTGGGCAAAGAAGGCAGTCAAGAAGTTCGGCGCAGACATGGTAACAGTCCACCTGATCAGCACCGATCCGCTCCTGAAGGACACACCGGCCCAGGAAGCAGTCAAGACGGTTGAAGAGGTCTTGCAGGCAGTGGACGTTCCAATCTGCATCGGCGGATCCGGCAACCCCAATAAAGATCCCATTGTTCTCTCCAAGGCAGCAGAAGTGGCTCAAGGCGAGCGCTGTCTTATCGCCTCAGCGAACCTGAACATGGATTGGGAGAAGATCGGCAAGGCCTGCGTAGACAACGGTCATGTATGCCTGGCCTGGACACAGCTTGAGATCAACTCTCAAAAGGAGCTCAACAGGAAGCTCATGAAGGTCGCTGGCGTTCCACGCGAATCGATCGTCATGGACCCGACGACGGCTGCGCTCGCGTACGGCCTGGACTTCGCCTACTCCAACATGGAAAGGATCAGGCTTGGCGCCCTGAAGGGCGACGATGAGCTCACATTCCCGATGTCCTCCGGAACCACAAATGCCTGGGGCGTCAGAGAAGCCTGGATGGTCCGCTCGCCCAACAAGGACGACTCAGACTGGGGAGACAGGATGCTCCGCGGTCCGATCTGGGAGATCCTAACAGGATTCTCTCTGGCCATGGCGGGCGTTGACATCTTCATGATGATGCACCCACTGGCTGTTGCATATGTGCATGAGATCACCAAGTCCCTGATGGGAAGAATTGAGGCCAAGACACCGGATACCAGCGCTTGGCTCAAGATGGGGGTGTGAGATACATGAAGGAAACCAGCCCGCTTAACCTTTACAAGCAGCTTCCACAGACCAACTGCAAGAAGTGCGGAGAGGAGACCTGCATGGCCTTTGCAGCAGGCCTGATCGCCAGGACAAGGAAGGTGGAGGATTGCACACCGCTTGTTGACGAGAAGAAGTATGCCAAGAAGCTCGAAACCCTCAAGAGCATCGTCGCCCCTGAGCTGAGGATGATTTATGTAGGCGTGGGAGACAAGCAGGTTAAGATCGGCGGCGAGGACGTCATGTTCCGCCACCAGATGACCTTCTTCAACAAGCCGCCATTCGCCTACGATGTCACCGATGCGATGGATGAGGCAAAGCTCATTGAGCGCGTCAAGAAGATCACAAACTGGAAGAAGTTCTACATCGGCAAGTGGGAGCGCGTGGAGATGATCGCCGTTCGTTCCGTGACTGACGACCCGGCAAAGTTCGCCGCATGCGTCAAGAAGGTCATGGAGAACTCTGATTTCCCGCTCATTCTCTGCTCCTTCAACCCCCAGGTGCTAAAGGCAGGTCTTGATGTAGCCGCCAAGGCAAAGCCCCTCATCTATGCAGCCACCAAGGACAACTGGAAGGAGGTCGCACAGCTCGCCTTTGACTTCAAGGTGCCAGTCGTCTTGAGCGTGCCCTTCGACCTGGACGGCCTCAAGTCCATGGCTCTAACCTTTGCCAGCATGGGCCTGACGGACCTCGTACTTGACCCGGGCACTGCTCCAAACGGAAAGATGCTGCAGCAGACCCTGCAAAACTTCATCAATTTGCGCCGGGCCGCTGTTGAAGAGGCTCAGAGGGATATCGCATATCCGGTCATGGCCTTGCCAATCAATGCATGGCTTACCACAGACGATCCAGTCCGCGCGGCCTACTGGGAGTCAGTGCTCACAGCTGCCTTCACCATCCGCGGCGGAGCTGTCATGATCAAACACTCAACCGAGCCCCACAGCATGATGCCCGATATGCACCTGCGCTTCAACATCTACACCGACCCAAGGAAGCCAGTGCAGGTGAAGCCGGGCCTGTACAAGGTAGGCAACCCAGGACCCGAGTCGCCGGTCTTCGTTACCACCAACTTCGCCCTGACCTACTACACAGTGGAGTCAGATATCGCCTCAAACTCCATCGATGCCTACATCCTGGCCATCAACACCGATGGCATTGGAGTGCAGGCCTCGGTTGCTGGCGGCCAGCTCAACCCCACCAAGATCAAGGATGCTATGGGCGAGACGGGCTTCGACTGGAAGGGCCAGAAGTACCCTGCCCTCGTCCTGCCTGGCATGGCAGCCAAGTTCAGCGGCGAATTGGAGGACCTCTTCGCAGGCCAGGCCAAGATCATGGTCGGCCCAGAAGACTCCGGCCGCATCGTCGGCTGGATGAAGGACATGTGGCCACCAAAGTAAAGCAGAGGATGTGCCCGATGTGGGCACATATTTTTCATTTATTTTTCAATCTCGTTCTAGGAGGTTCGAATTCATGATGTTTTCAAGAACCATCAAGGTGCTTTTGGTCGCAGCATTCATCATGGCACTCAATGCCACCGCCCAGTGGTCGCCGGGCAGCATGATGGTCTACATTGGCGACCTGAATCTCGCAAGCCCTTCAGCATTCAGTCATGCTGAACCCTATGCGATCGGTAACGCCTAGGCGAGCCAGCAATCTATGATGAATAATTCTTCAGCGAACAGCACATCTGCAATCAGAAAAACCGGTTTGATACCCCTGGATTTATCCAAGTATGCTGGCGATAGGATTAACAAGAGTCTAGAAGGCTACACGAACATCATTTACCCGATAACGGAATCGGCTGGGTTCACAGCATCGACTGCGGCAGGAGGTTCAAGCGGCGGTTGTGGATGTGGGTGAAGCGACCAGGATCGCAAGAAAACAGGATAAGAAGATAAAGAAATTCCCAGGGGATTATGACCCCGGGCAGTGTTCAAGCTGTGCTGTTCTGAGATTCATTCTTCGTGCTCTCGTGAAGGCTTGCTTGAGTGCCAGCCAGCCTTGCCTTGCTGGCAGCTATCTTCTCCTTCAGAGAGCTGAGCTTGGTTGTCGTGTTTGAGGTCTGATTGGCCTGGTCCCCTGCAGAGGCTGCCTGGGCTTGTGACTGGCTGCCGCTTGAGGCTGATGCACTCCCGGCGGCAGGAGCAGATGCGCTGACTGTTTTGGTCGCATTGGCACCGTAGACCTTCTCATCTGACAGGGCCACCATATCGTTCTCCAGATTTATGATGATCTGATCTGGGGCCCCGTAGTTGTAAGCCAGAGCTGCCGGCCTGCTGATCAGGGATACTCCTGTAAAGCCCACAAGCACCCGTGTCTCGCTTGCCATCCCCGGCCCGATAACCTCGGGATCGAAGCCCAATGTGGGACGGTACGGCCAGCCCCACTGGTCCAGAAGCGTGAAGTTCTCAGGAGTCAGGTAGATGTCTTTCGTTCCGTTGTTGGCCGCCCGGAGCTGCACAACGATGCCCTGCTCATCGGGATTGATCAGCCAGTCTGTGATTCCATAATACCTTATGATGATGTTCTCATTGATGCCTTTTGGAGTGGCCCACCAGTTTATGGCAAAGGGCAATCCGCCTTCGGGTTTAACCTTGATGAGCTTGAAGAGATCATCCTTGGGAATTAGGAAGTAAACCAACTGCCTTCCTGAAAGCCGCGAATTGAGGTATCCAGCAGGCTGCAGGGGCTTGTAAAGACCTGGTGAGTAAGTCTTATCATTTTGGTCCACAAGCTCATAAGTGGCATTTTCAGTTCCAACGAGGCCCACATCCACCTTTAAGATCTCCTCTGTCGCATTCTCATCATCCAGAGGAGTCCTGATCGCTCCGAAGAGCACGACCGTTGCGTTTCCATCGCTGCCCTGCAGAGGGACGGCCTGAGCTGTGCCCAAGAGCAGAGCCAATAAAAGGGCTAGAACAAATAATCTCATCTTTGTACCCCCGTTATTTTTTTACTATATCTTTTTAGGTGAGTGCATCAATGCTATTTTCTGCGTTTGTTACTCGGTTATATACATTTATCCATGCTGGGAAACCTATATCTCTCTGTTGCACCATAACCGTGGGCGGTGTTTTAGTTGTCATCGCCAATCCTTGTAACCTGCGGCCTGCCCTACGCCAATGGGCCTTGTCATTTGGGTCATCTCAGAACTTATGTTCCTGCGGACATCTACGTTCGAGCCCTGCGAAAGATGGGGCGCGATGTACTCTTCGTCTGCGGCTCCGATGCCCACGGAACGCCCATCGTAGTTAATGCAGAAGCCCAAGGGATTGAGCCAAAGGAGCTCGTAGCCAAATATCACCGGCACTTCGATGAGGTATTCAAGGGATTGGGCGTAAATTTCGACATCTTTGGCGACACAGATGACCCCGCATGTCACATTCGCACCCAAGAGATGGTTTTGGCACTTATGGAAGGCGGCCACATCTATCCCAAGGAGATCGAGCTGGCCTACTGCGCAACGTGCCAGCGCTTCCTGCCGGACAGGTACGTAGAGGGGGAATGTCCCTATTGCGGCAAGCACGCCCGCGGCGATGAGTGCGACATGGGCTGCGGCCGCCACCTGGAGCCCGGAGAGATCAAGAACGCAATCTGCAAGGTCTGCGGCGGTAAAGCCGAATACCGCAAGCAGGAGCATTACTTTTTCCGTCTCTCCCAGTTCAAGGACTTTTTACTGAAGTATCTTGAGACGCTGGGCGGAACGGCATCTGCCCGAAATTATGCCATGGAGTGGGTGCGCCAGGAGCTGAAAGACTGGTGCATCACCAGGAACATGAGCTGGGGCGTGAAGTTCCCGGGCAGCAGCGATCTTGTAGTTTATGTCTGGGTGGATGCGCCGATAGGATACATCGCCTTCACAGAGGAGTGGTGTGCCAAGAACAACGTCGACTGGAAGAGGTACTGGAAGGGCGATTCCAGGATCGTTCACTTCATCGGCGGAGACATAGTATATCATCACTGCATATTCTGGCCTTCCATGTTAAAAGGGGCTGGATATACCCTTCCCTCGGCGGTCGTAGCCAGCGGCATGCTCAAGATCGACGACAAGAAATTCTCCAAATCACGCGGCAATGTCATCTGGGTGAAGGAAGATTATCTGGAGAAGGGCCTGCATCCGGATCTTCTGCGCTATTATCTGGCCAGCTACACTGCCCACAACAAGGAGGTAAATTTCGCCTGGAAGATCTTCGCCGATAAGGTCAACACCGAACTCGTTGGTGCTTTCGGCAACTTCCTCAACAGGGCCCTGACATTCACTGTGAAGAACTTTGAGGCACGTGTCCCGCAGGGAGAGATAGACCCAGAGGTCATGGCGAGAATCGAAGAGACAAAGAAGGATTTCATCTCTGCCATGGAAGAGTATGAGTTCAAGAAGGCCACAGACAGCGTGATGAGCCTGGCCGACTATGGCAATATTTACTTCCAGAGCCACGAACCATGGAAACTTGTCAAGAGCGATAAAGCAATGGCAGGCGCCGTGCTGAGGAGCTGCCTGCAGATCGCAAAGGCCCTTGTGGTTCTCATGGATCCAGTCATGCCCTCCAAGATGGATTCTGCCTGGAAGCAGCTCGGCCTGGAGGGAAATGTCAGCTGCAAGCCCTTCCAGGAGGCACTGGAGCCACTGATTGCAGGTCAGCCCCTAGGAATGCCCCAGATCCTGTTTTCTCGAATGGAGGAGGCCACAGTTCAAGGACTGGAGAGGATATTCAGGGAGAGAATTGAGCATGCGGAGGGCGAAGGTAAAATTGTTGAGAAGAAAAGACAGATCTCCTTTGAGGAGTTCAGCTCCCTGGATTTGTGCATTGGCGAGATAAAAGAGGCCAGCCGCATCAAGGGCTCTGAAAAGCTCCTAAAGCTAAATGTGGACATAGGCAGCGAGACTCGCCAGGTGGTTGCAGGAATTGCCCAGTGGTACAGGCCTGAGGATCTGGTGGGCACGCAGGTAGTGGTCCTGACAAACCTGAAGCCTGCGAAGCTATTCGGCATAGAGTCGCAGGCCATGCTCCTGGCAGCAGATGCAAGCGGTAAAGCGGTACTTCTTCAGCCGCGTGAATCGGTAAAGATCGGAACTAAGGTGAGGTAGGAGGAACAGGTAATTGCTCCAGATTGAGAATCTGTCCAAAACCTACAGGTTAAAGGATAGGAACATAGAAGCGCTTAAAAACATCAGCTTCTCCACGATGCCTGGTGAGGTGCTGGGGCTTGTGGGAAAGAGCGGTGGAGGCAAGAGCACCCTAATGAAGATTCTGCGAGGGATGGAGAGCTTTGATTCTGGAAAGATCATCATGGACGGCATCACCATTACTCCCGACTCAAGCGATGATGTTGTGAGAAAGCAGATGGCCATCACTGCCATTCACCTCCAGAGAGACTTCGCCCTGTGGACTGAGTCGGCCCTCAAAAACGTGGTTCGAAGGGTTTATTCTCGCAAAACGGGCTACGAGGTCCTGCCCACCCCTGAGGAATCCGATTATGATGAGATTTACAAGGAGGCAATGTACTACCTGCGGATGGTGGGCCTGGAGAATAAGGCACATCATCTGGCCACCATCCTCAGCGGTGGTGAGAAGCAAAGGCTGCTCATAGCCAGGCAACTTGCCAAAAGACCAAAGATCCTTCTCCTGGACGAGCCGGCCACCATGGCGTGTCCGGCTACAAAGCAAGAGGTCCTTTATGCAGTCAAGAATGTTAACAAAGAGATGGATCTGACCATAATAATAGTGTCTCACCTGCCCGAGATCCATGAATATTTAGCAGACAGGCTGATCTGGCTGGAAAACGGAGAGATCGTGGCCGACGGTAAGCCAGGAGAGATCCTCAAGAGGTTCATGGCAGGAATTGCAAAACCCGAGCCATTGAAGCCCAGGCCAGATTCCAGGCCGCTGATCAAGGTGAGGGGTCTATACAAGAGGAACTACGTGGTTGGCACAGGAGAGGTCTTGAAGGCCCTGAAGATGGAGAACCTCAACTTTGAGATATTTGAGGGCGAGATCACCTCATTCATAGGCAACAGCGGCGGCGGAAAGACCACACTGCTCAAGATCCTGCAGGGCATCAAGATGCCGGACGAAGGCTCTGTATGCTATCGATATGCTGACAAATGGGTAGATATATTGACCTACTCGCCAGAGAGAATGGATTTGCGCCGAACATTGGGCATCATGTATCAGGAGTTTGCCCTCTGTGCGGGAGAGACGATCCTCGATCAGATCGCCTACCAACTGGGCGTCAAGGGCAACGACGTGATCGAACATGCCCGCGCAGTTGCTGAGGAGATGGGCATCAGCGACAAGGTGCTCGACGTCATCTACACCTTGACGGATATGTCGGAAGATGATGCAAAAGCTGCCCTTGAGGCCCTGGGACTTACAAGAGACATATTCAACGATCTGTTCCCGCGGTTTCCGGCAACTGAGGCCCAAAAGTTTGCATTGCCCGTCTTCAAGCTCATGTCCCTGGACCCGGAGGTTATGTGGAAGCTGCCAGATCAGCTCAGCGGTGGTGAGAGGGTAAGAGCATCGCTTGCCATACTCCTTGCGGCCAGACCAAATATCATGATCCTGGACGAGCCGTTTGGCGACATCGACCCAATTACTCTACGCGAGGTCTCCAATGCCATCAAAAAGATCAATGAAAAATATAATACTACGATAATCTTAGTCAGCCACCACGTGGGCTTCGTCAAGGAAGTATCTCACCGGGCGATACTGATCGAGAGAGGTGCCATGGTGGCAGACGGGGATCCTGATGCGGTCTGCAACGCATTCCTGGCTAGTTGCAATGCACCCTACTTGAGGTATATGGAAGAACCCTGTACTGTTCAAGGATGACTGGGATGGACGCGGAATTAGAGGAAATTTATAACCAGGTGGCAGATCAGGTCACTTTAGATGATTTCAAGGCCAGAGTAGAGGAGAAGGTGGCCCTTATGGCAGGACTGTGCGATCAGAGGACTGCGGCCATGCTCGTTGCAAGGGACCTGGGAGCCTCTGAGGTCCAAACCAAGATCGGAAGCATCAGGCCGGAGATGGGGAATGTAACCTTCATCGGTAAGGTGCTTGCGGTCTCGGAGGTTCGCGAGTTCAACCGCTCGGACGGATCCATCGGGCGCGTTGCCAATCTGACATTGGGCGACGAGACAGGCACTGTGCGCGTCTCTCTATGGGATGAAGCGACTGAGCTGATCAGATCGGGCGATCTGAGGGTGGATCAGTGCCTCAAAGTGAGAGGCATGGCAAAGGAGGGCTATGCAGGAACAGAGGTGAGTTTGGGTCGCACTGGCAACATCGAAGAGGTGGAGCTGGACATAAAACCGAGGGCTGATCCCTACAAGATATCTGAAATAAGAAGGGATATGAGCGAGGTAAACCTGGTGGCCAGGGTTGTGGACCCCGGCGACATCAGGGAGTTCGTGCGCAAAGATGGTGGCAGAGGCCAGGTTCGGACGGTGCTCCTGGGAGATGAGACTGGCAAGATCAGGCTCACATTATGGAATGAGAATGCGAGGATGGACCTGGAGAAGGACGAGACCATTGAGATAATAAAAGGTTCTTCTCGAGAGCGCTATGGCTCAGTGGAGATCCAGGCTGGCAGCTACACAGTCATTCGAAAGAGCAGCATGCAGGTGGACTTCAAGGAGACTATGACGCCCATTGCTGACCTGAAGCCGGGCATGCTCTGCAGCGTCTCAGGATTTGTGACAGGCATCGGCGAGGTGCGCGAGTTTCAGAGGGATGATGGAAAGACAGGCCATGTCGCAAACATCCACATCTCAGACGCCACGGGAAGGGTGAAGGTAGCCCTATGGGGAGAGCATGTCAGGCTTTTGCAGGGCCTGGACCTGGGCTACAGGGCAGAGCTGATCGACTGCATGGCAAAGAGCGGCTGGAACGATGAACTTGAGCTGTCATGCGGGTGGCGCACCAGGATTACTTTCGCGCCGCCCCAGCAATCAAGTTAAAGAAGAAATACACACACTTATTCGAGGAAATTTGAAGATGTCTACGAAATTGCTGGAAGATCTCCCAGGTGTTGGCCCGGCCACAGCCGAGAAGCTGCGTGAGGCTGGCTTCAACTCCATAGAAGCCATAGCTGTCGCCTCTCCAGGAGAGCTGGTGGCAGCCGCGGAGGTTGGCGAGGCCACTGCCGCCAAGATCATAGCAGGAGCCAGGGAAGCTGCAGACGTGGGCGGCTTTGAGACGGGGGATCGAATATTAGAGCGCAGAAAGCTGGTAGGCAAGATCACTACTGGCAGCAAGGGCTTCAACGAACTTTTGGGTGGCGGCATGGAGACGCAGGCCATAGTGGAGCTATACGGCGAATTTGGCTCAGGCAAGACGCAGGTCGCCCACCAACTGGCCATAAACGTTCAACTGCCTTTGGAGATGGGTGGCCTGAATGGCTCGACCATCATCATCGACACTGAGAACACATTCCGGCCAGAGCGCATCGCACAAATGGTTCGCGGTCTGCCGCCAGGCCCGGAGGGTCAAACATGGGAGCCTGAGGAGTTCTTAAAGCACATCAGCGTCGCGCGCGCCTTCAACTCCAACCATCAGATTCTCCTGGCCGAGAACGCCATGGATCTCGCCGAGAAGCTAAAGGACTCTGAGAAGCCCGTGCGTCTTCTCATCGTGGATTCGGTGACGGCTCACTTCCGGGCGGAGTACGTCGGCCGCGGAACACTCGCCGACCGCCAGCAGAAGCTGAACAAGCACTTGCACGACCTGATGCGTTTTGCCGATCTGAACAACGCCTTGATCTTAGTGACCAACCAGGTCATGGCAAAGCCCGACACATTCTTTGGAGATCCTACCAAACCCGTGGGCGGACATGTTTTAGGCCATACTGCCACCTTCCGTCTGTATCTTAGAAAGTCCAAGGGCGAGAAGCGCATTGCTCGGCTGGTGGATTCGCCCAATTTGCCCGATGGCGAGGCGGTATTCTCAGTTACCATGGAAGGCTTGAAGGATTGATTCGCGCACTTGTTGTGGACATCGACGGCACTCTGAGCGATAGGAACAGAGTGCTCTGCCCTGCCGCCGTAAAGGCTCTCAGGATGCTAAAGACGCCAGTAATTCTGGCCACGGGCAACACCCACTGCTTCACCAGGACTGCCTCAGTCTTGCTTGGCACGCCCCGCATCTTCATAGCTGAGAACGGAGGGGTAGTATCTCACTCAGAAGATGAGATGGAGATCCTGGCAGACCTGCAAATCTGCGAGGACGCCTACCACAAACTCCTAGAGGAGTTTCCCCTGCAGCGGTATAACTCAGGCCGCTATAGATTCACGGATGTTGCCCTTCAGCGCAACTTCGATGTGCAGGCCGCCATGCGGCACGCCCGAGAGCACAACCTGCCTGTGGATATCATTGATACTGCCTATGCAGTTCACATCAAAGACAGGAGGGTGGACAAGGGCACAGGGCTTCGGCGCGTGGCCGAGCGAATGGGCATCGACTTGACAGATTTTGCAGCCATCGGCGATAGCCACAGCGACCTTCCGATGTTCGAGCTGGCGGGTTTCAGGGCAGCGGTCGGAAACGCCTGCCAGGAGTTGAAGGATGTATCTGACTATGTGGCCCAGGCCAGATATGGCGAAGGATTTGCTGAGATCATAAATCACATGATTTTGGAGGATATGCTCTAGCGTTCCTCCATTTTGCAGAGCAATTTTGCCCAGTTATTCTCACAGATGATCCACCATCCGAGAGTATCTTTGGCAAACTGGCGCGCAGCTGGACAGAAGGCATCTACTGCCAGGTTGTAGGGCATCTCCTTTAGCGGCGGATGAAGAGGATATTTTGTACAGGTTAGGGGCCGTATGGCGTAGATCTGGCACTTCTTCTCGTCTGGACTGTAAAACGGGCAGGGCTGCTTGAGTATCCATGCATGAAGCTCTTTGTCATATCTGCACATGGACTTCAGCCTCTTCCTTCCCACCTGCGCTGCAATCCTCTCAAAGTCCTCATTCTCCATGAGAAGGCCAGCTCCTGGTGTGTAGCAGCACCTGCCGCAATGCTGACAGACGAAGCGCTCCCAAAAAAGCCCCACCCCTTGATCAGAGCCCTCGCGCTCGTCGCGAGCTGGCAGTGGCAGAGATATATCGAAGGGAACCCTCGCGCCAAGGTCGATTTTATGGAACTGCTCATCCTTTTTTTGCTCTGACCAGTGGGGCCGCTGGCGCAAAAGCTGCTCGTGCAGGCCTTGCCTCTTCTCTTGCACGCAGGAGGAGGAGCAAAGCTGGTGGCAGAGCCGACGAATCTGGGATAGACGAACAATGCACTTGTCGCTCATGATTTCATTGCCAATTGAGGCCTTGCATCAGATGCCAGTGTCTTTGTTGAACATCAGCCTCATCTGCTGGACCTCGCCATCTTTTCTGACAGTTTCAAATCCCATCCTCTTTATCAGGTTTAGGGCAGGGAGGTTGTCCTCCAGCACCTCGGCGGTGAATCCGAGAAGTCCTTGTCTCTTCGCCAGATAGGTCATGTAGGAATGAAGCTCTCTTCCAATCCCCTGATTTTGAAAGTCGTCTCTTACAACCAAAGCCAGCTCAGCTGTGTGATCCTTCTCGTTTGTGCTGTACTGAGCCAGGCCTACGACGATCTCTCTATCACGGTGCCTTGATAGAGCGATGATCACCATATCACGCGAATAGTCTACTGCAATGAACTCCTGGAGCCGGGCATGAGGCATGTCCTTTCTTGCGGATGCAAATCGCCTGTACATGCTTTTGTCTGAGAGCGAGTAGAAGAACTCCTTGAGCAGGGGTTCATCGTTTATCTTCACCGGCCTGAGCACTATTTTCTGTCCTGTTTTGGTGCGTTTCCAGGTTTCTAAGGCTTCCGGATACTTTGAGGGGCTGTAGGCCTGATCCTTGAATACCAGCGAGAGATTCCTGGCCTCTTCCACCAGCCAGGGCCGGAAATTGGGATGCGCGATGGCGATCAGATCCATGGCTCTCTCCCTGATATTTTTGCCGTGCAGGTAGGCGATTCCGTATTCTGTGACTACGTAATGGACGTCTCCCCGGTGAAGCGTCACTCCTGCTCCAGCACTTAGCCGTGGAACGATGCGTGAGGATTTTCCGTCTCCAGAGGTGGACGGCATTGCGAGTATTGCCTTTCCCCCAGGGGCCAGTGCAGCTCCGCGCATGAAATCAGCCTGGCCGCCCACCCCACTGTAGAATTTTCCTTCCAGGGATTCGGCTGTGGCCTGGCCTGTGAGGTCGATTTCCAGAGCGCTATTTATTGCAGTCATATCTCTCTGTCCTGAAATTACCCGCATGCTATTGGTGTAGTCTATGGTTCTGAAGCTCACATCGCTGTTCCTGTGAAGGAAATCGTAAGTCTCCTTCCTGCCCATGCAAAAAGAGGCCACCGCCTTTCCCGGATCCAGGGTCTTCCTTGAATTGTCAAGGATGCCGCGCTTCATGAGATCTGCCACGCCATCGCTGAATAGCTCGCTGTGCAGCCCAAGATGCTTTTTTCCTTCGAGATTGGATAGCACAGCGTCTGGAAGGCTGCCGTAGCCAACCTGGATTGTTGCGCCATCTTCTACGATGCGGGCTACATGCCTGCCGATGTTACTGACGATCTCTCCTGGGATCTCGCTTCTGAACGTCAGCAAGGGCTCATCACATAAAACGACATAATCCAGGTCTCTAATGTTCATCATTCCGTCTCCGTACACAAAGGGCATCTGAGAATTGACCTGGGCTGCAACCAGGGCAGCTTTTTTTGCAGCGGGCAGCACAATATCGACGCTGATGCCAAGGCTCACATTGCCATCCTCATCTGGAAGAGAGGTCTGAATGAGGGCAAGATCGATTGGCAGGACCTCCCTGTAAATTAAGCCGGGAACCGCGGAAAGAAAAATTGGCGTATAGTCTGCTGCTGCATTATTTACTGCGGATCTGATGGCATCTCCAATGAAAAACGAGTTCAGCCTGAAGCTTTCTTTGAATCGCTCATCTGAGGTAGGTGTTATTCCAAGGCTCCAGACCTGAACTAGCTCGGCATCGAAGATGGCGCTTGGATGAGCCTGAACATAGTTTAGCAGAGCTTTGACCAGGGCCTGAGGCTCTCCGCAGGCTGTGCCGATGAAGATCCTGGCCCCGGGATGGACCTGCTCGAATATTCTATCTTCTGAGACGAACTTCTCAGGAAAGCGCTCCTTCCAGACAGTCCAGTCCATAAATCTATCATTATTTAGTATTATTAAAAATAGTATGCGCCTATGATGGTTATTCGAGAGCTCTGACAGGGCAAAGGGTTATAATTGGTGCAGCCAGCACTTCAAGCAATGCACCTGCTCACTGAGGGGGCAGTAACCTTCGAGGTGAATGGCTCCTTCTACAATCCCAGGATGAAGCTCAACAGGGACATCGGCGTGGCCATGGCCAGGGCCCTTTGTCTTGCGCAGTATGTGGATGCCCTATCAGCCAGCGGAATTCGTGGCCTGCGGGTGGCAAAAGAGGCGAACGTGCGAGAGGTCACTTTAAACGACGTCAGCCCGAGGGCATGCGAGCTTATCAGGAGGAACTCGCTCAGAAATGGCCTTGCATGTGAGACCACCTGCTCCAATGCAAATGTCCTGTTGCACGAGAGGCACTTTCAGGCGGTGGACCTGGACCCCTTTGGCTCGCCCTCGCCGTACCTCTCTTCGGCCAGCAGGTCTGCACAATCTTATCTCTTCGTCACAGCCACAGATACTGCGCCCCTTTGCGGTGCACACTTTCATAGCGGCATGCGAAAGTATATGGCCAGGCCTCTTCGCACCGACTATCACAGGGAGATGGGGGCAAGAATACTGCTGGGCCTGGCTGCTCGCGAGCTGGCAAGGCTTGACAAAGCCATGCAGCCCTTGCTCACGCACGCTACAGATCACTACGTGCGCACTTACCTGCGAGTGGTCGGTGGTGCAAGGGCGGCTGATGAGTGCCTGGAAAAAATGGGGTATGTTGAGCACTGCCCGGGCTGCGGCAGCTTCGCCCCTTCGTTTGAGCCCAGGCCCGAGGGCATTTGCGCTCACTGCCGTGGCAAAACAATCCTCGCCGGACCCTTATGGCTGGGCAAAATACATGAGGCGGATGTCATCTGCAGGGCTCTGGAAAATCTGGATGGCAGCGCAAGGGCCAGGAAATTGCTTGAGACATGTGCCGCGGAGGTGGATGTGCCCATGTACTATGATCATCATAGTATCTGCGAGAGGCTAAATATCACTCCGGGCAGAATAGATGATGTCGTGGAATCTTTGTGCAAATCGGGGTACAAGTCCTCTCGCACTCATTTTTGCGGACTTGGCATAAAGACCAGTGCACCGCTCAAAGTTGTGGAGGATGCAGCCTTATATCGCGGGCTCTGAGTGGGACGTTTAAGGGTGAGAGCAATTTATGGAAGTGCTGCATCATGCCAGAGAATTGGCTGGGATTAGCCCTGATTTCGTCCTAAAACTTAATAAAGGAGAAGATACGTAATAGTGATAGCTGCATTGTGCATAATGCAGAGACAGAGCGGCACGAGGTGACGTTTATTACCCCCTTCATTGCTACTCCCTTTCGCATCTCGTGCCATCCCTTCTAACGTTAAGCTGGTTTTCCCATTCTAGTTCTCCATTTCCGCCGTACCCGTTGGCGCAAAACTGTAAAATAATGGTTGGGTCATGTCACTGGCATGAAGATTGCTCTTGTTGGTGGAACCGGCGATATTGGGACGGGCTTTGCCCTCAGGTGGGCTGCAAATCACGAGATCATCATAGGCTCTCGAAAGGAGGACAGAGCCAGGGATGCAGCAGCTTCGGCCTTAAAGCTGCTTGGAGGATCGGGAGATGTCTGGGGAACTGATAACGGCAGCGCCATCGCTGCAGCAGACGTCGTTGTGCTCTGCGTGCCCTATGAGCATTTGCCCCAGGTTACATCGGACCTGAAGTCCTTTTATTCAGGCCAGCTCGTGATCTCACCGGTGGTGCCCATGAGCTATAACGGGAAGATCTTCCAGTTCGTGCCTCCGAAGGAGGGCAGTGCAGCATGCCAGGTGCGCTCTCTTCTTCCTGATGGCATGAGGATCGTGTCTGCCTTTCACACAATCTCTGCGGCTGCTCTGCAGGCACGGGACAGAGAGCTGAAGGCGGATGTCCTCATCTGCGGAGACGAGCCCGAGGCAGTAGAGCAGGTCAGAAGGCTGGCCATGGAGGTGAAGAGCCTCCGTCCGCTGAATGCCGGTCCCCTGCAAGTCTCTGCCATGGTGGAAAGCCTGACGCCGATGCTCCTCAACGTGGCCCGCAAGAACAAGATCAAGGATGCAGGCATAAAGATTGTCTCAGAGCTATGAAATCTCATATCCGCCTTCGCATCCCTCGCATGATATCCAGTCCTCCTGCGTGCCTTGCCCTGCGCAGTTGAGGCAAAAGCACGCTGAAGGGCCCAAAGCCTAACTCTGAGGGGATGCGAGCCCCGCCGCCGACCTGCATGCCCGCCGATTCCGGCAGAGGGCAGGAGCCACAAAGCCTGTCATTTTCAATTCAAGCTCCAACAAGCTGAGGCCTCATTACAGTATTCCCTTCAGCAGCTCAGCGGGGTTGATCAGCCCCATCCTCTGCCAAATGATCCAAATGCCAATGAACGTACCTGCCATGGCCCCTAAATTTGCAAGGGCTGCCACCAAAATGACCTTGAAGAGCCGGTTCTTCATCATCTCGTCAAAGCTGCTCGCCTGGGCCAGCCGCTTCAGGTCTGCAACAGTTGGCTTGAGCTTCCAGGCCTCGACCATGCCCGCAAACCAGCCCGCAGCCACGAAGGGGTTGATAGTAGTCATCCAGGCCACCATCAGGGCCGTGAGGGCCGAGAGTGGATGGCCCCTGGCCAGGACGACGCCCAGAGCCGACAGCCCCCCGGTGACTATGAACCAGATTCCAAAAGCCAGGGCGATGTTCTGGCTTGATTGGGCCTTGAAGATGACAAGACCGATCGTCGCGATGATGAGCAGCGACACGAAGACACCAAATACCCTCGCAAATGTGATCTTCTTGGATGGCCTCTCGTTCAAGCCCTCCAGGGCCGGTATGTCGTCAGGATGGGCTAAATGCCGCGCGATGCCTCCCTTGTGGCCTGCCCCCACCACCGCAAGAACGCGCCCCTGCCTGGATAGCAGATGCAAATTTCTGGCCAGATAGGCATCGCGCTCGTCCACCAGAACGCTTGCAGCAGCTGGAGAGATCTTGCGAAACTCCGAGATCATCTGCGAGACTATGTCCTCCTGGGTGATCGTATCGATATCGATCTTCTCCTCGCCCCAGCCAAGTGCAGCCGGGATGAGCGAGCCTACAAGACGAATCTTGTCCAGGATCCCCATGGCTGACCAGAAGCGCTGGATGGTCACGCCCACATCCCTGTCCACCAGCGCCACCCGCGCGCCTGTCCTTCTCGCAGCCTCTATGGCTGCCAGCATCTCAGAGCCTGGCTTGACGCCCAGCTCGTCGCCTATCTTCTTTTGAATGTAGGCCAGGAACCACTGCACCAGGAAAAAATACAGCTTTCCTCCGCTGAGAAGCTCGCTGATCTTGATCTCCTTCTCCTCTTCCTGGCCTGTCAGGGATCTGTAGCGGGCCGGGCACAGCTCTACGGCCACGATATCAGGCCTCTTCTCCTCTATGGCCTGACGACCTCTTGAACGCTCTTCTCAGAGACATGAGCTGTCCCAATTATAATTATCTCATGAGCATCTCCGAGGCCTGCAACATCCTGCGGCTGGATCAGATTATCCTTTGAATCTTCCAAATAGATTACCTCTCAAAATCCCTGCCCGGAGGATAGCTCGATGGCCCTTACCAGGTCCTCCCTGGACACAATTCCCACCAGCCTGCCACTGTCTATCACAGGCAGCCTGCGAATTCCCAGTTCATTCATCATTCTCATGGCCGTTGATGCCTCTTCCTGGGGAGCGATTACATATAACTTTCTTGCCATCACCTGGCCAACGCGAGTCGTATTGCGATCAGCGTCTGCAACTTTTTGCAGATCTGCTATTGTGACAATCCCCAGTATCTTTTCGCCATCCACGACAGGATAGCCCCTGTGCTTCTCCTGAAACATCAGCTCCTTTAGCTCCTGAAGTGTCATGTCTGCACTGACTGTGCGAACCTGAGCTGACATGATGTCAGCAACCCTGATCCCCTCAAGGCTGACATTGATCTCAGTTGCCTTCTCCTCCTCCGAGGCCCCGACGTAAACGAAGAACGCCACAAAGAGGAGCAGAAAATTGAATGAGAAAAGCCCGAGAACGAACATCAGAATCGCGAACATCTTTCCCACGCCTGCAGCCCTGCGAGTGGCTGTGATGTAGGGCATGCGCGTGGCAAACCAGGCTCGAAGGAGGCGCCCGCCGTCCATTGGAAAGGCTGGAAGGAGATTGAATGCCATCAGAATAAGGTTCAGCACCCCAAGCGTCCAGAGCATGATGGCCACGGGATTGCGCTCGTAACCCACGTCCGCCAGATCTGAGAGGAGCACGCACACAATGCCCAAAATTGCGCTAACCGCAGGCCCGGCAAAGGCCATCTGCAGCTCAAGGCGAGGATTTCGGGGGAGCTCCTCCATTGCGGACACGCCCCCGAAAAAGTAAAGCGTTATGCTCTTAATTCCAAGGCCATTCTTGTGAGCCACATAGGAGTGACCGAGTTCGTGCAAGCCCACACATGCGAAGAGCACCACTGCAAAAACCAGGGAGAAAGCCCACCTTATACTGGCAGGCTCAATGGCACCAAAGCCATAAGTTCTGCCAAAGAGCGGCTCGCTGAAGGAGGCAAAAGCCCATGCAATATACAGGATGATCACGAGAAAAGACCAGTGGAGCCTGATGGGTATCCCCATGATCTTTCCTAATTGAAGCGAGGAGTTCATGCTATGTATTCAGTGCTCCTGCATTAATAGATCTTGCATCAATAGATCTATTTAAGCGAGCGGGTAGGAGAGTGGGGGTTCAGTGTGGATTTCAAAAACTAGAATTACCCGCTCGATTTAAAGGAGTGGTGGTAAAGATATAAATTTTTCCCTTAATAGTTCTTCACCAGATATCTGACCTGCGCGCTGTGCTCTGCCATGCAGACTGCAGCATACGCCTCGCTCAGGGATCGGCCTGCTGCGAAGACTCCATGGCCGCGAGCTATGCATGCCCTGTGAGACTTCAAAGCCGCAGATACCGACTGAGCCAGGTCATCCGTGCCAAAGCCGCCTTCTACTATCGGCATATTGCCCAAAAAGGCGATTCCCTCGCTGTCTATTGGCAATAAAGCATCTTTCTCAAGCAAAGACAGGGCCACAGCGTAAGGAGAATGGGTGTGGATGACAGCGGCGCAGGGATGGCTCTGGTAGATGGCCCTGTGAACGCAGGTCTCACTGCTCGCTATTTTATCGAGATCACACTTACACTTCAAATCCACAGCCACGATCTGACTCGAATCCAGCTCATCCAACATCGAGCCTGTGCAGGTTATGAATATCTTATCACCCTGGAGAATGCTCATGTTCCCGAACCTGGAGCTGGTAAGGCCAGAGGCGACCACTTTCCTGCCAAATCTTGCCATCTCCTCTAAAGACATACCAGCCTCATTCCTTTGCCATAAGATGGAAAGGGACCGCCCTGAAGTCCACCTCTCCGAACCTCCCCTGCAAATTGACCTGGACCTGGTAGTCTCCAGGCGTCCAGAAGCTCGTCTCCCAGCGAGCTGAGTAAATGCCATTGCCGTCAAAGTCATCCATTGGTATCTCCAGCGTCCTGTCCGGCCCTATGATGTTAGAATTAATCGCCAATAGATCTCCGATGGCGCTTGCCTCGATCATCACAGGATCTCCAACATGCGCTTCATATCGGTTCAGCTTCACGCCCTCCAGAACGGGCGCAGACAGCTTCTCTGGTGCAGCCCGCGCGCTGTACAGAGCATTTGTCAAATTCAGAGCGCCATATCCGTATATGTCATCTGGCCCGTCGCTGCCCAGGTCGTCTGCCGTCTTGAGAAGCATCCTCTTAACATCAGCAGGCATGAGGCCGCTCTGAGCCTCAAGCAGAATGCTAGAGGCGCCCGAGACCTGAGGAACTGCCATGGATGTGCCGGTCATGGAGCTCAGGCCATTCTTCGAGCCTGCCAGAGCTGAGACCACATCCACGCCTATTGTCACCAAATCGGGCTTGATCTCACCGCTTGAGACAGGTCCGCGTGAGGATTGCTCGAATATAGTGCCACTTGAGTCAATGGCCCCCACTGTTATCACCTTGCTCGCATCGCCTGGAACTACGATAGAGCTTGGTGCCGGTCCGGAGTTTCCAGCCGCAACGCACATGACCAGCCCTTCATCGACCATCTTGTTGCAGGCCTCATCGAGGAGGGATGATCCTTCATTTGGGCTCTCACCGCCAACGCTAAATGATATTACCTTTATCCCATAACGATCCTTATTCTCCAGGCACCAGTCCAGGGCCTTCAGGGCATCCGATAAATAGCATGCTCCATCCCTGTCCATGACCTTCACCACCACCAGTCTCGTCCCGGGTGCAACTCCAATCCCATCGTCTCCGGATATGAGGCTTGCACAGTGAGTGCCGTGTCCATTATCATCATAAGGCACGCTCTGGTTGTTCACGAAGTCCTTGAAGGCCACTATCTTTCCTTCCAGAACCTCATGATTTGGGTCTGCCCCAGTATCAATGAGGGCCACAACCACGCCCTTTCCAGTCAGGCTATCTCTCTTCTTCCTGGGGTCGTCGACTGAGGACGCTGCTGGCGAAGTTCCTCCCTTTGTGCCAAGGACCTTCAGCTTCTGGTCCTTGTAGATGCCTTTGACGCCCTTGATCTTGGAGATCTTCTCCAGGCTGTCCCTTGAGACCGTCATTGCGCTTCCTGGCAGAATCTTTAACTTCTCTTCCCCTTGCTCTGGAGCCACGCCGCTCAGGTTGCCGTCGTGAAGGACGATGACCTTCATGTCCCTGGCCTTCTCCCTCTCCAGGCTGTCCTCTATGCCATTGCCGTTGAGATCATCGGGATCGCGAATTGTGATGCTCCTGGACTCGTCTTTGGCAGCGTTTCCTGCTTTGTCAATGGCAACTATGGTCACTTTGTAATTTCCTGGAGGCAGGTTAGATCCGCAGTAGCCAGTGTATCTGCCGTCTTTGTCCAAATCCAGCATGAGGTTCATGCGACTGCCCACGTCTGCATAGACCATCTCCAATCCTACAGAATCGTAAACGAAGGCATTGATCTCGCTCCTTGGGTCTCCCGTCTTGAGCACAGAGGGGGTCACGCTCACGCTGTAGATGACCGGCGGCATGCTGTCATTCGAGCTTGGCCTGAGATAATTGTTGTACTCCTTCTGGAACCAGACCGTCGCCTTGTTCTCAAGTGGGTTGTACTGGGGCATTGCAAGAGCAAGGCTAACTAGGCTGGCCAGAAGGAGAGCACAAATCAAGGAGCTGGAGTTCACACCAGACTCCCACTATTGACTTTTAAGATTCTTATATTTACTGGTGCCAGTGACCTGTATCTCCAGAGCGTCTGTGAACGTCTTTGTGACCTCATCTGCAGAGGCCACGATATCTACCCTGTACGTTCCCGCGGCAACATTTGCGTTCCAAAATCCAGCAAATTCATCTCCTGATACTCGCTTCATGATGACGTTTGAGATCGTAGCTCCTGCCTCGCTTTTTATCTTAGCTGTGACTTTGAAGCCGTCTTCTGAAGCGCTCTGCTGGCTCTTTGTGCTGGATCCTATCTGCACCACACCATTTGTGCTGCTGAGGTCGGCGAATCCCTGTGGCGAGCCGAATCCACAGGTTGCACATCCCTTGACGGTCAGCACAGTCTCGTTGCGCTCAGGCGTATCGTTGCTGTCTGCTTTCTGGCCCTCCTCCAAAAAGGTGACAGTTATCCGAACTGCATCACCGATCTTCGCCGGATTTGGTTGAGCTTTTGCCTCTTTGATGTTGATATCAAGCCGTGGCAAATTTGCCTTCCAGTCCTGCCATGAGTAGATTCTTGCATCGTATCCCAGAAGCGAGAGGGCAAACCATACCATGGACGCCTTGACTCCGGTATTTGTGTAAACTACCACGGGCTTGCTCTTGTCAAGGGAGGCAAACAGCTTTTCCAATTCAGCTTCATCCTTTATCCTCTTGCCATTCAGAACTCTGTCATAAGGGATATTGACAGATCCTGGAATTGAGCCGGCGCTGAACTCCTCTGCAGTCCTGGCGTCTACAATCTGGGCAGTTTTGCTGTGAACGTACTCGTATGTGGCCAGAAGGTTGGGATTTATCGTTGCTGTGTAGTTCTTCTTGGGAAGTACACTGGGCGCGGCAACAGTTGGCTGCTTTGCAGCCACCCAGTCATCGATTCCGCCATCCAGCAGTCTCACGCTCTCGTGCCCAAGATACTTCATGATCCAGTAAACATACGTTGCTGCTGACGGCCCGCCGCCGCATGGCTGGCATTCGCCGTAAATTAGCACATCATCATTCCCAGATATGCCCGCATCTCCCAATACCTGGGCCATCTCAAAAACCGGCTTGAGGGCTCCGCCAGCTTTCAGGAATTTGGTGTAGGGGATGTTTATTGCGCCCGGGATGTACTCAGTGGAGTTGGGGCTGATGTCAAGAATTATCCCAGAGCTGCTGGCGTTTGCTATCGGTACGAGCACAGATGCAAAGACTGGACTTCTCGCATCTGTGATGCTATCTTCGCTTTTGCTGGATGCGCTTTTGCGAACAGCACTCTTTGCGCTCAAGACGGGATCGTCGGCCAGGGCCTTCACCTGGCTTGAGACTGCGGCCTCATCTCCGAGAAACGCCGCCCACTCGGAAGTCAGAACATCCTGTTGAGCTGATGGCGAGCCGCCCTTGCAAACAGAGCATTCTGCAACAGCACAAGATATCGTGGCTGCAGATATTAATGATAATAATATAATGCATTCTGCTGCTCTAATTATCCTCATGCACTCTCCTCTTTAGGTCGCGTTCCCTTCAGTCTCCTGGTGGTACAACCAGTCTTCATAGGAGTAAAGTTTTGCGTCATAGCCCATGAGCTTCAATGAGAACCAGACAACAGATGCCTTGACGCCCGTATTGGTAAAGACCACAACCGGTTGATCTTTGTTCAGGATGGAGAAGATCCTATCCAGCTTTGCCTCGTCCTTGATTTTGCTGCCGCTGACAACGCTCTCATTGGGAATGTTGATGGACCCTGGTATGGACCCCGCGCCAAACTCCTGCATCGTTCTGGCATCGACGATCTGAGCCTTTCCGCTCTTCACATAATCGTACGTGGCTGTAAACTCGGACGTGACATTGGCCGTGTATGTCTTTTGAGGTTTTATGGACGTATCACTGGCAGTTGGCCTTCCGGCTGCAGCCCAGTCTGATACGTTTCCATCCATCACCCTGACATTTTCCTGGCCAAGCGATTTCATAATCCAATATGCGAAGGTTGCAGGTGAAGGTCCTCCTCCACATGGCATGCATTCGCCGTATATCACAACATGATCGTCACGGGATATCCCGGCATCCCCCAGGATCTCGACAAGCTCGGCCTCGGACTTCAAGTAAGTGCCATTGATCAGGAATTTAGTATAAGGAATGGCGATTGAGCCCTGGATGTGCTCTGACGCACTCTCGCTGATGTCGAGCAGGATATCCGTGTCCGAGACATCCTCTATTGGCACGAGCATCTTTTTGGCACTGTCACTGCGCACAGCTTCGTTCTTTGCAGACTTCTTCGTGGCTGGTGCCGCCGTCTGTGAGGTGTTGTCCTGCTCATCAGCAAAGCCGTGAAGAGGTTGATTCCACTTGGCGACTCTGGATTTCTGGACTGTGCTGAGGCCCGGAAGGATCTGAGATGTGGCGCTTCCAGCGTTCGTGTTTCCTATCTCGTCGAGCTTTGCCTCGCCAGACCAGCCGGAGTCCTGGCAGGCATCGCAACCGTATTCATTGCTCGCCTTTGCTCCACTGGTCAGCACCAATAGTGCGGCCAGTGCAAAAATGCCCACTCCCATTAACCAAAATTTAGATGATATCATAATTCTCCCCATTTCTCCCCATTTTCCTTGACCTTACGATGAGGCAAAACCACTCCTGGATCTGAGGGTTATGCTGCCTAATGTCTCCTGCAGCTCGTATCCACGCAAGTCCCTGGCACTCAGGACGATATCATACTTTCCTGGATCGAGAAGAGCCGTAGAGAATGTGCCCTTGTAGGAATCCTCAGATAAGACCAGCCTGGCGTAGCCTTTTGCCTCTTTTCCTGACTGGAAGGCACGCACTGCAACCTGAGAAAGCGCATATTTCGATTTCAACTTTGCCATTACTGCAATGCTGTCGCCAACTTTTGCATCTTGCGAAGACAGGCTCTTGTCTATGATGCTGATCTGCTTGATCTGATTGCCCATGATCGGGTAATCGTCTCTTGCCACCTCGTTTATCCGGTAGGGCTCATCGCCAAACCCATCCTTCCCGGAGACGTCCTGGCCAGGGCCCATCATCTCATCCTTTCCCAGATAATCGCTCCATAGGTTGCCGCCTTTAGGATAGTTCGCATTCCAGGAGTTCTTGCCTCTGTCCTCTGCCTGAACCACATTGTCCAGAATGCTGTTGCCGTAGATCATATTTCCGCTAGACTCCACGAATATGCCCGTCTGGCTTTCGGAGATGTTGTTGTAGGAAATTATGTTCGTATCTGAATTGCCCTGCACCTGCAGCCCGTAGCGGCCATTTCCACTGATCAGGTTTCCTGATATGGTATTTCGGCCTGATTGCATGAGGGTTATGCCAGCTACGACATTTTTCTCAATGGTGTTGTTGAGGATTATGTTCTCGGTGCAGTTGAAACGCAGATCCAGGCCGGAATTGGTGTTCTTTGACATGTCGTTGAACTCAATGCGATTCTTTGCACAGTTGGTGAACATGTAGAGCCCGTACATGTTGCCCTGAAGCACGTTTCCTCTGATTGTGTTGTTATTACATGATGGGAAGAGGTTTATGCCATAAGCACCGTTGCCATATGCAACATTGTTCGCGATGAGGTTGTCATCTGAGTTGGAGAGGTAGATTCCATACCAGCCCTCGCCTCCCAGGCCGTTGAAACTGGCATTGTTTCCCGTGATGATATTTCCATCGGAGAATAGCAAGGCAATGCCCGGCTGAGTGCATCGAATTACTGTGTTATTGGAGACCCTGCAGCCCTTCACGCTGTTGAGCTTTATCCCATAAAAGCCATCACGGACCTGGAAACCTGTGATGAGGACGTCGTCGGCCTCGATGCTCACGCAGGCATCTCTGCTGCCTGCCCGAATGGTTGCGCCATTGCCCACCAGGTTTATGCTCTTTTGGATTGTTATTTTGTCGTATACTCCAGGAGCAACCTGAAGTGTATCGCCCGGGGAGGCAGCATCTATCGCAGCTTGTAAGTTCGAACTCACCTGTATAGTCGCGGCGTCTGCGCCAAATCCAATGAGAAATACCATGCATGCGATGCAAAGGGCTGTAGTTTTCATGCGACCACCCTGGATCAAGAGCAGTCGAGATGTTAATAAAGCTAACGTAGTCATATAGATGAGAGGCCGTTTATATAAGTGGCATATGAACATAAGCCTTTTTACCAGTTGAGAACTGGTATCCTTGGAGGAATTAACTTTGAGATCATCGTATGCTCTTATAGGTCTATTCCTGCTGCTTGCGGCGTCGGCCGAGGCTGGCAGCTTCAAAGCGAATACGGATGTCGAAACATATGTGGATGCGAACTACGCAGACCAGAACTTCAGCAATAATGAGACACTCTGGGCCACATCAGAGGACGGCGAGTCCGTTCAGGAGGTTTACCTGAGTTTTGTCAACCTCTTTGGGTCCCAGGGCATCTTCAAGCCCGAGCAGATCCAGTCAGCCACACTGACCCTTGAAGCCGTACGGGCAGAGAAGGCGGGCGAGATAAGAGCGTATCTGGTGCATGGTGCGACACTGGACACTGCAACGTGGAATGACAAGCCAGAATATATTGGCGACGTCTTTGCATCTGTAAAGGTCGACAAAGAGGGAAGCTACACAATAGATGTCACGCCGCTTATCAAGAAAGCCGTGGAGATCTGCGCCGAAGGCTGTCCCTACTCCATAGCTCTGGTGGCCGAGGATGGCGCGTCTGTGGGCTTCGCTTCCAGCAGGGCATCTTCTGGGAGCCGACCTGTGCTTGAGTATGTAAGTTGAACCTGAATCTTCTTTTTATACCTGTCCTATCACTTAGGTAGCTGATGTGCGCCCTCATGCCTCTATTGAAGCTCATAGTTGCCCTGGTTCTGATATCAGGCATGGCTGCGGCGAACACCACCCTCGTGCAAGGCAAAGACGCCAGCGAGGTGATACTCATCAATTCGCCCGGGTGCACAAAGTGTGCAGCCGCAGAAAGAGTGCTGGGCCAATTGGGAGCAAAGATGCCTCTCAAGATAAGCGAGTACTACTACTATTCTGATGAAGGCCATCGCATCATAAAGCAGTATAAAGCAAAGGATGTCCCTGCGATAATCATAGGGACACGCGTGATAAACTACAGAGATTACGAAGGGGACGATGCCTTGCTCGAGAGGTTGATTCGAGAAGCACTGGCAAATCCCAGTCCCAGTATCAAACCAGTCTTCTCCATCCCGAGCAATGAGAGCGCAATTGCAAGCATCATGGAAGACGTCCCATCGATTGATCTGAGGGATTTCTCACTTTACACGATCTTCGCTGTCCTTGGTGCGGGGCTCGTGGCGGGATTCAACCCCTGCCTCCTGGGCATTCTGGTCTTCCTTGCGGCATCGGTGCTCTCCTCGACAGGCCGCAAGCGCGAGATGGTGAGGATGGTGGTGTTCTTCTCTTTAGGCATCTTCACCATGTACTTCCTCTTCGGCCTGGGCATGCAGCGCCTGCTAGCTACGAACGCCGTGGCGAGCGTCTTTCGCTATGTTCTGACTGCATTTCTCTTGCTGGCCGGCCTATCCCAGGTCCTGGACGCTGTGCGGCTGGCCAGGGGAAAAGCCTCATTATTCCGGACGGATTGGGCGCTCAAGCATTTCCAGAAAGGAGTGGAAGGGGGCCACTTCAGCTCATACTTCCTGATCGGTGCCCTCTTCTCCCTGGTCAAGGCGCCTTGCGTAGGAGCCATCTACCTCGCAATACTGGATCTTCTATCATCCCAGAGCTATTTTGCAGGTGCAGCCTGCCTATTCTTCTTCAACTTGGGGGTCGTCCTGCCGATCATGGTCCTGGGCGGCTTCATCGCGCTGGGGATGAGCCCGGAGCAGGTAGATGCTTTTCGCAAGGATCACCGTGCAGGGATGAGGCTGGCAACGGGTTTAGCTCTGATCATGCTTGCGCCCATGATCTACTGGCAGTGGATCTAAAGCCCAGAGGGGTTGCGTGGAAAAAGGATTAATAGAGAGATGATTCTCTCGTGCTACGAGGTGAATTTTTGTTTTTAGTTGGTGAGGCTCTCATCGGGAAAGAGCCTGAGATAGCTCATATCGACCTGCTCATCGGAGAGAAGGATGGGCCAGTGGGAACGGCCTTTGCTTCTGGACTCACGCAGCTCTCGGCAGGGCACACTCCTCTTCTGGGGGTTATTCGGCCGAATCTTCCTCCAAAGCCTTCTACCCTCATCGTGCCCAAGGTCACCGTAAAGAGCATGGATCAAGCGGCCCAGATCTTTGGGCCGGCCCAGATGGCTGTCGCCAAGGCGGTGGCCGACTCGGTGGCTGAGGGGATCATTCCAAAGGAGAAAGCTGAGGAGCTGGTGGTTGTGGTGTCAGTTTTCATCCATCCGCAGGCCAAGGATTACGATGCCATCTACCGCTACAATTATGGCGCCACGAAGCTGGCATTGCAGCGCGCAATGGAGGGGTTCCCGGACGTGGACAAGGTCCTCTACGAGAAGGACAGATCCACCCATCCCATCATGGGCTTCCGAGTAACCCGTCTATGGGACCCGCCGTATCTGCAGGTGGCCTTCGACCTGGTGGACCTGGCAGAGGTGCGTCGTGTGCTGGCTGCCCTGCCAGAGAGCGATCACATACTGATCGAGGTGGGAACTCCGCTAGTCAAGATGCTGGGCATAAACGTCGTCAAGGAGATTCGCGCCATCCGACCAGGCGCTTTCGTCATCCTGGATCTCAAGACCCTGGACACGGGCAACCTCGAGGTGCGCCTGGCAGCAGACTCCACTGCTGATGCTGTAGTGATATCCGGCCTTGCGCCAAAGAAGACCCTTGAGCTGTCCATCGAGGAAGCTCGCAAGACAGGCATCTATTCAGTCATCGATATGCTCAATGTGCCCGACCCGCTTGCGGTGTTGAAGAGCCTGGATGTCCTGCCAGACGTTGTCGAGTTGCACAGGGCCATCGACATGGAGAAGAGCGCCCATGCCTGGCAGAACATTCGCGAGATGCAGGCGCTGGCCAAGCCCGGCAGAAGGCTCCTGGTGGCAGTGGCTGGCGGCATTCGCGTGGATACCGAGGCCCAGGCGCTGGCTGCGGGCGCTGACATACTCGTCGTGGGAAGGGCGATCACAAGATCAAAGGACATTCGCGACATGGCCGAGCAATTCCTGGCGGGCCTGAAGCAGACGGAGATCGATCAGTACAGGATCATGACGGACTTCTAAGAGATCGGGAGATCCCGGATGGTCCGTGCCTTTCTCTTTTTTTTGGCCCTTCGCTGTTTAGAATGGGCAAAGCCATTGACCTTATTGCTAATTTTGTCATCAGCCTGCAGCGCCATCGATGTTCAGGTCGGCCCCGAAGTGCAGCCAGTGGGAGCAGTCATTCTCGTCGTGGATGGACTTGGTGCATCTTATGTGTATCCTGAGCATAATGCCTATGCTCTGGACGGATCGCTCTTGAAAAAAGCGCTGCTGTTTAACCTGACAGGCAGAGGAGCCCGCGTGGTGGACTTCAGAGTTCCTGTGCCTGAGACCACCAAAAGCCATAGCGTCATTGTTACCGGCAACTCTGACGTGGACCCGCAGTTCCTGGGTCCCACCATATTCGATGCAGCCCGCAAGGAAGGCTATCTCTGTCTGGCTGTGTTAGAGCGTGGCGATGCAATGCCCATGCTCCAAGAGATGGATGCAGTCCTGTATCTTGAAGACAATGAAATTTTTGGAGCTGAGCCCATCCCAGGCTTTCGGGCGGGAGCGCCGGCGGGACTTTCCTCACTCTTCCAGGAATGGCGGGACAAGTTTGCCAGTTACACTGCGGCGCAGCATGTCGCGGGCTATGCAGGTTACAACTCCTGGGGATTGGACGCAGCAGCTGATATCGTCGAACATCTTTTGGGCAATCATTTTCTCATGCTTGTGAATGTGGGAGCCGTTGACAGCGCCGGCCATAACCTGGGCTCTGAAGGCTATCTTGAGGCTGTGGCTGCTTTGGACGCACCGCTTGGGAGATTGGCAGAGGCATGCCGGAAGAACAATGTGCTTTTGATCATCACTGCCGATCACGGGATGAGCTTTCCTTGCAAAAAAGACAAGGGCGGCCATTCTGCAGAGAAATATGCGAAGCGCCTGGAGGCCCTTCGGGTACCTATGGTCGTTCTTGGCCCAGGAATAGACGAGCTGAATTTGGGAGGCCATTGGTCGGAGGTGGATATCGCACCGACCGTGCTAAATGCGCTTAATATCTCCTGCGATCATCCTTTCGAGGGTCAGCCATTGCCTATAAAATGCAGCTACGACCTGAGAGTCATCGGTGCTCCTGAGGGAGTGTCACTTCTTCGTGACGGAAGACTGCTGGCAAATGCTTCTGGAGATTGGCAATACAACTTCAAAGGCCTTGCAAGGGGACTGTATAGCATCAATGTAGACGGACAATCAAGAGATGTCCTGATAAACGGAGATCTTGTTTTGGATCTGACTGGCAGGACATCTCCTCTGAGCGGCATGAAAAAGATCATCGCTGCCATCATCATCATTACAATCAACCTGGCTGGAGCTGCCGTCATCATCAGGATTTGGAAGAGGGGGTGATCTGAAATTCAGATAGCTCCGCACCCCCGCTCCCCAGTCCTGACGCGCACCACGTCCTCTACCGGGTAGATGAATATCTTGCCATCTCCAGCTTCGCCTGTCTGCGAGACGGCGCAAATCAGGTCGATTACCTTCTCCGCATCTTTATCGTCTACTACTAGCTCCAACTTGACTTTGGGCAAAAACTCTACCCTGTAGTCGCCTGCACGCCACTGCAAGGCAATTCCTTTCTGTCGCCCCCGGCCTTTAACTTCCGTGGCCGTCATACCTGAGAAACCCAATCGATCAAGTTTCTCGCGGAGCAGATGCAGCTTCTCTGGCCTGATTATGGCCTCAATCTTCTTCATTTTTAGCGACCTCACATATAAGCGCCTTCACCATGCTGACTGATATCGAGGCCCACGGCTTCCTCCTCATCTCGGACTCTAAGCCCCATGACAGCATCAATAACCTTGGCAATGGCCAAGGTGACGACGAAGGAGTAGACCCATGTGACCGCAACTGCAATTAGCTGTACCACAACCTGATGGCTGTTCCCGGCTAAGAGCCCAGCCGCGCCGATGGACGCGAAGATGCCAGTTGCCAGAACACCCCAGGTGCTGCCTATGCCATGGCAGGCAAGAACGTCCAGTGAATCATCGACCTTCTTGCTCCCCCGCACGAGGAGTATGGCATGGTAGCCTGCAAAAGCCGCGACAACGCCGATGGGAACTGCAGCAAGAGGCGTCACAAACCCCGCGGCAGGAGTGATGGCTGCCAGTCCTGCAACTGCACCTGTAACGATCCCGAGGGCCGAAGGCGCTCTCTGCCTCCAGGAGAGAAGCATCCATGTAGTCGCCGCTGCAGCCGCTGATGTGTTGGTAGTGACGAAGGCATTTGCAGCAAGGCCATTCGCTGCAAGCGCAGAACCTGCGTTGAAGCCGAACCACCCGAACCAAAGCAGAGCCGCGCCAATAACGGTGGTTGGGATGTTATGAGGCTCCATGGGATCCGTGCCAAAGCCCTTCCTCGCTCCAATTACCATGGCAATGGCCAGAGCCGACACCCCTGCGCTGATATGTACCACAATTCCTCCGGCAAAGTCAAGAGCTCCAAGCTGCTGCAGCCACCCGCCACCCCAGACCCAGTGGGCTATTGGGTCGTAGACAAGGGTGGCCCAGACCAGGGAGAACACCAGGAAGGAGCTGAACTTGATGCGTTCTACGTAGCTGCCAGTGATCAGAGAGACGGTAATGATGGCAAACATGGCCTGAAAGATCATGAACGTCAGAGCAGGTATGGTTAGGCCCTCCTTCACGCCCATGCCCACTCCATCCAAGCCAAGAAAGTCCAGGCTTCCTATTAGCCCTGATATATCCTTCCCAAAGGCAAGGGTGTATCCGTATAAAATCCATTGCAAGCTTATGATGCCCATGATGGCAAAGCTGAATATTATTGTAGAGATTGCGTTCTTCTTGCGCACCATCCCACCGTAAAAGAGGCCGACGCCAGGGATCATGATCAATACCAAGGCTGCACTGATCAGGACCCAGGCGTTATCTGCAGCATTTATTGGTCCATCATCTGCAGATGCAGTGCCTATAAGCATAGCTAATGATAGCAATGAGCAGATCGCACGCATTTTACCACGACTCATCGAGACCAAAGCTTAATTTATAAGCATATTTAGGAAAAGATATGCTAAATTCATATTCAGTGTGAAAAGACCATAAACGATCTCAAAGCGCCAACAGGCTTGCTAAAGAGACCTATGCCACTAATCTTTTTCAATATGATGTATTGATGATCTTTTCATAACTATTATGAAATTATTTTAACAAATTTTTTATAGCATCAAGAAGTCGGTTTCCTGCATAAAGGGATTGAGGTAAAGCATGAAAATTATAAAGTGTGGAGCTATTGCGGCAAGTGCCTTCGTGCTATTGCTGCTATTAGCAACCATGGCAATGGCAGGCGATCCGAACGGTTCGAGCACCTACACAGACGATGTATCTGGCCTGAAGATCGCCACAAATTTTGCATGGACCCTCGTTGGGGCCTTCCTAGTATTCTTCATGCAGGCCGGGTTTGCCCTGCTTGGCGCTGGAGCCCTGCGAGTAAAAAACACAGTTAACTACTTCGCCAAGAGCTACATGGACTTCTCCATAGGCGCCTTGGCATACTGGGCAGTAGGATTTGCCCTCATGTTTGGAGGCTCCAAGCTCTACGCGGGCCTGGAAGACGGGAACAGCATCATTGGATGGAGCGGATGGTTCCTATCCGGAAGTGCCTATGATGTCTCAACAATGATGTTCTGGATGTTCCAGGTAGTCTTCGCTGCCACGGCTGCAACCATAGTTGCAGGTGCATGCGCTGAGAGGCTCAAGCTTCAAGCCTATCTGATTTATAGCGGCATCGTCACTGCCATCATCTACAGCATCTACGGTCACTGGGTATGGGGCGGCGGCTGGCTATCAACTCTGCCCTTCGGCGTGGGTGCAAGAGATTTCGCAGGCTCTGGGGTGGTGCATGCCGTTGGTGGCCTGGTAGCCCTGGCAGCCATAATGCTCCTCGGTCCGAGGATTGGAAAATTCAACAAAGACGGGACGCCCAATGCTATACCTGGTCACGATGTGGGCTACATAGTGCTGGGAACCTTCGTCCTGTTCTTCGGATGGTTCGGATTCAACCCAGGATCAACGCTTGCTGCAACGGATCTCAGGATATCAGTGATAGCAGTCAATACTTTCCTGGCAGGAGCAGCCGGTGCGGTTTTGGTCTGCTACTGGACGTTCCTGCGAACAGGAAAAGTCGATATCGCTTTGACATGCAACGGTGCCCTGGCAGGCCTGGTAGGTGTCACAGCGCCATGTGCATATATACCAACCTGGGCTGCAGTGGTAATCGGATTGGTGTCCGGCTTCATTGTGATGTATGGAATAAAGTTCAACGAATGGGTGCTGAAGGTGGACGACCCTGTTGGCGCAGTGGCTGTGCACGGCTATAACGGGCTCTGGGGTCTTCTGGCTGTGGGAATCTTCGCTGATGGCACATATGGCGGCGTGAGCGGTCTGATTGTTGGTAACACTGGCCAGATGATGGCTCAGATCATAGACGCAGCTGTTGTAGCTGTATGGGCATTTGGTACCGGCTACATTCTGTTTGCCCTGCTAAAGCACACAGTCGGCCTCAGAGTTCCAAGAGAAGAAGAGATGGCTGGATTGGACAGTGGCGAGCATGGATATTCTGCTTATCCCGAGTTCGTAACTCAAGAACCTGGCGAAGGCATGATCGTGGCTGAGACCGCCCATGCTCCGGCAAATTCCCCTAAAACGGTGAGAACATGAAGATGATCCAAGCAATAATCAGACCCTCTAAGGTAGAAGATGTAAAAAATGCCCTTGATGAGGCGGGCTACACCAGCCTAACCTTACTGGATGTGAAAGGCAGAGGCCGCCAGAAAGGCATCAAGCAGATCTGGCGAGGCGAGGAGTACACAGTGGACATGCTCCCAAAGGTCAAACTGGAGGTCGTTGTTCAGGATGAGAAGGAGAAAGATGTCGTAGAGATCATCAGAAAGGCAGCACATACCGGAAGCATCGGTGATGGCAAGATCTTTGTTTTGCCTGTTGAAAGGACCATTCGAATCAGAACGGGCGAGATGGACGGCAAAGCACTCTAGCCAGAAGATCTTCAATTTTTGGACCTTTTTTTGTTCATTCTCAAATAACCTCTTGTACCTAACTTAGCATGTCATAAATTTCTTAAAATTCATATTAAGTAATACTAATATTTAATACTTCAGGTTAGAGGGACGAATACCTCTGGACTGATACGAACTGACCAGCAACCAGTCATGGTTTAGAATTAAACCAGTTGCAAAATAAATTATTTTTTTATGGGTCGCCTCGCAGGGGATGGTAAAACAATGCTGCGCTCAAAAAAGGCTCAGCAGTCGTTGCCCCTTGCATATGCCTTGTCTGATTGGCAGCGTAATGAGCAGTATTTATCGCCCCCTGCTCAGCCGATCTTCTCAGACCTTCGCCTTTGCCCTCTCATCCTTGGCGTAGACGTCTCGCAGGTCCACGACCTTCCTGGACTTGCCAGCAGTGCGGGGGATGGAGCCCTTCTCCACCAGCTCTATCTTGCTGCGCACATTGAGCACTGACTTGAGCTTGTCCTCCACCCTCCTCTGCAGCCTGGCCAGATCCTGCAGCTCGCCGGTGAAGGCCTCATCCTTCATCTCCACCTGGATGCTGATCTCGTCCAGTCCGTGCTTTTTGCGGTCCACTATTACCTGGAAGTAGTTTCCGATCTCGGGAATGCTGACCAGCACATCCTCGATCTGGCTTGGGAAGACATTGATGCCCCTCACGATGAGCATGTCGTCAGCCCTCCCCAGGAAGCGGTGCAGCTTTCTGCTGGTTCGGCCACAACTGCATTTCTCGTCCAGGACATAGGTCATGTCGCCGGTGTGGTAGCGAATAAGGGGCATGGCCTCCTTGGTCAGAGATGTCACTACCAGCTCGCCAGGCTCGCCTGGAGCACAGGGCTCCTCATTCTCATCAAGGATCTCGATCAGAAAATGATCCTCCCAGATGTGCAGGCCGTTTTGCTCCTGGCACTCGAATGCCACGCCCGGCCCCATCATCTCAGACAGGCCGTAGGAGTCGTAGGCCTTGATGTGCAAAGCCTCCTCCAGCTCCTTCCTAGATTCGTCGGACCATGGCTCGGCTCCGAAGCATCCGATGCGAAGTTTCAGCTTATCCACAATGTCCTTGGCCTTAGCCGTCTCTGCCAGGTAAAGGGCATAAGACGGAGTGCAGTGCAGCACAGTCACGCCGAAGTCCATCATGATCTCCAGCTGGCGTTCAGTGTTTCCCACGCCGGAAGGCACTGCCATGGCACCCATGCGCTCTATGCCGTAATGGACTCCCAGGCCACCGGTGAAAAAGCCATAGTTAACTGCATTCTGGAAGATGTCTCCCTTCGTGACGCCGACCATCACAAAATCCCTGGCCATCATATCAGACCAGGTTGCGATATCATTGGCAGTGTAGCCGACAACTGTGGGCTTTCCGGTTGTGCCGGAGGAGGCGTGCACCCGGACGACCTCCTCGCGCGGAACGGCAAACAAGCCAAATGGATAGTTCTCCCGCAAGTTCACTTTTCGTGTGGTTGGAAGCTTTGAGAGGTCCTTGAGAGTCTGGATGTCCTGTGGCGAGACTGCAGCCTCCTTCAGCTTCTTGTGGTAAAATGGCACATTCTTGTAGACCTTCTCAACAATGCTCTTGAGCCTTCTGAGCTGTAGCTCTTCGAGCTCAATCCTATCCATTAGCTCCAGTTTAGGTTGCCAGTAATTCATTTCAATTCCCTGATGAGTTTGATTTATGCGCTCGATTTATGTGTGCCTGTATGACACACAGTGCCATTGAAGAAAACGTCGGGGTATATCAATATTTTCGGCGTAAAGCCGCTCAAGATAAAGCTTACATAACATCATTAGCAATTGGTAAACTTATGGTGGCTAAATCCAAGCTATTGGTCCTGTTGCTCGTCGTTTTATTTGTGGCAGCATCAGTGCACGCCCGAGAGCAGAAGGTTACTGTCTCCGGATCAAGCACCGTCATGCCCCTCGCAGAGCTTGAAGCAGAGGAGTTCAACATGCTTCAGGACAGATACCATGTGAGCGTGACAGCGGGGGGAACCGGAGTTGGAATTGTGGATGTGGCTGAGGGCAGATCCTCCATTGCCATGGCCTCCAGGGAGATCCAGCTTGTAGAGAAACAGAGGTACGAGACCGGCAATAAACGATTCAAGGAAATTCCAGTGGGCTATGATGCCATTTGCCTCGTGGTCAGCCCTGAGGTGTATAATTCCGGAGTGACCTCGCTCACAAAGGACGATGTAAAGCAAATTTATAGGGGGGATGTTACCAACTGGAGGGACCTTGGCGGCCCGGATTCGGAGATCTTCGCCATAGGAAGGAAGGCGGGATCTGGAACAAGGGATACCTTCAATGAGATCATAATGGGCTGCAAGGAGGCAGAAACGCCTGGAGTGTCCATGGAAGCTTCAGATAGCTCTGAGGTCAAGACTGCCATTCGAGGCAGCGATAATGCCATCGGCTACGTGGGATACAGCTACGTTTTGCGTGGAGACACGAAGGTGATTTCCATCGATGGAATTCAGCCGACGATTGAGAGCATAAAAAGCGGTGCCTATACACTGGCTCGTAAGCTCTATTTCTACACACTTGGAGAACCATCGCCTGGTGCAAAGGCCTTCATAGAATACGTGCTCAGCCCAGAAGGTCAGAAGATAGCTATGGAGAATGGGTTCATACCCATTTAAAATCGGTCGATCATCCTAAAGCTTGCTGGCGTTCAGCTCTCTTCGATCCAGCTCCTCCAACCCAAAGCCAATCAAAACAAAGCTCAAGACTGCTAAAGAGATGCAGATCCCTGGCGGCAGGTACCACCACCAATATCCGTTAATGAATCCTCCGCGAGAGAAGGCGTAGTTGAGCATCATCCCCCAGCTCTTCTGCAGTGGATCGCCTAGGCCTAAAAAGCTTAGCGACGCCTCAGTGAGCATGGCTCCAGCCACTGCCAGGATGAACTTTGCCAGGATCACCTGCAATGTGTTGGGCAGGATATGCCGAAATACAATGTAAGTGTTGCCCGCTCCAAGGCCCCTGGCAGCCTCGACGAAGGGCATCTCACGCAGCTGAAGCACTCGCGAGCGGACCACCCGCGCCGTGGAGGTCCACCAGAGGGCTCCGATTACTATGATGATATTCCAGATGCTGGGGCTGGTGTGGGCTGACAGGATGATCATGAGGGGCAGGGCAGGTATGATGAGGACGATGTCCGTCAGGCCCATGAGGACTTCATCTGCGGCACCGCGCAGGTAGCCTGAGAAGAGCCCCACCAGTGTGCCGACGGCAACGGAGACGAATGCGGCGAAGAATCCCGCGAAGAGAGATATGCGCGTGCCGTAAACCAGCTCGCTGAAGATATCCTGGCCGATGTCGTTTGTGCCGAGGGGGTGCGTTCCGCTCGGAGGTAGGAAGGGCTTTCCCGGCTCCCAGGGGTCGTATGGAGAGATCAAGGGCGCGAATATGGCCAGAAGGAGGAACATGGCCAGCAGGATGAGGCCGGTGAGGACCGGCCAGCTCAGCCTCATGATTTCGATCCAGGAAAACTCAAACTTGCTTAAAAGCCTGCCAGCAAACTCGCTCATGCCGTCTCGCCTCCTCGAATCCTCGGATCGAGCACTGCATAAATCACATCAGCCATGAAATTCGCAGCCAGCACACAAATTGCGATCACCAGGAAGCTTCCATGCAGCAGAGGATAGTCCCGTGCCATAACCGCATCGTACACCAGCGTCCCCATGCCGCCCCAGGAGAAGACGATCTCGACGAGCAGTGCTCCCGAGACCATGAATCCGAAGTCCAAGGCGACCACTGTGACCAGTGGAAGCAGAGCATTGCGCAGCACATGGCAAAAGAGGACATCTCTTTCCGTCAGCCCCTTGGCCCTGGCAGTCAGCACGAAGCCCTCGCCCGAGACCTGAATCACTGAGCCCCTCATGATGAAGTAGTTGTAGGCGGCTCCAAAGAGCGTCAGGACGAATACAGGAAGGGCCATATGCCATAGCACATCCTTCAGCTTCCCCAAGCCCTCCAGGCCGCCTCCCGTGATGCCACTCAAGGGAAAGAGACCAAGGTAGAAGGCGAAGAGGAGGACGAAGATCATGGCCAGCCAGTAGTGGGGCATGGAGTAGATGAATAAGAAGAGCGATGTGATCCCAGTGTCCACCCCTGAGCTGTGCCTCCATCCTGCTGCTGCACCCATGACTATGCCAAGGATCGCGCCCAAAATAACCGAAGGGATCAGCAGCACGACCATCCACTTCATCTTGTAGGCGATCACGTCCCAAACGGGCTGAGAGTAATGAAAGGAGTAGCCGAAGTTGCCCTGCACAAGGTTTTGCAGGTATGAGACGTACTGCTCAGGCAGAGGGCGATCAAGGCCGTACTGGGCCTTGAGCTGGGCTACCAGTTCCGGCGAGCGGTAATAGACCTCTTCTCCCAGAAGGCTGACGAAGGGGTCGCCTGGCATCATCCGAGGGATTAGGAAGATCAGGGTTACTATGATGAACAGCGAGATGGAATACCTGAGAGCCTGGCGGGCGATGTAGCCTGTGCGGGCGGTCATCCTAGCTCATTAGTCCTTCCTATACCAGATCATAGCATCCTTGTACTCCCGCTTAACCCATCTCTCATTATCCCGCTCAACCAGCCTTCCAGTGGCGACCAGGTGGTCCGTCAGCCTCTGCTCCAGCTCAGGCGTGAGGTCGTAGCTGCTGCGAAGGATCTCGAGCTGCATCTCCAGGGGGATCTGGTAGCTGCGAGCCATGACCTCCACATTGGCAGGGTAGCCCATCTGATGCAGCACGTTATAGAGGTAGATGTACTCCGGCTCGGGCTCCAACTCCTCGAAGACACCTTCGTAGACGTCGGTGAAGCCGTGGTCAACCAGTGAGATCAGGAAGAGGGCCCCTGTGGTCACGTCCATCATTTTCTGCAGCGCAGGACGGATATCGGGCATATGAAAGCAGTAGGCAGCGTTTACCAGGCTGTAACTCTCCAGCTCCGATCTATCCACATCCTGCCATCGCTTATTGATTACCTCGATGTTCTCCAGGCCCTCACGATCTGCCCGCCGCATCAGCCGGGCGATCTGGCCTCTGGAGGGCTCCACCACTGTTACCTTGCGAGCGGACTTGGCCAGCGGTATGGTGTAGGCTCCGGCCCCTGCGCCGATATCCAGGACGGAGGAGTTGGGTCCAGCGAATTTCAGCATGCGGTCGATGATGAGGCCGGGGTAGCCCGCTAGTTGATTGTATTCCTCGTTTCTGTCGCCAAATTTGTAGTTGTCCCAATATTCCTCAATGGTGATGCCCTTATTCATCAATTCCTGAGACCAGGGGGAGCTTTCGTGGAATTTCTTCCATTCATCAGACCAATTTATCATGTTAGTCGCCTCAGTGTCATTTTAACAAAAAAAGATATACTGACTCCCCTTCACATTCCAGTGGGCTTCAGGCTGAACCACGACCAGTAGTTCACGGGCCCGTAGCCGAACATCGGAGTCCAACCCTCCCAGCGGTCTGTGCGCACTGGATAGATTGCATCTCCCCAGATGAGCGCTATGATGGGCAGCTCCTCTGCTACGTATCGCTGAATCGCCCGGCGGTTTTGCCTCAGCTCATCCATGTCCTTGGATCTGATCGCTTCATTTACGATCTCAAGGATCTTCGGATCTGTGGACGTGCCGAACATTCCCGGCAGATCCACATAGTACTCGGCAGCCGTATCTCCTGCCAGATTGGCATATGGCGTAGAGTATCTGACAGCCATGAAGTAGTCCCTGTCAGTCCACAGCTTCTTCCTCAAGGCATCGCTGCTCAGCGACTCGACGTAGACATCCAGGCCTACTTTATGGAGATTTTGAGATAGGACCTCCGCCGCCCTCACATACTGGGGCTTGGTGTCCGGAGTGATAGGTATTCTTAGCCGGCTTCCGTCTGGAGCCTCACGCAGGCCGTCGCCGTCCCTATCAAGGAAGCCAGATTGGTTCAGGAGATCTTTTGCCTTTGTGGCATTGTACTCCAGCCTAGGCAGCTCGGAATCAAAGCCAGGCAGCGCAGGAGAGCTGTATCCAATGCCAGGGATCTCTCCGTAGCCCGCAGCGATCATCTCCTTCAGGGCCTGATAATCAATTGCGTATGAGACAGCCCGTCTGAACTCTGTGGTGTTTGTCGGATATTGCTTGAATCCAAAGACCAGATGAAGTGGAACGCCGATATCTGGCACAATGATGAGATCGATGTCCTCGGCCTTCACCAGGTCGGCTGCATAAATCCCCGAGACCGGCTGGTAGTAGTCCGCTTTGGCATCGATCTCTCCTTTCTTCAGCGCTAAAAGAAGGGTGTCTAAAGATCTAAAATAACGCCACTCGATCGCATCGACTGTGGGCTTGCCAGCAAAATAATTGGGATTGGCCTTAAGGTAAGCTATCTGTGCGTCACTGTCGAATTTCTCAAAGATAAAAGGACCGCACCCAATCAGTGCATCTGTCCCATTGTACTCCTTGGGCGTCTTTACATCTTTCCAAACATGCTCCGGGACTATGTATGTTATTGGAATCTGAGACGCCAAAGTCACCGCTGCCACTGACTCACTAAAAACGAGCTCAACTGTGCTGCCATCAATGGCTTTTGCATGATCCAGGTAGCTGCCATACCAATTTCCCCGAGCATCCGATTTGTCTATCTTCTTCCAGTATTCAAACGAAAATGCCACATCCTCTGCGGTCACTGGCTTTCCATCGTGCCAGGTTGCGTTTTTCACTAAATGGAATGTTATCGACTTTCCATCGGGAGACGTTTCCCATTTCTCCGCCAAACAAGGGCCTATGCTCAAGTCGGGCTTGAAGGTTGCAAGTGGAATATGGGTCATGCCAAACACAGCACCATTTCCCCAGGGAAGAACGAAAGCATTCATCTGCGTGAATTTGTCGCTCTGCAGTCCAAGCCGCATGACATTTTCATTCTCAGCAGCACCCGCAGTCATCGCGGTCATCAATATAAACATGACCGCTAAACTGCAAACATACAGCTTCTCCATAGTAGTGCAGCATAACACAAGTTATAAATTGTATACCTTCCCAAACCACAAGGACCATGGGAAGGAAGAGGGTAAACGTTGTTAAACTCAAGGGAG